>JAYUIW010000001.1:0-12048 GCA_043765655.1 bacterium
ACAATATTCTAAAACTAGCTTCAACCTGCCTCAATTTTTATGAAAAAATTATCAAAACCTTTGAATTAATGGGGTAATTAGGAGTGGGTTAGGTGTATCATAATAAGCAAAACTTTTAGCAGCTTTTCGGAGTTCTAAATATTTTTGATTTTCATTGCTTGGGTTAAATCCTTCTGGCATATCTTTAAGATTACTACAACTTTCGACTATTTGCAAGTCTTAGTGTCAAAAACCAAATCTTGACAAAAGTACCTCAAAAAAGCGATAATTAAAATATATTTTCTTACAAATTTTCTTACAAATAAAAATCAATACAATGTCCGTTACCCAAAAATTCCTACCAACCGAGCTGGAACAAAATCACTGGATTGCTTTCAAGATTCGAAGTCTACTAAATCAAGGAGTTCTACCTCAAGAGATCGCCATTCTCAGTCGCAAGCACCCAACTCTCCAAAAAATCTCAACGACACTACTTGCCAATAATGTTCCTTTTGCCTACGAAAAAAAAGAAAATATCCTAACCCAAAAACATATTGAAGAATTGGTAATTCTGTTGAAGTTCGTTGATTTAATTCTGCTTAATCCTATGGAAGCTGATGTTTATCTACCCAAAATCCTAGGATTCGAATGGCTGGAAGTTAGCTCCGATGAATTATGGAAGATCTCGCTAGAAGCTCGCAATAATTGGATTGAGACCATCATTAATGGCAAAGTAATCTCACGACCCAAACTCTGGAGCGAAGTAATAATGAAAAGTCCTCCCACGGGAGGTGTCAACATGGTTGACGGAGGGGGTAATTCCCCTTTTGATGAGAAGTGGAGGCTTGGGTCTCCCAAGTCAAAGCCCTCGACACGACAAAAAATGGGTGGCGACGAAGTCGACGGGGTATTTCAAGAACAAACTTCAACTCAAAAAGTACCCCTATCTAGGGGTCAAAATTCGCAGGATTTTGGGGGTAGTAGTCATTCCCTATCAATCCTTAACTGGCTCATCTCCATCGCCCAAAAAAGTCTGAATTCTACTTTTGAAACAATAATTGATGAGCTTATTGGTGTGGATAATTTTAGTAATAGTTTGCACAAAAACATTGATATAGACGACGATTTGGAAACTACAGAAAATCAAAAAAACGAATCTAAAGTTGAAACATTCCAGCCGATCTTCCAATCCAAGTACAAGCAATTTTATTTTGATAATAATAAGAATCAAGTGGAGTATATCAAGCTCCTTTCCAACCTCCGCAAGCTAATCCAAACAATTCGTGATTATAATAATGGTGATTATAGCGTAAGTTCTAGTGTCAAAATCCTAGACAATCTAGTTAAGAATAAAATCCCAATTATCGACAATTCTCCCTTCAACAACCCAACTAATTGCGTCAATCTAATGACGGTACACAGTTCCAAAGGATTAGAATTCGAGTATGTATTCATAGTCAATTGCCAAAAAAGCGAATGGCAAAAAGCCAAAAGTGGCTCTAATATGATAGTTCTGCCGATGAATCTTCGTACCGCTTCCAAGGAAGATTATGACGACTTTGTGAGGCTATTCTTCGTGGCCGTAACTCGTGCCAAGCACAATGCAATTCTTACAGGTTATGAACTCAACGAAAACTCCAAACCTGAACTTCCAATTGATTTTTTGGGAGAGGATTCTGGGATTGCTGAAGATGAATTTGAACCAAATTTTGAACAAGATAACCTAGATATTAGAGCCGAAATTCTTAGTAATAATAAAGTCAGTCAGAGCCAGGCAATGATCAAAATGCTAAAAATTGACTACCGCGATCTACTTGCCAAAGAGCTCAGTAATTATAAGCTTTCTGTAACTCATCTTACGAATTTTTTGGATATTACCAAAGGTGGACCGAAGTATTTTTTGGAGAATAATCTGTTAAGGTTTCCGTATTCCAAGAACCCAAAATCCAAATATGGAACGGCAATTCACGAGGCAATTACAAGGTTTTATCAATTTTGGCAAAAAGAAAATACTCCTGGAAAAATTGCCGAAAAACCAAATCTCAATAAACTCCTAGGATTCTACGAATTCGCCCTTCGATCTCAAGGATTGGACACGGAATATTATCAAGATTATCTCAACGTTGGTCAAAAAAGACTGCAAGAATATTATGGGAATTCTAGTTTTGACATAAAATCCAAAGTTGCCGTGAACTTCGCTCATGAAGACGTAACAATCGGTGGTGCTAAAATCAAAGGAGAACTAGACAAAATTGACATTGCAGATTCCAAAATAATTGTAACCGACTACAAAACAGGCTCACCAATCAAGTGGAAAAACTTCGCTCCATACAAAGATATCAAGGCTTGGTCGTACCGAACTCAATTAGAATTCTACAAACTCCTAATCGAAAACTCTCGAACTTATGGTCGATACTGCGTAGATCAAGGCGTGCTAGAATTCGTGGACAATTATGAGTTAGAACCTTCCACACTAGAGCTATTTATTGAACCAGAAAATATAGACAAACTTCAAAAAATAATCCCGATTGTATATAATAAGATTATCAATCTAGACTTCCCAGACACCGATCATTATCCTGAGAATCTCAAGGGAATTATGGAATTCATGGAGGATCTATTAGAGGGAAAGGTGTAAGATTCTAAACCAAATCTTTATTAGAGGTCGATAAAGATAAAATAGTCAGTTCAAAATGGAGATTGCTAAATAAAAAAATCTATTGTATTTTTATGTAAGTCCAGGTTGATTCTTGACCAAAGTTAAACAAAAAAGTAAACTAAATAAGCTGTTATACCAATATCACTTTCAACTTTTACAAAATACCTTTCAAAAAATAAATAAATTACTTTACTTCAAAGTATTTTTGAGTAAAAGTCAGTCAAAGTTCATATGGGTTTGGGGAAATTAAATCTTGGTTTCTTAGCTCAATTGGATAGAGCAGTTCCGTCCTAAGGAAAAGGTTGTGAGTTCGACTCTCGCAGAGACCACCAGCATAATTCTAGAATCCAACAAAACCTCAAATTCAGCTTGAGGTAATTTTTTTTGGGTAATTTTTTGATATTTGTATTTGAATCAATTGATTTTACGATTAAATCTCTCAACATATGTTTTTTGCCTTGACAAAGAGCTTTTTATTTGTTTTAATATTATGATATGGATACCAATATTACCAAAAAAACTTCTACAATCAAAACCAAATTCATCTTCGTTACAGGTGGTGTTGTCAGCGGCCTTGGCAAAGGAATTACCGCAGCTTCGGTCGGCTTAATACTCAAAAATAATGGTTATCGAGTCGATGCAATCAAGTTCGACCCTTATCTGAATGTGGATCCGGGAACTATGTCTCCCTTTGAACATGGAGAGGTTTTTGTGCTCGGAGATGGAACCGAATGCGATTTGGATCTTGGGCATTACGAGCGATTTTTGGATACTAATTTGACTTTGATATCTTCTGTTACGGCTGGTAAGATTTATTCTAATATATTGGACAAGGAACGCCGTGGAGACTTTCTTGGCAAAAATGTGCAGTTGATTCCACACGTTACCAACTATATCAAGGAATGTTTCGTTAGAGACTGTCAGCAGATTGACGTCAGAATTATTGAGATTGGAGGTAGTGCTGGAGATATGGAAGGCGAGATATTCCTCGAGGCGATTCGTCAGTTCAGACAAGAGTTCAAAGACAAAATTCTCCACTTTCACCTTGGATATGTACCGTTCCTAGGCTGTAGCGGCGAGTACAAAACCAAACCATTCCAAAACAGCCTTCGCGAGTTACTACGAACTGGTCTACAACCTGACATTTTAGTCGCGAGGTACGAAAAAAACTCCAGCCATGATATTAGTATAGAACAGTTGGACAAACTAGCCTTGTTCGGTAATGTTGAGTCTGATTGTGTGATTCCTATGCCTGATCTAGACTCGATTTATGCCGTTCCGAGCCATTTTTATAAGAGTAACGTTATGGGAAGATTACGAGAATTCGTAGGAAGTTCTAATAATAATTTAGATCAAAAAACTAAACATTTAATCTTTGATTTTGATGGAGTTCTGGCAAGAAATATTGAGAATAATCTTGATATGGTTATTCAAGAGCCATATTTTGGAACAACTGACAGAGAAGTATATAGAAAACTTATGATTAAACATTTTTCTAAAACTTTTCACACCAAAAAAGAAAAATTAAGTGATGAAGAATATAGAATAAAACTTCAAAGAAGTCTAGATATTTCAGATTTAACAGCCAAACATTACAATTCTATCTTTACTGATTTTATCAAGAATATTAGTAATCTCAAAAATACCAAATTGGCGGTTGTTAGTAGTGGAGGAAGCGTGTACGTAACCAAAATCTGTAGAGAAATTGAAACTCAGTTCGGAATTAAGTTCGATGCGATTCTTACCTGCGAAGATTCGTTGTACAAAGACGACAAAGTTGCCACAGTTGCTAAGCTATGGAATGTTGATGTTCGAGATTGTTTTTATTTCACGGATACGATCAGCGATGTTGTAGAATTGCAGGATTTTATGGATAAAAAGAAAATTATTGGCTGTTCTTGGGGTTGGCTGGGTTATGATCTACTGGCTACAGTTCTTCCTGCGAACCAGATTCTTAAGAATTTTGATGATGTTCTAGAATATAACTTTGGAGATTTTAATTCTGACAAAACACTTTCAAAACCGCTTCCACAATTTTTCCAAAACGGTGGTAAGATTTTGGATAAAGATGTACCAACTGTCAAACTCGGCGTAGTCGGAAAGTATGGTTCCAAGCTCGGAGACGCCGATTATTCTGTAATGCAGTCGATTGCAATTGCTGGATTCTATGCCAATTGTAAAGTGGAACCAATTATTATCGCCGCCGAAGATATAGAGAACCAAGATTCAGAAACATTGTCTAAAATGAAAGATTGCGATGGATTCTTGGTACTGGGAGGATTCGGGAATCGTGGAATGGAAGGCAAGATTCTAGCCGCCAAGTTCGCCAGAGAGTCTAAAAAACCTTTTCTTGGAATTTGCCTCGGATTACAGATGGCAGTCGTGGAATTCGCCAGAGATGTCTGTGGACTCAAGGCAATAAGTGCGGAAATGTTGGATTCTAAGGAGAGTATAGAACAAAAAGACTTTGACATTATAATCGACTATATACAAGGCCAAGAAAATATTAGCAAAAAAGGTGGAACGATGAGACTCGGTAACTACGAATGCGAAATTGTAGATGGAACATTGGCGAGTCAGCTTTTTGGGACTTCAAAGATTACTGAAAGACATCGCCATAGATTAGAAGTTCAGACCAAGTATTTGGAAATATTAGCTCAAAGTGGAATGAAAGTCAGTGGCAAGTTCAACTACCACAACGGCGAAGGTAAGCAAGACTTTTTGCCAGAAATTATGGAATTAGACTCTACGATTCATCCTTATTTTATCGGAATTCAGTCGCACCCAGAGATGCTCAGTCGCCCAACCAAGGCTCATCCACTATTTTTGGGGTTAATTGAAGCGTGTGTTATTGATAAATAAAATTGAATCTTAGAAAGCAACTTTGAAGCAGAAAAATTCTTTAGTAATAAAAAAAATAGAATAACAACAAGCCAAAGTTCAAATTATGCTTTGGCGTTCAAGTAAACTCAAAATTACAGTTAAAAAAGACTTGACAAACCAAAAAATAAACTGTATTCTTTATACATAACCTAATATGTAGTATTCAAAATAATTAGTACATACCATATATAGTAGGTTAAATATATATTTATAGTTTTTTACAAGATAATTAGCTTTAATTCGTTGATTATCAAAGCAAAAAATAGTAGTACCACAAAACAATATAAATTATAAATTTTTTAATAACAGTTTTACAACCTCGTAAGCTGTACTTTTTTTGTTCAAAATTTAGTTTTTATTTTGGGTTGTCATTCTGAACAAATGTGAAGAATCCCCTGTTGTTCAAGGTAAACAGCAACAACCCCCAAACTACGCTTGACCCCTATATAGAGGTGTATTAGTTCCATCCAATACGCTGTCATTGTGAGCATCGCAAAGAATCCCCCAGATCTTGAGCAAAAACTTCGTCTTGTCATCCTGAACTTGTTTCAGGATCTAAAAAGTAGACTAATAATGCTTTACTTGGAATTTAATTTGATAGTTGGATTATTTATATAAAACAATTTAGAAATAATTAGACTTAAAAATTTACTAAAAATTTAAAAACAACCATTTTAGATTCTGAAAAGCACAGGGTTGCAAGTCGGACTTGTTCCGACGATAGCCACGGCACGACGAGTTCAGAATGACAGTGTGAAATTAACTTTAACCAAAAATAAAAATTTTCTATATGTTTTAACACCTTGCTTCCCATATGTCCACACTCAATCTTGCCCCAACCAAAATTCCTTCAAGCCACACATCCAACAAAACTATGCCTCAAAACCCAAACACTCAAGAAACAAATACAAATTTTGACCCAAAAACTGAAACACAAAATATGAACAACAACCAACTTAACCAAACTTTACCCAAAAACTTCCTCGATGAAGAAGTCCAGATTGCTAATTCCAGCCTCAAAATCCAAGTTACAACCACCAAAGGTCTTAAAACCTTAGATACTTCCAAAATTGCCGAATCACTAATCTTCGCATCGCGTGGGCTAACCAAAGTTGACATCAAAAGAATTTTCAAAGAAACCGTGAGCCTACTTCACAGTGGAATTACCACCGAAGAAATTATAACTTTGACCACCAAATCCGCCTCTAATAATATCACCAATCACTACGAATATAGCTACCTTGCCGCGCGTCTAATGCTCCAAAAAATGTACAAGGAAGTCTTTGGGCAATCTGTGTATGAACTAGAAAACTTCTATAGCGAAGTGTATGTTACAGACTTCCAGAACTATCTCAGCAAGGGAATTGAGTATGGGTTATTGGACGACAGATTGTTGGACTTTGACCTAGATGTAATCAAAAAAGCCATCAAACCAGAACGAGATGAATTGTTCAAAGAGCCTGCAATGGCTAGAGTCTACAAGCAATATGTTCTCAAAACCAATACTAACCCCCAAAAAGTCTTCGAACTTCCGCAGTTTTGGTTGATGCGTGTGGCGATGGGACTGGCGATGATGGAAGGGGATATTAAGGAACTCAAAGCCATTGAATTCTATGATATTTTGTCCACTCAACTTCTGCTATCGTCTACTCCAACTTTACTTAACTCTGGACGTGTTCGCAACCAGAATTCCAGTTGTTTCCTACTTACAGTCGATGACGATCTAGAGAATATTTACAAAACCTACTCGGACATCGCAATGTTATCCAAGTACGCTGGTGGAATCGGGGTTGACTTTACTAATGTTCGAGCTACGGGAAGCTTGATCAAAGGAACTAATGGCAAAAGTCTTGGTCTAATTCCATTCATAAAAGTCCTAGATTCAAGTGCTGCAGCTGTCAATCAAGGTGGAGTTCGCAAGGGAGCCGTGGCTGCTTATCTGGAAGTTTGGCATCGTGATATTTTTGACTTCATAGCTACCAAGTACGTTACGATTGATGAGAATCGCCGTTGTCCCAACATCCACACTGTGGCTTGGATTCCTGATTTGTTTATGAAGAGATTGATTGAAGGTAATGACAAATGGACGCTCTTTTCACCGTCTGCAGCTCCTAAACTTCACGGACTGTACGGCTCAGAATTCGAAGCTAAGTATGTAGAATATGAGAGCGATGACAGTGTGGATAAAGAAGTTATTTCACTACGCAAACTGTGGGAAGAAATGCTCACAGGACTGCTGGGTAAAGGCTTCGGACATCCATGGATAACTTTCAAAGATCCGTCCAATATTATGAACCCCCAAAAACACGTCGGAGTTGTTAATAATTCTAACCTTTGTACCGAGATCCTACTACCAACCTCCAAGGACGAAACTGCAGTTTGCAATCTTGCGTCGGTTAATCTTTCGCAATTTGTTTTGGAATCGGAATTTGAGCAAACTGTACCAAGTAATAATTATGGCGTTGAATTTAATAATATCTACAAGAGAATCAACTGGAAAAAGCTAGAAGTTACCGTTAGGGCTGGAATTAGAATGCTTGACAATGTTATTGATCTTAACTTTTATTCGACTGTTGAAGCCAAGAATGCCAATACTAGACATAGACCAATCGGGCTAGGAGTTATGGGAATGCAAACTATGCTCCAAAAGCTAGAATTACCGATTGAATCGGATGTAACTACAGATTTGAACGACTGGATTTTTGAGTTTATTAATTATATTTCACTCGATGAATCCGCGAACCTAGCAACCCAAAAAGGAGCTTACTCAACCTTCGAAGGTTCAGACTGGTCTAAGGGAATTATGCCAATTGACAACTTCCAAACCTCTATAATCGACCGTGGAATCACCACCACAACTCCACTGGATAATCCTAGAATGATGTCTTGGGATCTTTTGGCAAACAAAATAAAATTAAATGGTCTAAGGAACTCACAAGTAATGGCAATCGCTCCAACTCGTACAATATCCTACCTCGCAGGTGTGTCTCCATCGATTGAACCGTGGGATTCTAATGTGTTCACCGAAGTCGGAATGACAGGCAAGTATGTTATGATTAATGAGGAACTTGTAGATGTTTTGGACAAAAATAATCTATGGACAGACGCGATTGTTGCGAAGATCAAAAAAGCAAACGGCTCAATCCAAAAAATCAAAGAAATTCCAAAAAATATCCTAGATCAGTACAAAACCGCTTGGGAAATCCATCCAAAATTCCTAATCGCACAAAATGCTCGCCGCCAAAAATGGGTAGATATGGGAATCTCGTTCAATCAGTGGATTAATTCAACTAATGGCAAAGACGCAGAGCGAATCTACATCGAATGCTGGAAAGCAGGTCTCAAAACAACCTACTACTTACACTCCAAGTCAGGTTCACAAGAAGCTAGAATGGGTCTCGACGAAGCTATCAAAGACGACAAAGCTGTGGACAAAATAGCTGATAAAATCCTTGCAGATGGAACAGTCTGTGATATGACCGATCCTAACTGTGAAGCCTGTCAATAAAAAAGTTTAAACTGAAAAATACCCCGTCAACTTCGTTGCCACCCCTTTTGGAAAAAGGGGAATTTCTAAAAAATACTGTCATCTTATTTTTACACTGTGATTCTGAATGCAACGAAGAATCCCGTGTTGTTAAAAATATACTTCCACTAGGTCATCCTGAACTTGTTTCAGGATCTAAAAAGATAGCAAACATAACTTATACCTATTTCATCAAAGACATTCTAACCAGTTACCCCTTTTTGAAGGAGTGAGCCGGATGGCTCGGGGATTTTACATTGGAAAATAAATAGTGGAATGAGTATAAATCTAAACAGTAATTCCAGCCAAGATTTTACAACCGCAAACCAAAATATAACTGATAGCCTGTCAGTGGAAGTCCAAGAAAAAAACTTGAGATATAAATATTACAAATCTTTACATTTAGTGTTAAGAAATCATGAAAAATCAGTTTTAAATTCTTATGATCAATATGCAATATCTTATTTTAACAAACAAATTGAATCTAAGTCTGCAATTGAACTTATAGAAAATGAAATTATAGATTTATTTGAACAGGAAGCGTTTAAAAAATATTTGTATCCAATTAAAAACAATAAAAATATTCCAAATCTGCGTAAGTTATATTCCAAAATCTTATCAAAGGAAGAAAATAAAGGTTTTTTTGGAAGAATTAAAAATAATTTATTCGGCTTTTAAAAGATAGCAAAAATACTATAATAACATCAACAAAATCCCAGCGTACCACAGCGGAGGTTGATGCTTAGTAATAACCTCGATCTCCTCTTCTGATAGCCAATCGTCATTCATATATTCATAATTCTTTTGGGTAAGGACTTTAGTAATTAGCTCTTGATCGGTTATTGTTTGATTTTGTATAGAAAAATCTCGCATTTTATTTTCTAGTTCTAAAAGATTATCCACTAATTCGTAATTCGTAATTCGTAATTTTGGATCCACAATAACACACGGCACTGCGTTGGGATTATGCTCAGTGTCAGTTAGTGTAACTAAATCCCCCAAACCTTTCAGGTTTGACCCCTTTGAAAAGGGGTTGCTTGATAAGGTGTATTCGCCTACGAACTCCATATTGCCGTGGTCTGCGATTAGAATTAACGAATGTCCACCCTGCTCTACTTTTGACAATAATCTTCCGAATTGCTCATCCAAAAACTCCATAGAATTGACCGATGCGTCAATATCTCCAGTATGCCCGACCATATCTGGATTGGCGTAATTAACGATTATGTAGTCGTAGGTTTGGGCGTAGCTACCCCTTTCTAAAGGAGTCAAAGTTGAAGACTTTGGGGGATTAATAAGCGAAGATATATATTGCTCAATCGCGACCTTAACACCATCTAAATTATTATAAACATCATCATTTCTGAATCTTAGAATACTTAAACCTTGATCTGCTAGTTCTTTTTCTCTATTTTGATCTTTTTGGATAGAATAATTATGACTATCACCGTCAATTTCTATTACTAAACGTAGTTCAAAACAATAAAAATCAGCAATATAATTCAATAAAGGTTTTTGTCTTATGAACCGAAACCCCATTTTATCATCTTTCAAAATATTATTCCAAACTAGTTTTTCAGTCTTTGTTTGATTTTGCCTCATTTGAGAAGCTAGTTCTTTCAGTCCTTTGTTGTGTGGAATTCTTTGGTTAGAATTATTTAATCCCCCAGAGCTAACACTCTGACCCCTTTGAAAAGGGGTAACCTCAGCTCCAAACACATCTTCAAAATTCTTATCCAAATCACCTTCCAAGCATTCCAAAATATAATCTGTAATCTCTTTGGCTTTCATCTCTGGCTTCTCGGCGTGAGATTCGACCTTATTGCTGGGAATAACAACCCAATCTTCTCCTGTATGTTCGGTATCTTTTCCACCGTTCAAGAAGTACGTAACGTGAGCGTACTTTTCCGTCTCGGCAATATGGAGCTGCGTTTGACCAAGACTGGCAATTGTCTCTGCCAAAGTATTATGGACTTGTTGAGTTCTAAAAATCGGCTTGTATCCTTCGTAATTCAAAGTTCGTAATTCGTAATTTTGCACCTCCCTCCCTATTCCATAATCATTCATAGCAATTATGTCCAAACCAAGTTGGAATTCCTTGTTCAAATCACACAACACTGTAGCGAATTGTTTCATTCTATCAGAGCGAAAATTCAGTAGCCAAATTGTATCATTTTTTTGGATTTGGTGAGTGCAAGCTGGAATCAGAGTCTCATCAAAAATCTCTTCACTGTAATTAATCTTGGTATAATCATTAATAAAACTTTCTATTGCATCAACCCCAATATTAGTTCCGTTTTTTAAAACCTCCAAAATATTTTGAGTCGATAGTTTTTGTAGTTCGTTTTTTTGACCTTCTGTCAAAAGTAGTTTTTTGAGATTATCAGTCAACTTTTGCATTAGTTGGTTGGTTTTGTCTAATACTTCCTGACCGTATTTATTTTGGACAAATTCTGGAATCCCAATATTTTTACCGATTTTTTTGTCAATATTACTAGCAATAACCAACCCAAACCATGGAGCAACTTGAGCGATTACCCTATCCCAGTTTTTGTCTCTGTCCATTGCGTAGAATCGTCCACCAACCGAACCAAGGAAGATTTTGGAACTATAAGGCTTTAATCTAGTTTCAAATTTGGTAACGAATTCCTGCCAAGTTGCCACCAAACTACAACGATCCGAATCTCTCCCATCAGTTATCAGGTGCAAAACAATTCTATCAGTTCCAGCTCTCCCAGCGCTTTCTATCGAGCCAATCCAGTGTCTCATATCACTATGAATTGTCCCTGTAGAGAATAGCCCAATTAGATGAATAGTATTTTCTTTTTTGCTTTCAAACATTGATTGTAAATATTCTGTAGGATCAAACAATCTATCTTTGGTTGCGAGCTCGAACCCTACCTCCGCACTCTGGGTAATCTGGTAGCTAAGCTGTGGAACCAGTTGCAATCCACCAATATTCATATGTCCGACTTCGCTATTACCAACCAAGCCTTCCTCT
>JAYUIW010000002.1:0-11790 GCA_043765655.1 bacterium
TAAGTAGATGTTGGTTCGTATGTAATCAAAATCTTATCAACTGGAGCGTTGAAGTCGACTTTGACATCGCCGTAAGGGCCCCATCTCCATCCCCAATAATCGGTTCCATAAGCTGTATTACCACTAGTAGACACAGAGTCTGCGAATCCTGAGTAGTCGACTAGTTTTGGACTGACTGCAGAACCTCCGATGAATCCTTGAATCTTAATACTATCGTTGTAGTAGTAGGTATCAATACCGTGGATTGTGAACGAAGCGGACTTTGCTGCTTTGGTACTAGTAACTTCAAAGGTTACTGGATCTGGCGCACCTGTATCGAGACCAACCCATTGTAGAGTGTTGCCGTATGACAGTGGGTAGTATGCAGGGTAGCCTGAGTAGATTGACTTGGCGTAACTAGTGTCACTTGGATCGAGGAATTTCATTGTGAAAGTTGTGTCGCCTTGAGTGTCAGTCATAGTTCCTGGACCCCATCCTAGAGTTCCTGGAAGATAGTCTCCACCATTCCATGGTTTTTTGAGCCAGTTGATTTCTTTGTTGCCGACCATTAGGTTAGGAACAGTAGTTGCACCGATGAACGAAACGTACTTGTCGCCTGGGAACACATAATCTGCGTACCATTCTCCAGTTGCACTCTTAAGCATTGGAACTTGGACTTTGTTGGTAGTAATGTTAGCGTCGTCTGCTACGAGCATGTACATTGGACCGTTAGCACTGTAGTAACTGGTCAACCAATCAGCTGTAACTCTAGTAGATTGAGAGTAGTTAGTTGGTTGGAAGAAGAATGTTCTGTTGGTTCTACCACTGTTGACAGTTCCTGGAGCGGTACAAGTTCCTGAGGTGTTAGATGAAGCAGCCCCAGTTTGATTATTATCAGATACTGCAAGGTAGGATTGATTAGCTGAGAAGACACCAGCATTACTAGCGTTATCAACTGCTAGTGGACCTCTTGAAATCTTAAGAGCTTCTGTTACATTGTTAACAGTTACAGATTGCTTGGTATTCAATGTTGAGATATCATCACGACCGATTACGGTAATATTATTGTTAAAAGTTGTAGTTGCTGCGGCTGCATCGAAGATTTTGGCACCATTGCTTGCGATGTAGTCTTTTGGAATGCTTTGATCTAGAGTAATACCATACTTAGAAGCAAGATAAGATTCTACCTTGGCAAAGTCAGCGTTAGTTCTAAGTGATTTATAAACTACAGCCTCGGCAGTTGTAGTGTCACTGTATCCTCCAAGATTAGAGTCATAACCAAGGTTAAAATCAGTTCCAGTGGTGTTGTGAGTATTACCAGTACCGGTCAAGAATCTACCGTTGAGACCCATATCCATCTTGCCTCCTGGTTTCCAAGAGTAACATGAGAGAGTAGGCTTGTTAGGAGTGATAGTGTTATTGACTTGGTCAACAGCTGCGTAGGTGTAGGAATCCCACATCATTTGCTTGTCAGCGTAGTAACCCATGAATGGATCATCGTAGAGCCCGAATTGAGCGACAGTTCTAATAATAGTACTAGAGCTTGGAATAGTGTGAACCGCACAGACTGTTCTGTCGGCAGAGCCCATCGCAGTTCCTGTTAATTGCATACCAGACTGAACCTGAGCAAAGTTAACTGCAGGTTGGTAGTTGAAGTTAACACCTGAAGTCGCAGACTTATAAGTTGAGGCTGTACCAGTTCCGATTTCGTTAAGAGTTCCTGCACCGTTGGCAGTTGCCCAAGATGTAGCATCACAGGCGTTAGTTGTACAATCTAGACCTTGGTCGGATTTGACCCAGATTCCAAGATTACTAGAGACACCTCCTGGACTAAGAGCTGTAGAAGGAGCTGTTACTGTGAAGGTAATACAAGATCCTGCATTGATACAGACTGTATTAGAACCAAGTGGAAGAACTGGTGAAGGGGTGATTGCCCAGTTACCTCCTGCAACGACACTAGAACCGACATTAGTTCCTGCTCCGTTAAGAGTTAGGTTGACAGTAGCGCCGTTAGTACCAGTTCCAGTGATTGGTGAGTTTTGAGCGATAGTACCGCCGTTAGCTGGATTAGCAAAGGTTAGTGCACCTGAAGTTGGTGTCAAGGTGAAGCTAGACGCTCCGATAGTGTAGAAAGTTACCTTACCATCGATTACACCGAAGACACTTTTGGCAATACCATTCTCATCGACGATAGAGTCTGTAGAGTATTCTGATTGACCGCTGTGCTTTACGCCGACTGTCATTTGCTTATCAGTTGTTACTGGAACTTCGACTTTGACTGGCTTGGAGAATACGATGTGTTGACTAGAATTACCAAGTTCGAATACGACTTCGGCTTGTTTTTCCTTTTCGTCGTTCTTAGATTCGACTTCTTGCTTGTCTTTTTTGTCAACAATGACTTCCTTAGAAAGTAGATCCTTACCGTCTCCTGCAGTAATGATAGTACCTGCTGGGATTTCGGCAGTGATTCCTTCTGCGGTTACGATTTTTTTGTCTTTGATTTCTTCTTTTTTGTTTTGGTCGTCTTTGGCATCACTAGAAGATTGCGAGCTTAGAGAAGAATTGTTTTGAGAAGAACTAGAAACCAATGAGTTTGAAGAACTGTTTGAGCTAGAATTAGAGCTGGAGCTTTTAGAAATTTCAATTGCTTTATCAATATCGATTTGAGCTTGAGCTTGTTTGATAATATCCGAATCTGCGAACATTGACAAAGGGCTAGTTCCCGATCCTGTTAGCAATAAAGCAAAAACAATACCGACAGAGAAAGTTACCAAAGATAGTCTTTGGAGGGTTCTGTTGATATTAAAGATTCGATTGTAACTGTGAAGCACCGAAAAAGAATTGAAGCTAGCGCTGAGTTTGGCTACTTCATTGAATTTCTTTGCATTTTTGATATTTTGGTTGACAACAGCCACGAGAGCTAAGATTGTGCCTAGAATGATAAACCAGAGTGGGTTAAAATTCGTAAAAAACTGATTGAACATATAATTGTATTTTTATTTATGTATTTGTGTTTGTTTTACTATTTTACTTCTACTTTTTTTGGGTTAACCAGTGTTACTTTCAACTTTTACTAAATGCCTTTTTGGAGAGAATTAGAGAAAAACTAAATTTCTTAACTTTAATGTATTTTTGGGCAAAAGTCTATGAAAGTTCACACGAGTCTTAGGTATCTCTATTTTTCTTGTTCAATACCTTTTATTTGCAATATATTTTTGTATTTGTTTGTTTGTTGTAATGAGCCTGGACAGAATGATGTCAATCGATGTCATTCAATGATGTCAACCAAGAAGGTTGTTAATCATAGCCAGTATACAAGATATTTTGTTTTTGGAGCATATTTTTTTGTTTTGACTGTATTTGTATTTTTGTTTGTTTTTGGCTTAGTGTTCTGCGATTCCAAAGTTAGTTTGATTCTCGTTGAAGAATAGTTTTTTGAACTTTGTTTTTTGTTTTGCACAGACTCTATTGCACTTAATAATAAGTATACTTTATTTTTTTTCTTTTTGCAAATCAATGGTTAATCGCATTGTTATTTTGGGATATTTGACCTTATCCAAAGCTAGAATTAGTTCTCTTGGGTTTTTTCTTCAGACTTTTGGAAATTACTTAGAGTTCCGATTGCGAGACCTAATATGATTAGAATAACCCCGATTAATTGGTTAGAATTAGCTCCACCAGTTCTTGGTAGTCTTGAATTGTTCAAGTAATCTTGTGAGTTTGATTTTGGAGTAGATTTTGGACTTAGTTCGGAAAAAATAGCTGTTGTATTAGCTTGAATCATTGGAGCAATCTTTGAATCAAGGTTTGTAAGGCTTGGAACTGAGCTTTTGCTACTTTGTGAACTAAGGCTTGAGATGGAACTTGAGACGGAGCTTGATCTTGAAGTAGAACTTGAAGTAGAACTTGAGCTTGTTGAGTTAGAGTTAACCCAGATAACAGTTCCACCATAAACTGCAGAATATGATGTAGAAATTATTACAGAAGATGTTGAGGAGGAAGATGAATTCGTTGGGGTTACAACGGTTATTAGAGGGATTAAAGTAACAGTTGGATCGTCTAAACCTGACTTGGTAATATCGTTGAGATCGTCAGATACATCTATAATATCAGCTCCAGTTGGAGATTTGGCGGTAACGCTTGCAGTGTTTTTGGTTTGACCAATTGTTACGTCTCCCGCTGTGATTACATAAGTACAAGAGTAAGTTGTAGAATCAGTTGCACCAACAGCCAGAGTCGCCAGGGGAGTTGCAGGAAGAATTGTACACTTTGGATCGACAATAGTTGCATTGGTCAAAACAACATCGCCAGTATTTTTGATAGTAAAGTTATAGGTAATCACATCGCCTGCGTTAACAGTTCCAGAGGCATTGGTATCGGCTACGGTTGATTTTTTGAGGAGTTCAATTTTGGGATTAGTTATTGCAGTCGCACATAATGTATTTTTGGTATTTCCGACAAGATCAATATTTTTTTGCGCTACAAGTGCGCTGGATTGATAAGCATTCACTAGATCAAAACTTCCAAGGCCATTGCCGACCACAACGCTATTCCCAGTAATTGGAAAACTGGTAATATCATGAACATCAATGTTGAGCGGGGCTGCAGGATTGACTATATTCATTCGAATTGTACTTACAGTTTTGAAGATTGTTGGGATTAACATTCCTCCATTTCCAGCTTGACCGTAGAATCCATTGATACTAAGAATTCCTGAAGTTGCATTTTGGACACTACCATTGAGGTTTTGAGAATTGTAATTAGAATCACTACTTGGAGCAACGTTTGAGTATGCGTTTTGCTCTACCAAAGATCCAAGTCCAGTACCAATCCTAGTCATAACCGTAGAATCGTACTCTAATCGAATATTATAATCTCCCATAATCGGTTGCACAAAAGCTGAATCAGACTTTACCTGAACTTCGAAGTCTGCAGTATTAGCAACACAGTCAATTGTTTTGTAGATTACACGATATTGAATTTTGCCAGTACAATTAGGATTATCACCTGCAACACTAAGATCAAAAATTCCAGCTGTTGTACAAGCCGTTGGAAGGGTAATCGGATCGGCCGAGACATTAACGTTAGGAATACTAACCAAAAAACTTGAACCCAAAGCAACAAGTAAAATTGCTGAGAAGGATTTTTTGAAGGTTTTTAAAATATTGAAGTTTGCTCCAAGGTTTGATTCTGGGTTAGAAGTCTTAGAATATTTTTGGATAAAATCATAATTGCGATTAACTAAAGTTAAAGAACCTAGTACCAGACCAAGAATTATAAGATAAAAAGGATTAATGTCGGCAAAAAAAGAATTGAACATAATGTTGAGATAATTTAGCTGTATTTATATTTTTGTTTATTTATGGTTTAGTAATCTAGTTTTTTTATTTTTTACCGTAGATTCTATTACACTATATCTAGTAGTATACTTTATATTTTTTATTTTTGCAAATATACCTTCAAAAGTACTTTAAATAGGATAAAAACTAAGTTATTTAATGTTTCTTTACTTGACATTATTACGTATTTATTATATAATAAAGTTTATGTTCAAAAAATATTTTATGTTCGTACTAGCTATTTCTAGTCTTACACTTGGATTGAGCTACGCTCTCCTTGGCTCACAACAGTACAACGCATCAGCATCAGTTGCAGTACCACCACAGGCACTTAACCAGAATTATTACGTTTTTCCTGGAACTGTATTAAATATTATTAATCCATACATTGGAGCTTTTGACGAAAAGTGTACTCAACTCTATATTCCTAACCTAAAGTCAGTTAATGGAGTTACAATCAACTATTACTCATACCAAGAAATTCCAGTAGCTCATGGTAAAGTAGTCATTAGTGCTCTTGGTAACACATTCTACACTGCAGATCCAACATGGACTGGCGATGTAACCTTCCCATATGTCATCAAAGATACAACTGGTGGCGAATCAACTGCTGACATTACAATCACAGTAACCAATATCCCGACCATCAAGCCAATCGTTGCAGATGCTACTTGCAAAATCAAACCAGCAACTTCTTCAAGTTCAACAGCTGTTAGTTCTTCTGCAATCACAGTAAATTCTAGTTCTGCAACCGTAGTTAGCTCTTCAGTAAAAGCTTCTAGTTCAGTGACTACATCTTCTGCTGTTATCTCTACAAGTTCTGCTATAACATCTTCAGGGATTTCTTCAACAGTTTCTTCTGTCGTAGCTTCCAGCTCAACAACTACATCTTCTGTGGGAGCTTCATCCAGTGCTAATTCTAGTTCAGTTGTTGCTTCAAGCCTAAGTTCTTCAGTAGTTTCATCAAGCTCAATCAAAACAGAAACTAATACTGGTGGCGTAGGCGGTGCTTCAGCTCCAATTATCGGTAATGGAACTGTAATTGTAGTCAGTGGCACTAATAACGCTTCTAGTTCTTCTACTTCTAAATCTTCTGTAAGTTCTAGTTCTGCAACATCAAACACAATTATTGTTGGCGGAGCGACTACTACTGCAGGTACTCTAGGAGCTAGTAACAAAGTAACTAATACTTCTACTACCAAGCAAGAATCTCCAAAATCATCTCAAGATGCTAAAGGATACCTTGTAAGAACTGGTGGATTTTAGTTCCTAAGTTTTTTTACAATATTGTTAAATTAAAAAATCTTTACTCTCTTTAATTAAAGAGTATTTTTTTTGGGGTAAATTATTTGGGTGTTTTAGTTGTATTACAGCTTGGACAAAAGGGGATATCTTTGGTGCTCTCAGAATGACAGCGTGTTTTGAGCTATACTAAAAAATACCCCTTATGAAGGGGTGAAGCGTAGCTTGGAGGCTGTAGTGGATAGGTAGAATAACCTTTTTAGATCCTGAAACAAGTTCAGGATGACATAATGGTAGTATATTTTGAACAACAGGGGATCTTTCGTTACACTCAAGATGACAGTATTTTTACAGCTTTTTTTAGATCCTGAAATAAATTCAGTGTGACAGTTTAAATTCGAGAATTACAATATATTTAGAAGTATAACAAAAAACCTCCATATTGGAGGAGTTACTTTTAGTATAAATATGTTGAAGCGTGTTTTTAGCCTACTAACAAAAAAATTAGTTGTTGAGAATTTTGTCAATTCTACTATAATTATCTTCAGCAGATGGAACCCCAGTCCACCATGTTACGACTTCGTTGTTTTTGACAATCGCTACCGCAGGAGTTCCTGTTGGCTTGAGGGCTCCGCCAGTTGCATACTCGCTTGGAGATACAGTGGCCTCTAATACATCTTTTTTTTCTTGTTTTTGTCGCTCTTCGATAATTGTAGAGTTGTAATCTTTTTCGAATTTAGCTATATCCATTCCTAATTCTCCTGCAAGTTCAGAATATTTTTTTTCGTTAACGACTCCGCTTCCTTGGGCTTTGGTAAGAGTCATTAATTTTTTGTAAAACTCAAAATACTTGCCTTGTTCACCAGCTGCCATTCCAGCTCTAGCATTGCGATCTCCATCTCCAGGATGTGCGGCTACGTAGTTTTTGAAGACGAATTCAATTTTATCTTTGTATTTTTCATATACTGCTTCAAGATTCTCATAATTTGCTTGACACGCGTTACAACTAAAATCGTACATGTAGATATACTTTACAGGAGCGTCTTTGAGACCATATTTGTAATTGTAATCACGGATATAAGCTGCATTCAATACTCCAAAGTCAGATTTGGTGTTTTTGGCAATTGTACTCTGGACAAAGAAATAACCTCCAATTAATAATAATCCTAAAACTAAAATTCCGATTATCCACGGAAGAGTTTTTTTGATACTTGTTTGACCAATGTTTTGGTAGCTGTAATTATTAGACATATACTCAATATTATTATTAAATAAAGCTAATTTGTCAACTTTTTTGATTTTACCATTTTAACAAAAATACACAAGAAATAAATCCTATGCATAGTTTGTTTAAAATTAAATTTTGTAAAGAAATTTTTAGTTGTAGTAATTAGTAAAGATGTAGATTAATTTAGAATTTTTACAGATACAACTAAAACGTGACTTGAATATTTTTTCTCTCCTCGGTTGGATTTTCTAATTCGAAGAATTTGGCAGGAGTAGCACCAGCGAGGCCTTTGAACAAAAGTGTAGGGAACTGATCTTGCATAGCATTGTAATCGCTTACAACTTGGTTGTAGAATCTGCGGGCTGAGAGAATTCTGTCTTCGGTATTTGCAAGTTCAGTTTGTAATGCCAAAAAGTTCTGATTGGACTTGAGATCTGGATAACTTTCCGCGAGTGCAAAAACTTGGCGTAGACTGGAACTTAGATTATTCTCGGCTTGGATTCTATCATCTCCCATTCCTGTTGTACTAACAGCTACATTGCGGGCTTGGACGACTTTTTCAAGAGTTTCAGATTCGAACTTACTTGCTCCTTTGACGGTGTTAACAAGATTAGGAATAAGATCATAGCGACGCTTAAGTTGGACATCGATGTCGCTGGCTCCTTCTTGGACTTTGACCTTGAAGCCGATGAGACTATTGTATGCAGAGATTCCCATGATGACTACGACTGCCACGACTATAAGAATTATTGTGAGTATTTGGGATGATAAGGGGTTCATATTTTTTGAATTTTAGATTAATTGATATAGTTATATTGTCGTTTATTTGTTTAATTTCGTCAAGAATTTGCAATTTTATCAACGATTTAGTTCTTTCTAACATTCACACTTCCACCGCCAACTTCCATAATATAATCTGCATCTTTGATGGTGTTTTGCCTATGAGCAATGATGATTTGGGTTACTTTATTGGTTAGTTTGTCGAGAGCTTGTTGGAGATACTGCTCGGTAATTGTATCCAGATTGGCAGTTGCTTCATCTAGAATTAGAATCTTAGGTTCACGCAGTAACACTCGAACAAAATTGATAATTTGCTTTTGACCTTGGCTGATGTTTTGGCTATTGTTATTGACTTGGATACTAAGAAAATCTTCAAGATTAGGAATGATTGAGTCAAGATTATGAGTGCGAATATCTTGGATAAGGGTAGGGATAAGAGTGTTTTGGTTTTTTTCATTTTGTACCCCCTCACCCCCTGATAGGGGGAATTCTGAAGTTGCAAATTCTTCATAGTGTGGATTACCATAGACTATATTCTGGGCGACAGTTCCAGTGAATAAGAATGGATCTTGGAGTATGAAGCCAATTGTGCTGTAGAATTCGCTTTGACTCCAGTTTTTGAGTTCTTTGTCCATAATTTTGATTGTTCCAGAGTTGGGAGATAGTAGCCCTGAGATTAATTTGGCAATGGTACTTTTGCCTTCCCCGGTCGGTCCGATAATCGCGAACTTGGAATTAATAGGAACTTGGAAACTAATATTGTTCAAGACTTTTTTTGGGTTATTGGGATACTGGAAAGTTATGGAGGAGAATTCAATGGCGTTGGAAGAGTTTGATTCGTCTTTTTTTACCCCACCCGTCCTGCGGACACCCTCAATTTGGAGGGACTTTTCTTGAGATATTTCTTTCTCAAAGATGTCGCTGGTTGGTTCGTTGAGGATTTCGCGGATTCTGCCAAGAGCGGACATAGATTCACTAAGCGATCCAAAGACAGTACCCAGCTCTCGAAGTGGGCTAAAAAATCTATCCGAAGCAATCAAAAAAGCAATCAAAGTTCCAAGATAAAGCGGATTTTCTCCGATTTTGAACCAAAAAACTATGAACAAAATTAGAACCAAAGCCACATTCCCAGCCAGATTGTAAATTGGGTTAAAAAAGTTCACAAAAATTCTACTCACAAAGTTTGCCTGCTTAGCTTTGACATTAAAATCATCGAACTCCTGAACCAAATTATCCTGAATATTATAAGCCTGAATGACTTGGTAATTATTGAGATTATTCGCCAAAAAAGCCTTGAGTTCACCGTTAATTGCTAGTCCTTTTTTATTAATTTTAGTGACAATTGGGTTGATAAAATAACTAATTAGAACTACGATTCCAACGACCCCGAACGCCAAAAGCGACAAACTCCAGTTCAGGTATAACATATATATCCCGAAGGCAAGAAACACAAAGAAAGACGAAGTAAAGGAGAATAAGTATTGTCCCAAAAAATTGTCGAGTAGTGTAGTGTCGGAATTGATTCTGGAGATTAGATCGCCGGATTGATTATTGTTAAAGTAGTCTAATTTTAGTTTTTGGATATGACCAAAAAGATCGGAGCGGATCTTCATCATAATTCTTTGGGCGGCGTAACCGACGGTTTTGACCTGCGTGCGGAAGATTCCAGCCTGAATCAAGAAAATCAAACACATTCCCAGAATAACCTGAGTAAGCAGAGTGTAGTTTATTTTTTTGATGGCGTTGTTGATCAAGAATTCTATGGCAATCGGTGTCAAAAGTTGCAGAAGTGCGTTGGTAAGTACGAAAACTAAGGCTAGAACTAAGGATTTTTTTTCTTCTTTGAGATAACTCCAGGCAAAGGCAAAGTTGCTAATTGGAGAAGATTTGACTGGGTTTTTGACTGGATTTTTGGTTAGATTAATATTATCGTTCATTGTGTTATAATTTTAGGTCTCAATATGGTTTTAGTCAATTTTGGCGAGTTTTAGTAATTTTTGACGGGCAATGGAAGTAATATCAAATTCAACTTACCTAAAAAATTAAAAAAGATGAATGTTTTTTGTAAAATCTCAGGAATTGACCAAAACCGAATATAATGCAATACTTTAGTCAATATGAATTATATTTATCAGCTCGGACATTGTCCCGAATTATCTCTCCAAGAAATTAGTTTTTTGACTTCGCAGAATCTCAATAGTCTTAATGCAGATCTCAAGTCCAAGTTAGCCTTGGGCAAAGAATCCTTGGATTGCAATAGCCTGGCTTCGGTTGTTTGGTCGGCACAAGTTCTAGCAAGCGTGCCTGTGAATGGTGAGAATTGGAATGAACTTAACGAGAATCTAGCGATTGTTCTGGATACCACCAAACTTCGTGAAATTGGCTTCTTTACTAACTTTCCTGTAAGTTCCAAGTCCAAAAATGAAATCTACGAAATTCTCAAATCCAAGTGTAAGCGCGTTAGCATGCTCATCGCCTTGGCTCCCAACTATGGCTATTGGAAAAAAACCAAACATTGGTATGGAATCATTAGATTCAACGGGAATTTTAATTTGATCAAAATCGAATCAATGGCGGATCAACAGTACTGGAACGAATTAGAGGCTTCTCTTCCCAAGACTGATTTGGCCCGCGGAGTAATTAATCTTAAGCTTGCCAAGGCTCTACTCAATCTTACCAATAATACCAAAATCTGGGATCCTTTCGCAGGTCAAGGTAGAATTGTGTGTGTGGGTCTCAAGTCCAAAAAGCACTTTTTTACGTCTGATATCGACAAAACTGTCCTTGGAGATCTAGAAGAAAACTTCGATGCAGCCTTCGAATATGAGCTAAAGAATAAAAAACCTGATACAGTTTTGCAATTAGCAACTCTCGACCAAAACTTCGCAGAAGATGCCCAAAAGAATAAGACAATCCTTGACGCCAGTCCCGAAAATATGGCGATTGTTACAGAAGGTCATCTAGGATTCAATCCGTCGCGAATGGACATCAAAAAACCAAAAGCAACTGACGAATCTACTAAGATTGATTATCTGTGGCAAGGATTATTAGCCAAGTCTAAATCTCTTGGAATCAAGGAAATCGTAGGTTGCGTGCCTTTTTATCCTCAGATCAAATACCTTCCAAAGTATACTTTTATGAAAGATAACGGCTACAGCTTAGCCTTTGAACCTGTAGAATATTCCCGTGCCAAAAGCCAAGTTGGACATTTGGTCTTTAAGT
>JAYUIW010000003.1:0-11663 GCA_043765655.1 bacterium
AAACTTTTTTAGTACTAATTTTTTTGTTTTATTGTCGTATTTCATACCTAAAATTATTTACTATTTTTGGTCAATAGTCAAATGCTAGAGTTGAAGGTGGGTTAGGTATATGCTATAAGTTTATTGGAAAAATTAGATTCTAACTCTTCAATATATAAAGATCTAGAAAGTGCAATAAAAAATTTAGAACAAGCTGAAGCTGTATTTGATGAATATTTTGCCATTCATGGTGAGTCTTTTATTTATATTAGTCAAAAAAAATCTTTTAAACTAAAATTTGAAGAGGATATTCTTAGAACTTTTTACGGTGTAAGAAATAAAGAACGACGAAAATACTTTTTGGAAACTGTTTCAGCTGGAATTTGTGAATTAGATGTAATAAAATCAAAGGCAAAAGACAATCTACTACTAAAAATTCTAAATACCAAAGAAGCTCTAAATCTTTGAGCAATCTATAACCTTACCTTCGTTTAATCGTAGTAATTCGCTTGGAGTTATTTTGAGCAAGGTTCGATCGTCTCCACCACCTCCGAAGACTTCATCTTGGAGAATTACCAAGTTATCAATGACAAAAATTGATTCGTAGCCTGCTAGAGGAATTCCACCAACTTCAAATCCTGTTCTAAGGGCAATTGATTCTTTGCTAGCAGGTTTTAGTTTTGGTAAATTTAGGAATTCTTGGACTTTGGTGGTATCAACTCGAGAAGACCCGAGGACAATAACACTCACAAAGTCTCCTTCTTTGGATTCTAGACAAATTGTTTTGATAAACTTGTCTGGTGAAGACTCTAGAAGCTGTGAAGCTTGTTCTACGCTGTGAACTGGAGCGTCAAAGGTGTGTAAAGTTGCAGTCGAATTGTTTGAGTTCAAAAAATTATTTAGCATTTCTATTTTTGATGTTGGAATATTTTCAAGCATATTTTTGGTTATAACGGCTTATAATTTGGTTTAATTGTATTTCACTATTGGGACACAGGAATCTAATATAATTGTTGTTGAGAGTTGAAAGACTAGAAGAAAAACCTTCTCCACTCGATGTCAAAACTCCGATATCAGAGAATTGAACATAAAGATCTATAGTTGGATGATGACATAAAAAAATACTAGAGTCATCACTGCCTTGGAAGACTTTGATATTTTTACTTTCTAAAAATTGTATAAATTTTGGTTTAATTTTATTAATTAACTGGATTGATTCCTCAATAAACCAAGTATAGTTATTTAGTAATTCTATTGATGTTTGAATTCCTATATAATTTGGTTCAAAGCCTAAATCAATTTTATCATAGTATGGAGCTAGTTTTTGAGAAACTGCCAAATAAGCACATCTTAGTCCAGCAATTCCAAAACCTTTTGACATTGATCGTAAAACTATTAGATTTTCAAAAGTCGTAGTTTTTATCAATTTGACCAGATCTATTATTCTTTTTTGTTGGTTTTATTTTTTTAGCTTCTTGAATACTCATAAGGCTTTTTTGTGGTTGTAAAATATCTTTCAAATGTTGAATAGCTTCTTCAATTGTCATTATTCTTTCTGCTAAGGTGGCATCAATTGAGAGAATGATTTGAGATTCCTCCACAAAATTCAATCCATCAAGTTCTAAATTATTTATTAAACTTAGAATAGACATTTGAATTATAGAATCAAGTTCTGATTTTTCAATAATACTTCTTAATTCGTCAGTTCTCCACCTTCTATTTTTTGGTTCAATGTGTATTTCTTTACTTTGCATATTTTTAGAATTTAGTTTAGTTTAGTTTGTAATGTTTAATTTTTATTAATGTTATTGATATAATTTATTTATTTATTCTAATTTGGTTAAACTTTTTTCGTTAAATTTTGTAATTGACCAATCGTAAAATTCTTGGTTTTCGTTTATTATAACATGTTTTAATAATTGTTTTCCTACCGTGGAAAGAGTATAAACATTTGGAATTTCAAGTTTATCTAACTGTGTAGAAAATAAGAATTGCTGATTGTTATATTTTAACGATGTGACATTTGTTGTTGATAAATTTTGATTAAAACTAAATGAAAGACATAAATTTACTGGATTAAATAACCCAAGACACTGTAATTCGTTAAATTCAATAAAATTTAAATCTAGAGGTTTGTAAAGTCTATGATCAGAAAAGAAATCTCCAAGCAGGTGATACTCTCCACCTGCGAACCAAAGTAAGCTTGCATATTTTTCAAATAAATTAATTTCTTTTATTGTTAACGATTCAACTTTTCTAATTGTTTGCCTTGAAATTGAATTCGGAAAATTATACTCTTGTGCTATTATTTGAGCAATTTTTTCTTGCATTTGCTCTTCAGAGATATTTTTACATTCATCAAAAAGTATTTTTAGATTATCTGTATTTTTAGGTAAATTATTTTGATTGGGCAGTAAATATTCTGTAACTTTATGAAATACCGAAAACAAATTTTTGTATTCTATTTTTTTGTTAGCTTTTTCAAATTTACTAATTATTTTTTGTTCGAATAGCGGTTTATCAAGTAAATCAAACTTTATTTGTACTTTTTCTTGTTCATTTTTAACAATTACTTTTGTTTTACCCTTTGAAATTTCTAATTTTTTACCACCTAAATATTCATAGCCAACAAATGCCCAAAAACCAACTCTAACTTCTTTGGTTTCTTTGAGTGTGTTATTTGCAAGACTAAGTACAGTCGGCGTTATTAAGTCCATAATTTTAAATTCTTGTTAAATTGTAATAAATAATAATTGTTCTTTTGACTTAGAGCTTGGATTATCTGTAATTTTGGCAAAAGTTAAATCTCCAATAAGTCTAATTGAATTTTGTATTTCTCTAGTAATATCTCTATTACCAGCCATTGGAAGTATGGTTATCAGAACTTTGTCAATACATAGTTTGAGATCGTCTAATTGATTACCTCTTATTTTCATAGCTCTAATTTCAGCCAAAGATAATTTACGATATTTTTCTAGATCGTTTTGGTTAATTTCAACAGGAGAAACGTCGCCGTAATATTCTTGGAAAAATGGTTTTGGCAAAAGTAAATCTTGCTCTGAAAAAAATGGGTGAGTGAATAGGTTGTTTTCCATAAAAGATACATTTTTAGTTTACTGTTCCTTCAAATTTTAATATATAATTAACCTTAAGTCAAGAAATAATAATTAACTGTCAATATCGGTAATTTAAATTTTGTAAGAGCTATGCTATAAAGTTGTTAGTTAATTTTATTCTTTAGAAGCTGCTTAACTTTTGGTATTTATTTTGTTTTTATTCTATATTATCATCAATAAATTTAATAAATCTTTTTCTAGCCGTTATCTCTCTTGCTAATTGCTCTTTTTCATTTATAGTTAAAGCTATATCTGGATTTGTTTTAAGACTCGCTTTGAAGCTTTGTAATAATGCTAATTTAGCTAATATTAGAGGTTTTTTTTGACTAAAAGTCATACTTCCTTCAGATATAGCATAGCCTGAATTATCCCTTGCTTGAGTATATAATTCTTTAAGATATTCTTCAAGAGTTTTGTTTTGTTTGTCTTCAGAATAAAAAAAAATTTCCATATAAATAAATTGTATTATAAAATTTAATATTTGTAAAGTTAAAAAACACTAACTACTTATTTCTTCGGTGTAACGAAATAGCCTAGATACTGACCTGTAACTCCTCGGAATTGAGCGGTTATCGGTGGCAAAAACCAAATAAAAAAAGTTAGTGGTGTGAGAATGATTTGGATAATAATGTCAATATAATTAGACTTGGTCATTCGTATACTGCGAGCATGCATTGTGGAGCGAATATATAGAGTAACCATTAATAGCGTTGCAAAGATTAGACAATAACTAATTACCGAGAAGGTTTGACCAAAGAAGATTAGATTCTGATTAACATAACTCTGATTGAATCCATTATAATTCACAATACTCGGTAGGAATAAAATGTAACTAAAAGTAATCGAGAGCGTAGTCCAATAAAAATGCCCAACCCATTCTAGGAACATTATGCGGATTTTGGTGCGGATATCTATAGAACTAGACTCTAGGAACAACCGCCTTCCAAGGAACGAAACTCCCTCAACTCCACCCCAAGCCCAGCGTTGGAGCTGTTTGTACTGGTTGATTAGAATCTCACCAAAGTTTTCCCCAATAATAATATCCGACTCAAATGTACTAAAAATTGGAATTACCTTAAAGTCGCCACCGAGTTTGGTAAAGCAGTTGTAGAATAACAAGCTGTCCTCCGCAATCATATCCCTTACCCAAAAATCCACTTTTTGCAAAGTTCGCAAACTAATCGAATAATTACTAAAAAAATGAATTTCATCAGGAAGTGTCGACTGGACCATATTCCAACTCGTTGTCCCAGCCCCGACAATCGCTGCAATCACATTACTCCCAAAATAATTATTACTAAACACTGGAATATGCTGAAAACCGCGATTAAGTCTATTACTTGTCAAACTAAAATTAAAATTAAGAATATGCAAAAAATTCTCAGTAATTCTGGTATCGCAATCCAGAACAGTAACAATAACCTTGTCCATATCGACATTTTTGTCCTTGAGGTACAAGCTAATCTGACGCCCAGCCCAATCTTCATTCGAACCTTTACCCATAATCTCACCAATAAGATCGCCGGGATGTGTAGTTAACAAAACATTGAGCTTGTCCGTTGAGAGTCGCAAATCTACATTCGAAGATTCTTTGGCAATATTAGTATAATGTTCTCCGTAGACTTGGCTCAAATCATCATTGTGAACTTCCTGCACATTCGACCAATCGGAATTAGCGAACAAAACCTGAACACTATTATTAAACTCCTGCCCTGCCCGCTCTTCGCGCGCCACAACCAGAAGCGTATTCTCCATCGGAAAGCAAGAATTGTAGACTTCCCGCGCGCACCGTTCGATAACATCTAAGCTCTCGTTATAAGTTGTAATTATCACAACATTGAGATTACTGAGCGGATTTTGGAACTTGGTATCAATATTGTCAAAGTATGATTTGGCGTGTTCCTGCCATTTTTGTTGCCAGTTGGAACTTCTCGGAAACTTGGCGGACAAAGCCAAAAGTTGTTGATGAGCTTCTTGGGGATTATCTCCCATTATCGCTGTCAAATTCTTCCAATCCACCGACTGAAACATTCTAATATTCTTGAAGGTCTGGATAGTATAAATTACGTGGAGTGAGGATTTGAGAGTTATGAAAAAGCTAAAAAGAATCAAAAAAATCGCCAAAATCGTAGAATTCCAAAACGCCAAAACAATTAGGCTAACCAAAAAAAACAAGCTACTGAGTCCAATCGACATCTCAAACAATCTATATCGCCAATCTTTTCGCCAATCTTGCAAGGTTTTGGTAGGAATGTTGATTGGAGTTTTGGCGGGAGTCAAATCTTGAGCTGAAGATAAATATGAAATTGTAGACGAAGTTTTGTCAGAATCATTACTTGACTCCGAATTAATTATTTTTTCTTTTAGTTCTAAGTTTTCTTTGATGCTCGGGTTTTTACTCAAAGTAGCATTTATAGCGGTCTTTAAGTTTTTAGTTGTTTTGTTCGAAGGTTTGGTTTTGGGCATTAGTGTTCTAGAATTACAAGTATATTATCTTATTATTATGATTTGTTTGTTTTAATTGGTCAATAATTATAATAATCTTTGGCTACTTTATTACTGAGTTATTTTGATGTCAAAAATCTCTAAAAACACGAACTAAAAGCTCTTGACATAAGGTAAAAAGTAGGATATAATACTGTTATGAAAGAAAGTAAGCCTCAAGAAAATCCTCAACCAAAAACACCAGAAACTTCCAAAAAATTTAATTTAAAAAATATATTTTTACCTGCTTTAAATGCATTAGTTATAGGCTGTATAATGGGAACAGTTTATCACATGGAAGTTGAAATTCCCAATCAACAAAAACTTAAAGAATCTAATCTGACTTTTGTAAATGCTGAAAATATAAACTCAAATCTCAAAGGATTCAATATTCTAGTAGGGCAAAATGAATTAACTCAGCATAATCCAGAAGAAATAAAAAGAGTTTTAAATGCTTTAGAGGTTGTAATTGGTGACTGGCAACCTGTTAGAGAGATCGTAGAACAAAAAGAGTTAAAATTAATTTTTGTTGAAACTTTGTCTAGCGGTGGTGATATGACTGTTTTTACAGACACCGCAATTTATATCAAAACAACTAATTTATTTCAACTAAGTGATATAGGGTTACAATCATTTCTTGCACATGAGTTCAGACATATAAGAGATAGAAGAGTATTTTTTGGGCTGGGTAAATATTTAAATGTATATAATTCACAATCTTTTACAAAAACTAACAATGCACCAAATCAAGCAGAGCAAAATGCTATTGATGAAGAATCAGCTAGAAGTAAATATTTAGGTCAACCATCAATAAAAAAATATGGACATCACCCAAAAACTTATCTTAAAAATCCTAGATATTAAAAACTTTATCACTCCATAAACTATTTTTATCAAAAAACCTTACAATCTTAACCTCAATTTTCCAAAATTACTTTGACAACAATGCTATTATCTGGTATTATTCAATCTTATGGCAATCCAACAAATTAAGCGCAGTAGTTTTGATATTGCACAACGTACTTTCCCTGTTTCTAACTTGAATTCTATGCAAGTAGACTCGTACAATCGTTTTTGGGAAGATCTTCCAGGTATCCTCAATGAATTCTCTCCGATCGAGGATGTGGCTGGTAATAGATTCAAGGTAACTCTTGGGCCTAATTACAGACTAGAAAATCCATCATACACTGAACAAGATGCTATAATTAAGGCAACTTCATATTTTTCTATACTTTATATCGATGTAACTCTCGAAAATCTCCAGACTGGAGTTAGTCGAACCCAAGAAGTCTTCACTGGCAAAATTCCTCTAATGACTTCTAAAGGTAACTTTATTATCAATGGAATCCAAAAAATTGTTGTTAGCCAGTTGGTCAAATCTCCCGGTTTAATCTACACGCGTGACTACGAAAAGGGACTTCCCAATTACACAGCCAGAGTTATTCCCTACCGTGGTATTTGGTTAGATATTAGTACCAGCAACGAAGGTGTGATTTATGTCAAAATTGACCGTAAGAAAAAATTCCCAGTAACCCAATTATTCAAGCTTTTTGGTATTGACAAAGACAAATTCCGCGAACTTTTAAGTAATGTTGATACCGGTGCTAAAATTAGCTATGTAGAATCAACGATCGAAAAAGACACAGTTGATTCCGAAGCTGAAGCTGTGAGTAGCATTTACAAAAAAATTCGTCCGGGAGATATTATTTCTGTCGAACAAGGTAAGAGATATTTGACAGCGCTATTCAAAGATAGAATTCGCTATGATTTTGGCCTTGTTGGTCGTTACAAATTCGAATCTAGGCTTGATTTACCGTCTTCTTTGGAAGGAAGTAGCTATAAGAGAACTTTTGATGTAGAAGATCTAATTAATGTTGTTCGAGAACTGATCGTTATGCAGGTCAAAAAAACTGAACCAGACAATATCGACTCGCTTTCTAACCGTCGTGTGCGTGGTGTTGGAGAGTGGATGTCTAACACATTCAGAGCTGGACTTGCCCGCGTTGTTAAGAACACAAGAGACAAAATGATTACTGCGGACGAAGACAATCTAGCTCCTGCGAAGCTCGTGAACATGAGACCACTTTCAGCAATGGTTGAGGATTTCTTTAATACTTCTCAGCTTTCTAGATATATGGATCACACTAATCTTTTGTCTGAGATGGATCAACGTCAGTTCTTGACTTGTTCTGGTCCTGGAGGTTTGACTAAGGAAAGAGCAAGTATGGACGCCCGTGATGTGCAATCTAGCTATTATGGTAGAATTTGTCCCGTTAATACTCCTGAATCTAGCTCTGTAGGACTCAACCTTCACGCAACGATTTATTCCCGTGTTAATCGCCTTGGCTTCCTAGAAACACCATATAACTTAGTACTCAATTCACTTGCGATTATGGACGAAGAATTAGTTGGTAGAAGTGCTACTGATGATGTCAAAGTCGATTCAACCAAAGTTATCAAAAAAGGACAATTAATTACCGCAGATCTTCAAGCCAAACTAGTCGATGAATATCCCGATCTAATCGTGCCTGTGTCTGGATTCGTCTCCAAAAAAGTAAAATGGCTCAATGCCGACGAAGAGAACTATCACATTATTGCTGAGAATACTCAGGCTTTGAACGAGAATGGCGTATTCCAAGTCGATATTGTAGGTGCTCGAAAACGCGGTGAACCAACTCAGGTAAGCGTAGAAGATGTAACTTTGATGGATGTTGCTCCTAACCAGATTTTGTCTCTTTCGACTTGTATGATTCCGTTCATCTCGCAGACTGACGGACTTCGTGTCTTGATGGGAACTAACCAACAAGGACAATCACTTCCACTAATCAAGCCTGAACAACCACTAGTTGCAACTGGACTTGAAAAAGTAGCTGCTAAAGATTCTGGTTACGTAATCTTCGCTCCAGAAGACGGAACTGTGAGTTATTCCGATGGTCGTGAGGTCAAATTCCAAGGTAAAAGTGGCAAAGAATACGAGTACAAACCGCTCAAATATCTTCCGTCCAACGAACACTCTACAATTAACCAAAAAGTTCGTGTTCTTCCTGGAGAAAAAATTAAAAAAGACGATATTCTTGTCGAAGGATTCGGAATCCATAACGGCGAATTCGCTATTGGTCAAAACGTGCGTGTGGCCTTTATGCCGTTCAAGGGTTATAACTTCGAGGATGCGATTATTTTGTCCGAAAGATTAATCCAAAAAGACAAATTTACTTCTGTTCACATCTACGAATTCTCCTGTGATGTCCACGAAACCAAACTTGGTAACGAAGAAATTACCCGCGAAATTCCTAACATTAACAGTGATAAACTAGGTAAACTAGACAAAAAAGGAATTATTAGCGTCGGTTCATATGTAGAATCTGGGGATATCTTAGTTGGTAAAATCACTCCAAAAGGTGAAGTCGACCTTAGCCCAGAAGACAAGTTAATCCGAGTACTCTTTGGAGAATATTCTAAGGATGTTAAGGATTCTTCATTGTATCTCGAACACGGTCTATCAGGAAAAGTCATCAATATTAGAACTTTTTCTAGAGCTAATGGCGATCAATTACCAGGAGATGTCTTGGAAAGAGTTACAATCTGGTTATCTATCACTCGTAAGATCAAACCTGGAGACAAAATGGCTGGACGACACGGTAATAAGGGTGTAGTCTCAATCGTAATGCCTGTGGAAAACATGCCATATACAGCCGATGGAAAACCTGTGGACATTATCCTCAACCCAATCGGTGTAATGAGTCGTATGAATCTAGGACAACTTCTAGAAACTCACCTTGGATTAATCTGTGAAACCAAAGGAATCTACGCCGTTACTCAACCGTTGAACGAAATTCGCGCAGAAAAAATCTATGAAGAACTAGGCAAATTAGGCTTCCGTGAAGATGGAAAAGTGGATCTATACGATGGTGAAACTGGTGAAATCTACAACGAACCAGTAGTAGTCGGACATATTTACTTTAACAAACTTCATCACCTTGTCGATGACAAAATCCACGCACGTTCAACTGGGCCATACTCACTAGTAACTCAGCAACCACTCGGTGGACGTTCTCACTCTGGAGGTCAAAGATTCGGAGAAATGGAGGTATGGGCGTTAGAAGCCTACGGTGCAGCATATGCGCTCCAAGAAATGCTTACAATCAAGTCAGATGATGTCAAAGGTCGTGAAGATGTATTCGAGTCGATTATCAAGGAACAAGCTGTAATTAGTGCCAACCTTCCTTCATCGTTCATTGTACTTGCTAACGAGCTTACAGGTCTAGGACTTAAGGTCAACGCCAAAGTTGTCAAACTTCTAGATGTCAAGCCAACAATTGACGCTAAACTTGCCCTAAGTGCAGATTCTGGTAATCTTAAATAAAAATTAATTTGGGGTAGATTAGCTCTTTGTGTTATTAAAATAAAAGTTTTAGCTAGTTACCCCTTGATAAAGGGGTGAGCCGAATGGCTCGGGAATTTTATATTAGAACAAAAATAGTGTAAGTTTATAAGCCTTATATGCTAAAAAATATCTTGTTTGTAACCGCTCTGTCCATCTTAGTTATTATTAACTGCTTTTTTGTAAGGCAGGTTTTTTTTGGGCAAAGTAATCTTATCGAAACTGCAGAATCTCAGACCATTCTTGTTCAACCAACAACTCAACTCAAAAGTCAATTCCAAGGACAATTCAAATACCTTGGTAATCTCAAAAAGGTTATTTCATCTAATCCCAAAAATATTTCCCAGCTTGATAACGACCAAAGCTTGAACGTTCTAATCGAATCTCCAGTAATTTTGAACATTGGCAAAACTAGCCAACTAAAAGCTAAAATTGACTACTTTGGGAATGATATTCAAAATAAAGTTTTAACTAGTCCTCCCTTTCAAAAGGGAGATGTCCAACGGACAGAGGGATTAATTTCTTCAAGCAACAATCAGGCTTCTCTCAAACCCAAAATTAACTTTGATGAATATTGGCTCTCTAGCGGAGTACAAGCCAAAGTAATCGTAGAATCAAAACTGCAAACCTTGGACGAATGCAACCTTCAGTGTTTTTTTGTACAAACAACCAGCGTAATGAGATCCCGAATTTCCTATGAACTGGACACCAAAATCTGCCGAAACTACAATGACATTAACAATCTTTTTGGGCAAAAATGCCAACAAACTCTGGCTTGGAGTTATGGCTTAGTGGTTGGTAATGGCGACTTGTTCGACTCCTCTGCCAAAAAAAACCTGCAATATCTAGGTCTAACTCATTTAATCGTGGTCAGTGGATCACACATTGGATTAGTGAGCGAACTTATTACAGGAATTACCACCAAGCTCAAAATCCGCAAAAAATCACGATTCTGGATAATTATTCTTGGAGTTATAACTTTGATTGGAATTGTGGGTCCCCAGCCTCCAGTGCTTCGCTCGGCAATTGCCATTATTCTCTCAATGTTCGTTACAACCTTTCTCGGACGCAAAGTTAATTCACTACTTTATCTCATATATTCTGGCTTAATTTTACTGATGATTAATCCTTGGCTTTTATGGTCATTTTCGTTTTGGCTCAGCGTAATGGCCTCACTTGGAATTTCAGTTTTTAATAAGATTTTTATCATCAAAAAAATGGATGAAGATGAAGTCGCCGAAATTCAATTCTGGAAAGGCTTCAAAGAGCTTTTTTGGTCGTGTGTTGGTAGTTTTGTGTTCACGCTTCCGCTTGTTATTATCCTGTCTGGTAAAGTCTCGATTCTTGGAGTTTTGACCAACTTAATCGTGGTGCCACAAATTGCCCTGCTCAGTATTCTGAATTTTCTTGGAATTATACCGATAATTGGTGATATTGCTATTATTTTGGCGCAAGTTTGGCAGAATATTATAATAATTTTGTTGAATTTAATAGTCAATTCCAGTTTTGTCCAAAGTCTGAATCTAGTCTGGAATGTTGGCGAAATTAGTATTCTAGAAATCGTTGTGTACTATCTCATTTTGACGGTAATATTAGTAATGCTAAAATTCAAAGCAAGCTTAAATTCCAAAGATGACCTTGACAATCCACCAAAAAAAATATAAACTATAGAATGTTGTACAAATATTTTTTGTATACCAAAA
>JAYUIW010000004.1:0-11618 GCA_043765655.1 bacterium
CTTCAAAAAAACCAAAAACATAGAACTTACAGCAGATCAAAAGTGGTTCAATAAAGCTTTAGCTCAAGAAAGAATTCCAGTTGAAAACAAAAATCGAGATATCAAAGTTTTTCGAATTTGCAAAGAAACTAGGCGTCAAAAACAGACAAAGCATCATTTATTTTGGACATTAATCGCTGGATTGGTTAATTTTAAGCTAAATTATTAGGAAAGAGGTCTACTATATTTTCTTTGGTGAGTAGAGTCTTGGAATCAATACGTACATCGGCACCTCCAGCTGGAATTTTGGGATCGTTGGAATTGTTTAATTTTTTGACTGATTTGACTTTGTAAGCATAAGGTCCATTGACACTATTTTGGCTTTCAATCTCTACTTCTCCATCAAAAATAAATGAATCGCCAGCTATGTTGTAGTCGTATCCTAGAGAATATGGGAAGTAATAAGTATCAGCGTTTTGGGACTGCATTGTGAATCCAGTGTCTGGCTTAGGACCTGCTACGGTGAAATTCAATGTAATATTTTCTTTGGTTATTGTCTTGGACTGCGAAGACACAAGGCTGGAAGTAGAACTAGTATTAGAGCTAGACGAAGTTTGCTTGGTTGTTATAACCTGAGTATTAGCAATATTCTTGGTGATATTGTTGAACTGAATCTGAATCTGATCGCCGAAGATGCCAGGAGAATTAATTGTCTTGTTCCAAAATCCTTGGACTTCTGTGGTTTGGGAATTGATGAGATTAGTTGGAACCTTATTTGTCACGAAGCTAACATCGTAATACAAGTTGTTAAACTTAAAATAAATCTTTCTATACGGTCCAGCTGTAGCTTGACTTTCGGTAAAAATATCTTCAATCTTGGATTCGCTGGTAATGAACCAACCTGTAAGCTCAGAGAGTTCGCTAATGGTCATCTTGGAGTTGAGATTGTTATCAGTTGGTGGAATAATGGTCGGTGAACAACCAATAGAGACTAAGTTTTCAATTTTTGTAGAATAATCATAGTCAAAGTTTTTTTTGCTCATTATACTAACTCCATAATAACTTGGAATAGCCTTGTCGCCTGGTTGATTGTAATCTTGAGGTTGAACAGCGATAATTTTTTCGCCTGCAATTTGCTTTGGGTATTTGATACTGATATTACATGGATCATAGCTGACAACATCGTTATTAGGATCTGCAACCAGTGGAGTGTTGGAATTATTCTGTTGAACCTTATTGTTTTTGAAGAGATTATTGATAACAGTTGACGGTTTGTATGCCTCTGGAGCTACTGTTTGGGCGGCGAATGTACCGACTGCACCTAGGCAGATAGTGGCGGTGACAACGGCAGTAAGTGTGTGAGTTGTAAAGAAAGTTAGGATTTTTTGGAATTTGGTCATAGATTGTGGGTTGTATTGAGTTTGAAAATTATTGTATGAGCTTTTGAGGCTGGTTTTGACATTGTTATCGATACGGACTAATTCGCAGAACCAATCCTCGTGCTCGAATGGGTTGTTGGGTTGATAAGACATAGGCAAATTATTGAGCTAAAGATTCACTCCACAGGCTAGTACAGTGAGTTTTGAGTTTTAGTAATAGTCTAGCTAGTTTTTGGCGGATTGTTCCAGACTTGAGATTGAGCAGTGCTCCAATTTCGGTGGAATTCTTTTCTTGATAAATAGACAGCTGGATTAGATCTCGGTCAGCTTGGTCAGATAATTGGCTGTCGATACAAGTTCGCAGATTAGACATTTTGTCGATGTAAACGTTGGAGATCGTGTCATCCTCGATTGAAAGAGATCTTGGGTCTGGAGTCCAGCTTTGGTTCTCGTCCCAGCCAACCACGATTGGAGACTTGGACTTGGTGTCGATATATCGCACTAGATAGTTGTGGGCGACTTTCCACATATAGCTTCGGAGATTGATTACATCCTTTGCCAAAAAAACTGTGGTTAGTGTGCCAGCCGTGAGATCTTCTACCTCGATCTTGGAATCTATCCGCTTATAAAAATAGCCATAAACCCGTGGATACCAGTATTCCCATTCGACTTGGAGATTAGTTGTGTTAGACATGTTAGCTTAAAGTATACCTTATAAAAGATTATCTTGCAAGATAGTTTGGTTCTTCTACAGCTATATAGTGTAGGGGTGTTACAAGATAGAATTTGACACTGCACAAAAAGTATGGTATATTATAAATATGAAAGAAATATTTTGGAGTACTAATGCTCCTGTTAACAGAACTCTACGCAAAGTACCTTTATCCAAAATTGAAGAGGCTATTGAGGAGTTTGAAATTTTTAGGAGTTATTGCCAAGAAATAAAAAGAAGGCGAGGTACTCTAATTCTGGGAGCTGAAATACCATTCGGGATTGACAAAGTTGGAGAGCCTCAAAATTTGAAAATTACTAAAATATTAGAAGGTCATCTTAATAATCGTGGTAAATTTGTTGAAAATCAAACTGATAATATTAGCTACTACAAATTCAAATTAGTTTTTGTTAATGGTGATCTAACTGATTATCACCGTAATTGGTCTGGTCGGACTCCATTTCTTTATGGAGAAGGTATTATTTTTGTCCCTGATAATATTAATCTCAATTCAGCCAAGGGTCAAGAAACTATTCGACATGAAGTTGCGCATACTATGGCGATCTCTAGTAGTGGTGAATCTTTTTTGAAAGCTGGTTTTTGTGAAGTTATATCAACAATTGAAGATGGCAAAGCGCATCAATCTGCCAAAGGAATCTGTATGGAGGAGTGGTTCGCTGTTAGTAGCCAAAAAAAACCAAATGGTTACCCAGAAATATATCAAGCTGGGGAGAAAATTGTTGGATTGATACTTAAGCTTGAGCCTGAACAAATAAAAAATATTCTTGATAAATTCAAAGGATTATCAGAAACTTGGAAAACTAATTTCATTAAAAAATGGAGCATACCAAGCAATAGGGAAAAAATGGTTAGGTTGCTAGTCGCGGATGCAAGATTCGTTTGGAGTACCAGAATGATATTTAGAGATTTTGTAAATTGCGTTGACTATAGATTATTCAGTTCTTGGTTTAATACCAGTCTTGATGATTTTCAAGTACAAAACTTGAATAGCTTTGTTGATCGTGTCATTGAATCAAAAAAGAATCAAGCTAATAAACGATAAGTTTGAACAAAAAAACACCTCTACTGTTTATGTAAAGGGTAACAGTTTTTTGATTATTTCCCAGATATTAGTGTCTTCACCCTCGTTGTGTGGTGGTTTAGCTTTGCGATTATTGCCTTTGAGGTTGGCGTTGTTACTACTATTATGATAACTGTAATATCCCAGAGTAATAGCGTTAGCGAATGATAGATTGCCATTATAATCAGGAATAAAATCGACTTGATTGGCATCAAAATTATACTTAAAAGCAGGAATTCTCAGAACTTCTTTGGCAACTTGAGTTACACCTTTGAGTTCCGCTCCACCTCCGATTAGTACTGCTCCGCCTGGTAGGGAGTTTTTGCCAACGCTCCGAAGTTCTTTGTAGATTAGTAAGAAAATTTCTTCAATTCGTGGCTTGGAGAATGCGTGAATTTCGCTAGTTGAGAATCGTTCGTTGTTCTGAGTATCAGGATTAAAGACTTCTACAGTCTCAACTTCGGGCTCCGAGTCAAAGTTCAAAAAGTTTTTTTTGATTTCTTCAGCCATCTCAATATTAGTCTGCAACCCTACAGCTAGATCGCTAGTAATATGGTCGCTACCTACAGGAATTACGCCACTAGTTACAACTTCGTCGTTTTCCCAGACTATAAAGCTAGTCGAAGCGTACCCGAGATCAATGAGCACAGTTCCAGACTTTTTTTGTTTGACACTAAGACAAAAATCGCTCGAAGCAAGAGGTGTGAATACGATAGAAGAAGCATCTAAGCTAGCTTGATTGAAGACTTTATTAAAATTGCGGATATAGCTGGTTTCGCAGGAGATAATTAATGTTCTAACTTCTATCTTGTTAGCAATCATTCCTATTGGATTACGTATTCCCAGTTGCCCATCGACAATAAAGTTCTTGGTTATCAGGTGTAGAATTTCGTTATTTTGAATTGCAAAAGCCTTGTTGAGGCTGTCTTGTACGGCGCGATCTACATCAGAAAGTGTGACTTCGTTTTCTACTCCGCTGATTACGGCCATTCCTTCGCTATTGGTAAAGTTAATTGTAGAAGTGTTAATTCCCAGAACTGCTTTTTTGATGGGAAGCCCAATAACAGTTTCGGCTTGGTTAGCAAGATCGATCAAAGTATCAGTTAGCTCCGACATGTTGGTGATTACTCCTTTTTTGATTCCAGCAGATTCTCTCTCTAGTAGAACTAACACTTGAATTTTGTCGGGGTTTTCGGAGGATTCTTTGACAACACAAAGCTTAGTTGTATTAGAACCTATGTCGATAACTGTGATATATGGCTCTCTTGACACGATTTTTATTTGTTTTGGGTTAAAATATTATTGCAGTATGCTTGTATAAATAATCGCTTTTTTGTTAATCTTTGTCAACCTCTATTTATTTTATATTTAATATTAAGCAAAATAAAAATTCCTAAAAAGGAAATCTTGAAACTAAATATTGAATTCATTGAACAAATTCCAAAGAGTATTTTGATTATAATCATGAGCTGTTGACTCAAAAAAATTACAACCTAAATAACAATTATTAATATTAGTATCTTGAGGCTTGTAGTTGAATGAAGTTGTCCAAGTGTCAGTTGAATTATTATAATTAGGAATTGATCTCACAGGATCGACTACACATGAATTGTATGAATCAGCAGTAATTATAGATTGTTTTGAGTTAATATTGTCACATAGATTTTTTTGACAATCTGAAAAATAATAAATTCTATTTTCACCCAAACACTCTCTGTCTACCGAAAAATTGCTAATATTTTGATTGTTATTCCAGCATTCACCAAAAAAACTAACATCACAGCTGGGAAATTTATCTTGCTTTTGGAAGTTATCAATTTTTATATCTCCTAAGTCAAATTTAGTATTTTGAAATAAATCTGAAGAGTTGGTCGGACAAAAAAAATCACTGCCAAAAAAACTAGTGCACTTGGGCTGTGGAGTTTGGATCCAGGGATTAGGTGTATATGTTGGCTCATATCCTGATAATAGATTACTTAGACTAGAAGGGCTCGAAGTTCCTTCACACTCTCCATTAATTTTATATGAACAATTAACAGGCTTATTATTAACGAATTCTGATCCTGCTTTAACATACAAAAAAGATAAATCAAGTCCATCAAAAATTCCATTATCAAAAGGACCTCCTTGTTCCACATACGCCGACACATTAATAGTGCCAAAAATTCCTACAAAAACTAAAATAACTGAAAAAATAATCTTAAACATATTCTTATTATGCATCATAAAGAGCTTGTTGTCAAGTATTGTTATTTTGACTTTATATACAAGGCTAGTCTATAATTTATTGATGCAAACATAATGACCCATATAATGTAATATGCGAGTGTGTTTTTGTAATCTACACAATATCCAGCTCCGCAAAAACCGCATTGTCTTCAATGAATCTCTTGCGTGGCTCCACGTCCGCTCCCATAAGATCCTCAAAAACCTTGTTGGCAACCGCAGCCTCTCCAATTGTAACTTGCCAGAACATACGAGTGTTGATATTCATAGTTGTGTCGTAGAGTTCGTCGGCATTCATCTCTCCAAGACCCTTGTAACGTTGGATTTGGACTTTGTTAGACTTTTTTTTGGTAATTTCCGCATCAACATTAGCGGCATTTTCTAAGTTTTGGATGACATCAGAGTTATCATTGACTACATCTTCAGTGGTTTCTTCGATGCTTTCAACGGCTTCTTCGTTGATTCCTAGACTTTTGAGATATTCTACTTTTTCTTCATCAGTGTAGACGTATTCTTGTTTTTTGCCGTACTTGATTCTGTACAGCGGTGGTCTAGCCATATATACGAAGCCTCCCTCGATAAGTTCGGGCATATATCTATAAAAGAACGTCAATAGTAGCGTGGTAATGTGAGCTCCATCAACATCAGCATCAGTCATCAAGACAATTTTGTGGTAACGAAGTTTTTCGATATCGAACTTGTCACCAACTCCAGTACCAAAGGCAATAATCATGTTTTTGATTCCTTCATAGTTGAGAATTCTGTCTAGGGTTGCCTTCTCGGTGTTCATAACCTTTCCTCTTAGTGGCAAAATTGCTTGGGTCTTGCGGTCGCGTCCCATCTTAGCACTTCCTCCCGCTGAATCTCCCTCAACAATAAAAATTTCGCACTTGACTGGGTCTTTTTCGCTACAATCAGCGAGCTTACCTGGTAGAGCCATTCCGTCTAGAACGCCTTTTCTAAGGACAGTTTCACGAGCAGCCTTAGCAGCGAGTCTAGCTTTCATTGCCAGTTGAGCTTTTTGGACTATGGATTGAGCGACAGCTGGATTCTCCTCGAAGAAAGTTCCTAGCTCTGCAGTCATAATTCTATCGGTTTGGGTTCTAGCAATTGTAGAGCCAAGTTTGACTTTGGATTGAGATGTGAATTGTGGATCCGCCATTTTGACACTAATGACTACACGCATTCCTTCTTTGAGATCTTCAGTTCCGAATTTGTCGCCTTCCTTTTTGAAGAAGCCTTTGGAGGTTGCATAATTATTAATAATTTTAGTCAAAGCTCCTTTGAATCCCGTAACATGAGCTCCGCCTTCTGGGTTAGAGACACCATTAGTGAAGGCGTAGAGTTTTTCATTATAATCCTCGCAGTACGCCATCGCACATTCTAACTCGAAGTTCTCAGCTTTTCCACTAAGCATCAAGATCGGACTGATGAGTTTTTCTTTGCTGGTTATGTCCTCGAGGTAGGTTTTGATACCGTCTGGAAAGCAATAATGTGCATTAACAGCCTTGGCTTCATCCTTGTTGGGAACCTCAAAACTAATATCAAAGCCTTTGTTCAAATATGCCTTGTCCTTGAGATCACTAAGAATAAAATCAATATCGAACTCATCTGTCTCCATAATCTTGCGATCGATTTCAAAGCTAATAATTGTTCCGCTTTTGGTTCCCCAGCAGATTATAGACTCTAATTCAGGATACTTGGACTTGAATTGATCCACGAACATTGTTACCAGTTCGTCTTTGACCTTACCTTCACAGAACGATATATAACTCACGATTCCATCACGCAGAACCCAGACTTGAAGCAGTTTAGATAGTGCATTCACAACCGAAGCTCCCACGCCATGTAGTCCACCTGAGAATTGGTAGCTTTTTTGGTCGAATTTGCCTCCAGCGTGTAGTACAGTCATAATTGTTTCGACTGTTGATTTGCCTGTTTTTGGGTGAATTGCCGTTGGGATTCCACGACCATTGTCGGCTACATACATTGTTTTACCAATGAGTTTGACCTTCATTGTAGTCGCGTAGTTCGCCATGAATTCATCTACAGAGTTATCCAGAATTTCTCCTAGACAGCGGTGCAGTCCATCTCTACCAGTGTTACCAATATACATTCCCGGTCTTTTGCGTACAGCTTCTAGTCCTTCTAGTACTGTAATAGAGCTAGCTTCATAGTCAGCCGCATTGGTGCTTTGGACGTCTTGAATAGCTGTGGCTTGAATTGTATTTAATTCACTTGATTGATCGTTAGAATTGTTTTGGGGTTGAGTGTTAAGAATATCGTCCATATACTTATAATGGTACTTTTTGGGGGGGGTTTTGTCAAGGGTTCAATTTGGTTTGTCTAGCAAAATAAATAAAATTCATAAAAAAGCGCATGCGAATCGGTGCACACTCTAAGTGATTACCATGTAGAGAATTATGATTTTTAAGACTTCATTCCTTCTAATTTTTTGATACCTTTGATGGTTAGACTTCTTCCCTCGCTAGATTTGGCAATATATCCCAGATGTAGTAGGAACGGCTCGATGACTTGTTCTATAGTCTCAACTTCTTCTAGCATAACTCCAGCAATTGTCTTGATTCCCAGAGGTTGTTCGCGAATTGCATTGAGGTACTTGAGATCGCTACTAGTCAGACCTTCGTCTAGAATTCCCATAGAGTTCAAAAAATCCATCAGATATTCTTTATCAATCTCAGTAATTTTGTGTACGACCTGATAATCCAGCAATCTCTTAAGGATATTATTAATAATTCTAGGAACTCCGCGTCCACGACTGGCAACCAAGGTTTTGGCATCGTCGTTGATATTAATTCCTAGGATTCTACAAGTTCTGTCCACAATTAGGAACATATCTGAATTATTGTAGGATTCCAGCTGAATTATCGTTGGAAAGCGGTCTTTGAGAGGTTTGCTGATTTTGCCTAGTTGGGTTGTAGCACCGACTAATACGAACTTATTAAGTGGCATTCGCATACTATTGACAGCGTTACCTTTACCCATAACCAGATCTACTTCGCCGTCCTCCATCGCACTGTAGAGAGTTTCTTCTAGTGGAGCTTTGAGTCTGTGAATTTCGTCGATGAATAATAATGTGTTCTCATCTAGTCCGACAAGAGTTGATACTAGATCGCCGATTTTTTGGAGGCTGGGAGCTGTAATAACCTTAAAATTAATTCCAAGTTCGTTAGCAATTAGATTACTCAGAGTTGTCTTACCGAGTCCGGGTTGTCCGTAGAACAAGATATGCTCTGGCAAAGTCTCACGAATTCTCGCCGATTCAATAATTAATGTTAATTGTTTGAGAACGTTTTCCTGTCCGATGACTTGGCTGAGTTTGTCCGGGCGAAGTTTGGTAATATCCTCGATAGCTTCCTCAGATTCTAATTCCTTTATAAGTGTAGTTTTGGTAGAATTAATAGCAGGATTATTTGGGTCCAAAGCAATATCAGAATTATCGTCAGAAGTTTTTGAGTTTGTAAAGTTGTTAGATTGTGATTGAATCATTTTGTTTTTTTGATGTTAAAAATTATGGTAAAATTGCAAAGAAAAATAACCTAAATATATAGGTTAAATTATTCACCAAGTTAGAGTTATTGGCAAGGTATCCAAAAGTTATAATTCGAAAGTTTATTTTAGAATATCATCTCTGGATTTTTGACTATTTATAGCTAAAGTCAAATTTTTTGGTATAATAATTAAGTCAGCTTATGGACTATTGTTTACTAGGTTAATCTATGACTGAATTATACTATGAATCAAAGATTAGCTTGTACCAAAGGCTATTTTTGACTACCACCAGAGAAGTCTCGATTATTTAATTCTATGGTTGCTTTTTCAGGTAATATATCACCACCTGGGGGAACATACTCAACACTTCGCATTAATTCACTTCGAGGTATTTTCTTAATCCACTTATTTTCAAAATCTTCACTTGGCGATTGCGGATTTTTTAGTGAATCATATTCTCTAATTATTGCAGGTGGTTGTTCGATGGTTATTGGTTTTGGTAATTCAATATTAAACATAAAATTGTATAGTTTGTTATTTGTAATTTTTTAAGTATACTTTACTTTTTTGTTATTTGCAAATCTAGGTTATCGCTCTTTACAAGTAGGAGCTTTACTGTCTATACATTCAGGCATTATAGCGTTATCATTATATTGCATACTTCGCATTAATTCACTTCGAGGTATTTTCTTAATCCACCTATTTTCAAAATCTTCACTTGGCGATTGCGGATTTTTTAGTGAATCATATTCTCTAATTATTGCAGGTGGTTGTTCGATGGTTATTGGTTTTGATGATTCGATATTAAACATAAAATTGTATAGTTCGTAATTGTAACTTCTCAAGTATACTACACTTTTCTAGTAATGTCAAAGAGCCTTTTATTTTGAAGACATTTGATGATTTGGTGCAAAATTTATAATCATAATATTACATCTATATACCCCGAATAACGAAACTTCAAATTTAGACCCAAAAATTTAATAATTAGCTTTTTAGATTCTGAAATAAATTCAGAATGACAGCGTAAAATGGAATTAAGTATTTAAGATAAAGTTAGAAAATTAATCAAAAAATATAGGTTTCGTTAATGAGGGTACATATGACTTAGACTTTATTTCCGTTTACTTTTAGCCATTTTCGAGCTGTTTGGAATTGTGGGTAATAATAAGCAACATGCAACCAGAATTTTTGCGAATGATTCATCTCCAGTCTATGACAGAGCTCATGAACGATAACATAATCAATTATACCCTGAGGACAAAAACTTAATCTCAGTGCAAATCCTAAATTGCCAGTTGCAGAGCACGATCCCCATCGACTTTTGGTGTCTTTGATACTAACTTTGTAATAATTAACTCCAATTCTTTGGGCCCAAAAAGGCAATTGGTTCTCCATATAATTTTCTAACTTTTGTTTGGCAAGGATTTTTTGCTCTAATGTCAAAACTTTTCGATCGTAGTCTCCGTTTTGTTTTTTGGATTCAATATCATCCAAATGCTTAATAATCCACAATTCCTTAGTGGTGAGAAGTTCTAGAATTCTAGCTTGTGAGGTTCTCATCGGAGCTCGCACAATTGCGCCGTGAATAGGAGAGATCGACAACCCCAAGGTTCTTCTTCGTGTGTATAGGACTTTGTACTGGAAGTTATTATTGTAATTCAGTATCATAGAAATTAGCGTTAGTTTTATATTGCATTCAAGTCTAAAAAGTGCTTTGTAAAAGTTATACCCGTTCCACTATTTATCTTCTAATAAAAAATCTCCGAGCCACTGGGCTCACCTCTTTAGACACGTGCGTCGCCGTAATAAGTACGGCTGTACTAGGGTCTTTATCAAGAGGTAACAACAGATGAGATAACTAGCTTGAATGTCTTTGGTGGAATTAATATAAAAGTAACATTGATATACTGGGCAAAATATCTCTCAAAAAAAACCTAACAAAAAAAACTTCAAATTAATGAAGAATTTAGTGTTATCAATGAATGAATTAATAGTTTTTGCTATAACCTCCGTTTCCACCACCGTTATTACCGCGGTATCCACCAGATTTATTATTACCATAACTACCTCCAGAACGTGCTGGTCTACCTTCCTCTCTTGGCCTTGCAACATTAAGAGTGATTGACTTTCCTGAATCTGTAGCTGTACCATTAAATTTTTCGACTAATGTGTCAGCAATTTCTGCGTCTACATCGACAAAACAAAATGGTTTGACAAAATTAGTTTCACGGTCAACGCACACTTTAACATCATCGTCGGTTAAGGTTGTGTAATCTGCAAAAAGATTAATAATAAATTGAGCTACTTCGTCTTCCGCGATTTTGTATGGGAGTGGAGCGTAGTATAGTCTGGTTTTTGTTGAATTTGACATAACTTGTTGTAATATATTTATAACTTACCAGATCTCAAAATTGATATTGCAAAATGATAAATTATATACTCTTAAGTGTAACGGTAATGATGTGTGTTGTCAACTGTTATAATATTTTTGATTCAAATTTTGGTTGGAATAATTCCCAAAAATAAGCATTTTGTAAAGCTTTCTAAAAAATATAAACTACTAATAATTATAAGAATTATAAGTTTTAAGTAATTTTTTTTTGCACAAAAATGGTATAAAGTATCAATCAGCTTCAACTTTTTATCCAGACTTCCTAAATCTTAAGTTCTAAATTCTCGACTTCTGGGTTTTTGCTGGTTACAATTAGTCTGAGATCCTGCCAAC
>JAYUIW010000005.1:0-4209 GCA_043765655.1 bacterium
ACTTTTTTAGTACTAATTTTTTTGTTTTATTGTCGTATTTCATACCTAAAATTATTTACTATTTTCGGTCAATAGTCAAATGCTAGAGTTGAAGGTGGGTTAGGTATAAGATTAAAGACTTCATGAAAAGTTTTTGGAAAGAAAAAGAAAGACTGGGAATCCAAAGTAAAATTTTATTCGACAATGGAGTCAAAGAAATGCCAGAAGTTATCGCAACCAATAATTCAGATCATAAGTTTTTGCCTGAAGGTTATTCAACTAATTCAGTTATTGATATTTTTGGGGACAAAGTTGTTATGTTCACAGGAATAGGACTTGGAAAATTTAACTCAGATATTACAATTTTTGTGATTGTTAGTCAAGAGCTTGCCGATAGTTACAGAACTTGGTTCGAGATGATTTGGGATTCTATTGAGTAAAAAATATTCCCTCAATTTTATTAGAGGGTTTTTTGTTGTGGATAAAAGGTTTTTTGACAAAAATATTAAATAAATGTATACTTTGAGTATGAATACTCCAAACACAAAAACTAACAGGCAAACTATTTTTGAATATATCAAAGATAACTACGAAGTTGCTCCAATCGAAATTATAACTAAAACTGGAATTAGTCAACAAACAGTTCATAACAATCTCAAAAAATTACTAGATGAAGGTCTTATTGCCAAAAAAGGAACAGGCTTAGATGTAGTTTATTACGTTGTATTTGAAACTATTAATAAAACTTTGGGGAATTTAACAAATGAATTAAACGAAGATGTAAGTTTAGTCTCAAAATATGAAAAGTTAAGAGATAAAATAAAAAATAAACTTGCAACACAACAGAATATAATAGATCAAACAAAATATAATCCCATCGAACAAAACTATACTTATATATCTCCAGAAGGCAAAATATACAATGGACTTTGTGCCTTGAGTATATGGAGTCAAAAACAAAAAATTAACCAAACTCACGAAGAATTCTTAAAACTTCAAAACGAATATCTAGATACTTTGGCAAAATATAATGGATATAAGAATAAGAATGGATTAATAGATGCAACTGACAAGTTCCGAGCGACTTTCCCGCAATATGGTGAACTTAGTGGAGTTTTTTACTGTGATTTTTATTCAATTGAACGATTTGGCAAAACCAAACTTGGTAACTATATGTTCTACGGCAAACAATCCCAAAACAAACAATTAATCCAAGAAACTTGTTACAGTGTCAAGCCATTAATTCTAGATTTTATAAAACAAAATAACATAAACGCAGTGGCTTTTGTGCCACCAACTATTTCTAGAGATTTGCAATTTATGAATGAACTTACTAAGTATCTAGACCTCAATATTCCGATTATTAAACTCAAAAAAGTAGTCGAACAAGTTGCAGTTCAACAAAAAAGTATTAAAAACGCTGGGGATAGAATTATCAATGCCCAAAACATTGTGGTAGAAATGAATCCTAGTTATGAGAATGTTCTAATACTCGATGACGTAGTTGAGTCAGGATCAACCTTCGCGGTAGTTGCACATAAGCTAAAACTTCGAAAAGTAGCCATAAGCAAAATCTTTGCATTAGCAATAGTAGGAAGTGCCAATGGAGTTGTTGATAATTCTCCCAAAGGCTTTGAGATTGTTAATGAGGTCTAGCTTTTTTAAGAATTAAGATTTGAATTTTTTAGGAGTTAGCTTTTCAGATAATTAATAGCTTTGAGTTAAAGGAGCTTTTGGGAGGATAAAATAACCCTAAAATCCTTTACTAGACTAATAAAAGCAGGTATAATTTAAAGTGATGTATAACTTCAATTAATTAATGAGGTAAAACAGTCAAAATACACTTTCAAAAGACAAAAGAGAGATAGAAATCCCAAAACGAAAACTCCCCGTTATGGGGAATTAATTATTGTTAAAAAGTTATGTAAAAACTATTTGATGATCTTGGATACAAGTCCAGCACCGATAGTTCTACCTCCTTCACGAATTGCGAATCTCATACCGTCTTCGATTGCTACTGCTTTCTCCAATGTTACTTTGATCTTAACTTCTGTATCTCCAGGAAGAGCCATTGTCTTACCATCTTCTACGAAGTCTACAGTTCCTGTAACGTCAGTTGTTCTAACGTAGAATTGTGGCTTGTAACCCTTCAAGAATGGAGTGTGACGTCCACCTTCTTCCTTGGTAAGGATGTAGATTGAAGCTTCGAATTCAGTGTGTGGAGTTACTGACTTTGGCTTTGCAAGAACTTGTCCTCTTTGAACTTGGTCTTTGTTGATACCACGAAGTAATACTCCAGCGTTATCTCCTGCTTGCCCTCTGTCTAACATTTTGTTGAACATTTCGATACCTGTAACAACTGTTTGTTGAGTGTCACGAAGTCCGATTAATTCTACTGCATCATTAACATTGACGATACCTCTTTCGATACGACCTGTAACAACTGTACCACGACCTGTAATTGTAAATACATCTTCAATAGCCATCAAGAATGGTTTTTCGGTGTCACGGATTGGATCTTCTAGATAGTTGTCAAGAGCGTCAAGAAGTTCTTGAGTCTTAGCTTCGTAGACTGGGTTACCCTTAGTAGATTCAAGAGCTGAACCTCTAATAATTGGAGTAGCTTCGCCATCGAATCCGTTCTTGGTAAGAAGTTCTTTGATATCTTCTTCAACGAGCATAAGCATCTCTTCGTCGTCAACCATATCACATTTGTTGAGGAATACAACAATCTTTGGTACACCAACTTGCTTCGCAAGAAGAATGTGCTCACGAGTTTGAGGCATTGGACCGTCAGTTGCAGCAACTACAAGAATAGCAGCATCCATTTGTGCAGCACCAGTAATCATGTTCTTTACGTAATCAGCGTGACCTGGACAGTCGACGTGTGCGTAGTGACGAGGAGTTGTTTCGTACTCTACGTGTGCAGTGTTAATAGTTATACCACGTGCTTTTTCTTCTGGAGCAGCATCAATAGAAGCGTAATCTCTAGATTTTGCATTACCGTGCTTTGCGCTGTACATACATAGTGCAGCTGTAAGTGTAGTTTTACCATGGTCAACGTGACCGATAGTTCCTACGTTCATGTGGACTTTGCCACGATTAAAAAGATCAGCCATAATAATATTAAAATAAATAAAAAAGTGAATAAAAAATTATTTTATTTCCAGTTAGTAGTCTATCATATATGAATTTATTTTGTCAAGAAATGGCTGTTTGTTTTGTTGACGATTTGGATTTTTTTGTCCAAAATTATAAGCGAATATAGGTTGTGAATTGATGTTGTTTATTTTTTAAGTTGTCATCCTGAACTTGTTTCAGGATCTAAAATGGTAATTTTCACAATATACGCGTTACTACGACAAGAAATATATTATTTTCATTGACTTTAAAATGTTATTTATTGAAATTTAAACAGCTAACAGATCTTTCGCTTTGCTCATGATGACAAAATAAAAGCTTAAAATCTAATACTGAAATAATTCTCTCTAATAACTTTTTTAGATCCTGAAAAGTAACTGGTTGCAAATCGGACTTGTTCCGACGATAGCCACGGCACGACAAGTTCAGGATGACACGGTGGAAGTTTTGATTTGAACAACAGGGGATTCTTCACAAACCCCCTCCGTCACCTGCGGTGCCACCTCCCGAGGGAGGACTGCTCAGAATGACATTATTTTTAAAAATCAATCAAATATTACTTTTATGCCTACACTTTTTACCAAAATAATTAATGGAGAGATTCCCAGCTATAATCTCTATGAAGACGAATTCGTGGTTGCTATTCTGGATATTTTCCCGAAGCAAATCGGACATACTCTCATAATTCCCAAAGTTGAAATCGACTATTGGGTAGATCTTCCTGATGAATTAGTTCTGCGAATCAACACAGTTGCACGAAATCTTGCCAAAGCTGTTCAACAAGCTACTAATTGCCAAAGAGTTGGTCAAATGGTTGTCGGCACCGAAGTCCCACATTATCATCTCCACCTTATTCCAATTTATGAGTTAACTTTTGATAACAAAAAACTCCAAAAACAACCTTCTGAAGTAGAATTCAAGGAGTTACAAGTTCGGATTATTGCACAACTAACAAGGTGATTTGACCAAACAAAATTAATACAGTATAATTAAGGCTATAGTTATCAAAACTAAATTAAATTCGTTATATGAAACAATTCAAATCATTATTCAAAAAACTAGTTGTCTCCGCAGTTATGTTCAGTGCAA
>JAYUIW010000006.1:0-4118 GCA_043765655.1 bacterium
ATAAATATCAAATTGACTAGCAAGTACTTTCATATTCTTAGTTGTCTTTTTACCAGTAAGGAGATAGTTACCAGTTTCATAAGCTAGATCTTCTAACCACTTTGCAAGATAACCCTTATCTGCTACAAACATAGTTCCTGAATTACGAAATACACTTGATCTCATTACCGTAGCTAATACTTGTCTATCGTCTAATTTAGCATTGGAGAATTGTATGAATAAAGGTCTTTGTCTAGCTGTATAATCACAAACTAAATGTAGCTTGAATCCATAGTACCAACCCATCGTTGATTTGGAGTATTCAGCAAAATCTCTCATAGTTTTGTGTCTGCTTGATCTGATAACTTTACAAGCTGGTAGTGAACTTGAGTCAACCAGAGCTATTCTATCTTTCCTCCTAAAAAACTCAATTTGGTTTATTGCAAGAAGTAAATTGATGTTGTGAACTATGAACAGAGTCAAGGTCTTTAGCCCCTTCAGGAAATTAGCGTAACTTGGTATATTCCATTTTTCAAATCCAGAATCATTGTTCTTGTTTATCAAACCGCCTACATCAACCATCAGTCTGTATATTCCCTTCCAAGTTTCACAAGTATATTTTGCTTTTAGATCCAAAGCTTCCATAAGCAAACTTAATCCCATTTTCCTAGGTCTTCCTCGCTTGTAAAAACTAGCAAAGTCTAGTTCATTAGAAGTCAACTCATATGAATCCGAACCTTGATTTGTCAAAGAAGAGAATTTTGATAAAATTAAGTCTGTAGGGTTTGGTACAATATTTATGTTGTTCATACACCCAGATCCTACAACAAAAACAACTATTTAATCAACTAATATTGAATTTCGATATTTGGGTTTCTAAGGACCCAGACAATTTAATATGGTCGCTTTTGGTGAAAATGGAAATATTCAATCTGATTCAGTCTTTAAGATAATTGGAACAGGTAATATATATGATGAGAATAGTATTTTTGGAACCAAATGCACATTACCGTTTAATAAATTTACAGATCTTTCTGAGATTCAAAATATAACGATAAGCTCCAATCAATCAAAAACAATTTTAATTCCATTTTACTCAACTTCTGGATCAGTCTTTTCAAAATTAAACTTATCTTTAGCCTCTACACCTTCAGTTTTTTCTTACAAAGTATCTATTTTTAGAATGTATTTAGGCTTTCTTGTCTGTGGAGAAATTATTGACGCTACACAGAATTTTGATAACGGAAGAAAATTATTAACTTTAGACCTTGGTAACAAGTGTTATACTCCAAAGGGAACTGTATTTTTTGCAATTGAAATCAAAACACCACTAGTACCACTTCGATATTTAGCCATAACGGTTTGTCTGGACTGGATTCAAACCTAGGAGAATTACACTCCAGCATTCTAGATTCTCAAATTTTAACAACATTTCAACCAACATTAATTCAATCAAATATTGGTTTGTCACAATTGTTTTTAACCTAAAATTTCATGCATTACCCTCCGAGACTTCCAAACAATGCTAGAAATATAGACCGAACTACCAAAGATTCCGTATTGAGCTACTAACGATAGCCAAAAATTATGGACTGGTTGCCACTGCCAGCTTGGATTATTCGGCAAAGTCTGCTTCAGATACTCTGGGAAATAGCCTGAGCCAAAGATCTGTTGTTGCAAATCGAGTTTTTGGATTCCTTCGATGTAGTTCTGAAGATCCTGAATCCTGAACTGATCTGGAGCAACTTTGGTCACAAAAAGCCCACCGGTTAATAATCCACCAAAGACAATTAGGGTTCTATAACGGCGATTATTTTGCCAAAAGTAGATTAAGGCAGAGATCCACGATGAGCGTGAAAACGAGAGTAAAATTGTGGCAAGCGAAAGGTTTTTTTGCACTTTACGGACTGTTCTCGATGTCTTTGGAAAAAGTTTGTTCACGCTCGAATTATTATTCGCCCAGAATAGATTCATCATTCCAGCCGTTCCAAGTAGGTTAGGGTGCTGAGTGAGTCCGTATCCTCGCAGGAATATCTGATCCAAAAAGTTCTGCTTGGCGATTCCTGTGGTAACCAGATTCAAGTTAGGTTCACCCAAAAAATTCAGCCCAAGATCTTGACCTGTCAAAACCTGAGCTCCAGCCGAAAACAAATTGAGACCGAGATATCCTGACATTCCTCCCGAGATTAGTTTTTGAAAAACGTCTTTGAGCCTGTAGAACCGTGAATAAATGAATGCTAAGGCAAGTGGAAGTGAAGACGAGAATAACAGATGGTCGAACAACGAAGTGACACCAAGACCAAGAACCAGACCTTTATTCAAAATCAAAATTCGTGGTAAAATATCAATCCAAAGCCAAAATCTTGCAGATTCCAAAGCAAATGGAACAGAAAATTTGGTCAAAACTGGAATGAATAAAACAGCAAAAGTAATCAAATTGAGGCTACTTGAAAAAGGACTCTTTAAGCTCTTGAACAGCCCTGCCAAAGTCAAAAAAACAATCCCCACATCCAAGAATGAAAATCTAATATCAAGAAAATTATTCTGCTTCGGTAGGTTGAGAAACGAATTTAGGTCAAAGTATTTATTGAAAAAAACTCCCAAAAGTAGGAGAATTATTGCAAAGTTGGTTATTTTTGAGGTTGGCATTGGTTATTTGATTCCCATAAGTTCGACTTCGAATACTAGCCCAGCATTTGGTGGAATTGATGCTCCTGAACCTTTGGCTCCATATCCTAGGCTTGATGGAATCGTTAGTTTTCTTTTACCTCCGACTTTGAGACCTAGGATTCCTTGATCCCAGCCTTGGATGACTTGTCCGACGCCAATTTTGGTTTCGAATGGCTTGTTCCGCTTGTAGCTAGAATCAAATTCTGTACCATCTAATAATGTACCTTTGTAATTGATTGAGATTGTGTCGCCAGACTTAACTTCTACACCTTCTCCGACTTTGAGATCTTCGGTTTTGAGTTCTTTGACGTCTTCGGCTGGCTTGGTTGCTGCCTTGCTTTGTACTGCTGAGTTTGCTACGGCTGATGATTGTGTTTTGTTTTCTAATTGGTTCTTTGCAATGCTAGGATTCATGAATAGATATCCAACTCCGATAACACCAGCTAATAAAAATAGAATGAGAATGATTGTTCCTGTTTTGTTTTGTGACATAAAATAATAAAAATTGATTACCATCTAAAATTAGCATTTATGAACTAACTTTGTCAACTACAGTCCCACCGCTTCATTTTTTTTGAGACCAGATTTGAAGAACAATCTAGCCATAATCCATAGAACTAGGCACCATGCAGCTCCACCAACAAAGGTTTGCCAAATTTGAACTTCATTATATTTGCCAAGATAAATCTGCATTGGGTGATGAAGAATCCAGGATTGCGGAAGATATACTACAAACGGCAAAAAAGAAAGCTTGTCGAGCGGAATGATTAGTCCAACCAAAACGTTATTCATCGCTTCGTGAGTTCGTGTAAAGCTAGAATAGGTCGGTTCATCTAACCAAAAAAACGCAGAACTACCAACCATATATCCAATTATGTAATTAATAAAAAATGCAAAAGGAGCCAAACCTAGCATAGTTAGGCTAAACTCTAGATCAAAACTAATAGGAGAATAGTTCCTCATACAAATTGGAATGACAATTGCCGAGGCTAAAATCTGAATAAAATTAATTGGAATTCGTTTGCCAAAGTTATTAAAAATATTGTATGCGAATTGTCCAGTAGGGCGTATGAGGGCTGAGGTAATTTTGCCATTAAAAATATCACTTCCTAGGCTATAATAAACATAAGTGTCAACAATGGTCTTGAATAATCTACCAATTACGAGATAGGCAAAAACGTCAGATCCAGCATTTCCAATTTTCCATACAGAAAGAATAGTTAAGCTAATTATTAGAATTGAGACAATGTTAATAACCCTAATTAAAGGGCTGGAGTTTCCGAGTTTGTAACCGAACAGAACTATATACCACCACTTATAGTTTCTACCGAGTTTTTGTTGTAGAAATGTCATTAAGCGGTTTTGTAAAAATAATTATTTGGTTTTTTCGTAGGGTAGGTTGTTTTTGGTAATAAAATCCTCAAAGATTGTAACCATAACCTTGGTCATTGTAAGGTTATTCTTGGAAG
>JAYUIW010000007.1:0-10835 GCA_043765655.1 bacterium
CTGTAAAGTTGGTTGGGATGTTGACAGTAAGATTGTTAATATTACCTCCACTATTGCTGGTGTAGTTGAGGCTACCGTTAGCCGCTCCTATTGTAGATCCAGTTGGAATATTTTGACCTGTGAATGGCACAAAGTTACCACTGGCGTTAATAGTTCCTTCAATTGATGTTGTAGTTCCTGCTGGTGTGAATATAACAACGGTTCCTGCTGGTAGATTGCAACCTGTAAGGTTGATTGTTGGAAAGGCTGTTCCAATTTGACCAACTACTGGACTAGCTGTTGTGGCTGTTGGAGTGCCTGCTGTTGGGGTAGCTCCAGGCACTGGAATGTTAGTTGTAAAAGTTTTGGATTCGGTTACACCGTTGGCACTAGCGCTAGCTAATAGTGATGTAATACCGCCACTAACTTGGACTATACTGGCTGTACATGTTGTTCCAGTTAGTGTACCAGCTACCGCAGTAGCTCCGTTAGCACTTATTGAACAAGTGGATCCAGTTGGTAGTGCGAGGGTTCCATCAGCTGTGATGTTAGTAATAGAAACCAATATAGTACTACCAACCGCAACTGCCGTTGTAGGGGTGTTGTTTACAGCACTTGCAAGTAGTGACTCTGGAGTATCGCAGTTTTGAGAATTATAAATTCCAGCTCCGTACGGGCAAGCTCCGTATGTTGGATTAAAATGAGCCGCAATTGTTTTGACGAAAGGTTGAAGTTCGCTTCTAAAAGTGTACGCTCCGAATCCAGATAATAAAATTGAAGCAATAAGAATTGACTGTGTAGTTTTTTTAAATGTATTTTTGTTCATAAAGTTTTTGTTTTTGGAATTTTGAGTAATTTTAAGCTATGATAATTTTTGTTACTAAAAGCTTTTTTAACCCTTTTTATTTCAACATAATCTAAGTATACTTTATATTTTTTGTTTGTGCAAATAAACAGATATTCAGAATCTACACAAACTTTTTGTTGGATCAAAAATACTTCAGTTTTTAGCTTAATTGAATTAATTATTTTGTTTATAAAAGAGTTTTTATGGTTTAGTTTTTGTAAAAGCTTAATGGATACCCATAATATTTTTTAGATTGAATTCGTCCGAGTTGAATTTGTCTATTGTTTGCTTTTTTGTCAGCATTGCATTCATCAATATCTGGACATTTGTCACTTGCTCCAATTTTAGTAAAATTATTAAATAAAACTCTATACTTGCCAAGTCCATTGTATTCCAGATTGTTAAAAGTGTGCGAAAGTTCATGCGTTATCGTAAACTCCAAAGCTTCGCTGGTTAGAGTCTTCAAGGTGTCAATGTTAAAATAAATTGCATTGTTAGAATTGACATAGGCGAATCTATTATCGATTAAATCTTCAAAAAATATCTTAAACCCTGGTTTTTTGACGATATTAACTACAAAATTTGTATCGCTAATTACAACTTCTAAAGCTTTTAAAACTCTTTTTACTTCTTCTGGGTTTTGCCTTGTCACTTCGTTTTGCTCTACTTTAATTTTATATTTAGCAAGATTTGGATTAATAGTTCCAGCATCTTCAAAAACTATTTTTGATTCTTTTAATTCTTGGTTATTGGGAATTGTAACCTCTGTATCGTATACAAAAAGTCCCACTGGAATACTCACAATTCCTACCATAGATAATGTCAAAAGATTTTTTAAAAATTTATTTTTAGGTGCAAACTTTTCCACGCTTGTTGGTCGCACCTGTTCTTGAGTATGTTTTTCCATAGAATAATTTTTTAGTTACAACTTGATTATATTCTACTTTTTAGCTTATGTCAAGAGCATTTTTGTCATCAAAATAAACCCCAAAATAATTAGCAGTTGACAAGATTCGTTGCTAATGGTATAATATTAAAGTAGCTTGTTAATCTTGTATTAATCAATAGAACAAGCAAATTATACTTTTTTAATTTTTAATTTTTTTATAATAATAATATGTCTATAGTTTTAGGAATCGATCTAGGTACTACCAACTCTGCAATGTCATATGTTGTCGGTGGTAAGCCTGTAATTTTGGAAAATGCTGAAGGAGCTAGAACAACTCCGTCTGTTTTCTTTTTTAACGAAAAGGATAAATCTGTAACTGTAGGAGAAATTGCCAACCGTAACGGTATCCTCAACCCAGAGAACACATTCTACGAAGTCAAGCGGTTCATTGGTCGCAAATACGACGATGTCGAAACCCAAAAAGATATCAAACTTATGCCCTTCAAGTTCGTCAACGCTGGTGGCAAAATCAAAGTTGAAACCAAAGAAGGTAAGTCTTATGCTCCAGAAGAAATCTCGGCAGCAATTCTCCGCAAACTCAAAAATGATGCCGAAGCAAAACTCGGTCAATCAATTACTGAGGTGGTTATTACAGTTCCTGCTTACTTTAACGACACGCAACGTCAAGCAACCAAGGACGCTGGAGAAATTGCAGGCCTCAAAGTTCTCAGAATTATCAACGAACCTACAGCTGCAGCTCTAGCCTACGGATTCGAAAAAGGCAACGAAGAAAAAGTCCTCGTGTACGATCTAGGAGGTGGAACATTCGATGTAACCGTGCTCGATATTAGTAACGATACAATCGAAGTGCTTTCTACCAACGGCGACACTCACCTTGGAGGCGCGGATTTTGACAAGAAGATTATCGAATACATTATCGCAGAGTACAAAAAAGAGTCAGGAATTGACCTTATGAACGACAAATCGGCTCGCCAAAGGATTAAAGAAGCTGCTCAAAAAGCAAAGCACGATCTTTCGACCCAAAGCGAACACCAAATCAATCTTCCGTTCATTACAATGATGGACAACCAGCCACAACATTTGATGATGTCAATGACCAAAACCAAGTTGGAAGATATTTGTCTCGAACTAGTTCTCAAGACTCTTGAACCAGTCAAAAAATCTCGTGCAGATGCTAAGCTCGACAAGGCTCAAATCAACGAAATCATTATGGTCGGTGGTATGACTAGAATGCCTCTTGTCCAAAAGAAAGTTGAAGAATTCTTTGGTAAAAAACCAAACTTAACCGTTAATCCAGACGAAGTTGTAGCAATGGGTGCTGCTGTCCAAGGTGCCGTTCTCAAGGGCGATGTCAAAGATATCTTGTTACTCGATGTAACTCCACTATCTCTAGCTATCGAAACTGCAGGAGGAATTGCAACCGCGATGATTCCACGCAACACCACCATCCCAACCGCCAAGAGTCAAACCTTCTCAACCTACGCAGATAACCAAACTGCTGTTGATATTCACATTACTCAAGGCGAAAGACCAATGGCTGCGGACAACAAATCCCTAGGTAAATTCACACTTTCTGGTGTCGCTCCAGCTCCACGTGGTGTTCCACAGATCGAAGTAACTTTTGATATTGATGCTAATGGAATCTTGACTGTCAAAGCTCTAGACAAAGGAACTAACAAGCAAGCCAACATTACAATCACAGGTTCGTCTTCACTATCAGAGGAAGAAAAGCAAAAAGCCGTCGAGGAAGCAGAAATGCAAAAAGAAGCAGATCTTACTAAAAAAGCTAAGATTGAAGCTCGCAATAATGCTGAAAATACCGAAATTCAAGCTGATAGATTAATCACTGATATGGGCGACAAAATTGACGAAGAATCCAAAACCAAAATCGAAGAATCCAAAACCAAACTTCAAGAAGTTCTCAAGAACGAAATGAGTTCTAAGGAGGATTATGATAATGTTGCCAAAGATCTTCAAGCTGTATTAATGGCAATCGGTCAAAAAGTCTATGAGAATACAGACCAATCTGGAGCTCAAGGTTCAACTTCAACCGAAGGAACTCAATCTAATTCTACAGGCGATGTAGACGCAACTCCTAAGGAATAGTTCTATCCGAACTTTTGTTAAAAAACCCAATTTTACCTACTTTTATTAGTAGGTTTTTTTGTTTTGAGTGAGTGTACAGTTCTATAACACTCTCATCTTGAGCGTAGCAAAAGATCCCCTGTTGTTCAAATCAAAACTACCGTTAAAATTCCCCCTATCAGGGGGTTAGGGGGTACATTGTAAAATTCCCCCTGTCGCAAGCTGTTACAAGTCAGGTTCCTTCACCGGTAGCTTCGATCTCTAAAGAGAGTTAAGGAGTTAAGAGATACGTTCATACAATGGACTTTTAACGAAGTACAAAAATTGAGCGTGGGAATTATTGCTTGACAATTGTTATCATCCTTCATATGCTCTAAAAAATCCGAATAAAATTATAAAGTTAGATTAGCAGAACAGTTGACCAAAAGACCATAACTTGTGATAATTAATACTAATATGGCGACACCTAATAACCCCAAACTCCTTGACCTCAACCAAAGCGAAATTGACCACATAATTAAATCCCTCCAAAGTGGCAAAGCACTCCCTGATCACTATCGCTGGAGGCTATTCGAGACCAAAAAAGATGTAGAGCTACTGTGGGACGGCAAAACCCAAACTGTCACAACCGCGGTACTGCCATTCCAACAAATCGAAGTCGTGGACGAGCCTAGAACCGAGCCTAGCACAGATGTCCGTGATGACATATTCGGGATGGACGATCGTGGACGCCAAGACAAAGGCTGGAAAAACAAACTAATCTGGGGCGACAACAAGCTAATTCTGTCCAGTCTAGCAGGTGGAACTATGGCTGATGATATTCGCGAGGCAGGAGGTATCAAGCTAATCTACATTGATCCGCCGTTCGATGTTGGGGCGGACTTCTCCCTTGATATTGAGATTGGAGATGGGGACAAACTCACCAAAGAGCCATCGGTGATAGAGGAAATCGCCTACCGAGACACTTGGGGCAAAGGGCAAAACAGCTATCTGTCAATGATCTACGAACGGCTCAAACTGATGAAAGATCTCCTAGCTGAAGACGGCAGTATTTATGTCCATTGTGATTGGAGGGTTAATTCTACAATGAGAATTATTTTAGACGAGGTTTTTGGTGCGGAGTGTCAGGGTGGTAAAATTGTATGGAATTATAGCTGGGGATTACGAACTGAAACAACTTGGAATAGAAAACATGATACAATTCTGATGTACACAAAAAACAAAGAGGGTTTTATTTTCAACGCAAATGATGTACTTGAAGAAAGAAAAATATCGGAAGCTACTGCAAACAGACTAAAATACAAAGGTGCCCTTATAACAGATGGAAATAAAGGACGGGGGACAGAGGAAAAAGCCTTACCTTCGGATGTTTGGTATATAGCAACAATAAATGGAATGTCAGCAGAGCGTTTAGGCTATCCGACGCAGAAGCCTGAAGCACTTTTGGAGCGGATTATCAAGGCTAGTAGTAACGAGGGAGATATTGTTTGTGATTTTTTTGCTGGAAGTGGCACGACCTTGGCAGTCGCCGAAAAGCTAGGACGCAAGTGGATCGGTAGTGATATCGGCAAGTTCGCAGTGCATACGATTCGCAAGAGAATGATCGGGATTCAGCGAGACCTCAAGGCAACCCACAAGGACTACAGAGCCTTTGAAATACTTAACCTTGGCAAATACGAACGGCAATATTATGTCTATCAACAGAGATTGAACGAACAGCTTGCAGAGCATACCCCTATCAAGGGGTCAGAGCAAAGCTCTGGGGGTAGTACAACGGATCAAACTCAAAATTCCACCGATTCTGATACCTTTGACCAAACCAAGATTGACACTTATCAAGAGTTTGCCAAGTTGATTCTGGAGGCTTACAAGGCTCGTTCTATTGATAGCTTCCCATACTTTGTCGGCGAAAAAAATGGTCGGTTCGTGGCGGTCGGTAACTTTGATGAAGCTGTAGGTGCCAAGTTCTGCGAAGATGTATTGACTTCTGCTAGGGCTAATGGAATCAACAAGGTGGATATTTTGGCTTTTGAATATTCCCAAGGTCTTGTGCCGATGATCAAGGACGATGCTCGGAGCTATGGCGTAGATCTCAATCTCAAATGCATTCCAAGAGAGGTTTTTGACAAGCGGGCGGTGGACAAAGGGCAAGTAGTTTTTTATGATATTGCCTACATAGAGGTCGACACCCAGCGGACGGACGAATATGGAGTTACCGTCGAATTGGTGGATTATAGTGTGTTCTACAGTAGTCAGTCAATGGAGGCTATTGAGCAAAGCTTCCTCAAGGCGGACGGCACTGCTAAAGACGGATCAAGAGTTACTATCCACGACGGCAAAGTCAAAAAAATAACCACCAAAAATGGTATATTCACAGAAGATATCTTGACCAAGAACTGGACGGACTGGATTGATTATTGGAGTATTGACTGGGACTACGAAAGCACCAAAGCAATGGAACAAGAAGAGATCCCAACCGATAATATTTTGGATGCTCAACAATACAAGAGTGTCTGGAAAGGCAAGTATCTCTTTGAGAACGAATGGCAATCTTATCGTACCAAAAAAAATCGCAAACTAGAACTCAAAACCCCAAGCCATATCTACACACAGGCAGGACACTACAAAATCGCCATCAAAGTCATAGATATCTTCGGCAACGACACAATGAAAGTTGTGAGTGTTAAAGTAGGGTAAAGTTAAAAAAATAATTACAAATTATATGTCTACTATAAGAGTAAATTCTATTAAAATAAAAAATTATAGATCATTTGGTAACGAAGATCAAGAATTTAAATTTGCTAATAATAACAAGCCAACTACAATAATTGGCTACAATAACTGTGGTAAAACAAACTTGATGAATAGCATACTTTATACTTTACAAATCAATTTTGTTAGTCGAGATACATTTACAATAGAAGATTTTTATGAAAAAGCTATAGATAACAAACCAAGTATGGAGCTTGTAGTAGAAAGTAGTATAGAGACAAAATACGATCGTAAGCAAGCTAATATGACTGGTAGACATGCTTTATACATAGATACAGATTCTGACAAAAAAATTATTTTGGGTTCAAAAATAAACTCAGCAACAGTTTTTGGAAAGAAAAATTATGATGCATTCGGAGCTGTAAAATATTATAATATTTTTTATATAAACTTTCACAAAATAAAAGAAGAGATAGTAACTCAAAAATCTAATTGGGGAAATATAAAATCTTTTCTTGGAAAACATATTCAGAGTTTGATGGAAGCAGATGAAATAACAAAAAACAAAAAAGATACTTTTAAAAATCAAAGTAAAAATTCTGTAGATGAAGTTTTAGCAAATTCTAAGCTAAATAAATTTATATCACAAATTAAAGCTAATTATTGTAAAAATTTAAGAGAAAATGCTATTACTGTAGACTTTGGCTTGCCTGATTACGAAGATATATTTTTGCAAATGGTTTTTAAAATTGGTATTGGAGGAGATATAAATAAACTTGTGCCAATTGATCATTTTGGTGATGGCTATATTTCAATGTTTATAATGGCAGTAATTCAAGCTATAGCTGAAAGTTCCAGTGAACATAAATGTTTATTTTTATTTGAAGAACCAGAAAGTTTTTTACATGAAAATCACCAAGAATACTTTTATAATAATGTTTTATGTCCTTTAGCAGAAAATCACCAAGTTATTTATACAACTCATTCTCACAAAATGATAGATATTCAAAACGCTGAAAATATAATTAGATTAGAGTTAGAAAATGGTGCAACCATCAAAAAATATAATAATATCGGTGAGTTCAAGCCTGAAATAATTTCAGATTTATTCACAGAGGAAGAAGAAGTTCAAACAGCTGTGAATCCAATTCAAACTATTGACCAGTTTAATAATTTTATCAAAATAATAGAACCAAATATCAACAAAATTTTATTTAGTCATAAAGTAATAATGGTAGAAGGTCCAAACGATTTAATGGTTTACAAATATTTAATCCAAAAAAAAGTAAAAGAAAGTTATTTAGCAAAAAATCAGGAAATAGATAGTGCTGAATCTGAAAGATATGCTCAAACCTATATGAGTTTCAAAAATTTTGTAATTATTCCACATCATGGCAAAACGACTGCATACATTTTAGCCAGAGTCTGTAAACACTTTGGAGTGGATTATTTTATGATAAACGATTGGGATTTTGACACAAATTTTATAGAAGATCTTAAACTTAAAAATTTTGGAGGTAAAGAAAAAGATTGTGAGAGCTTAGAGAATTGGGTGGCTATAAGAAATCAAAATAGCAAGGAAAATAAACCTTATTCCGAAAAAACAATTAAAAGTATGATCACTGTAAATAAAAACCTTTTAAATGAAGCTAAAGATTGCCAAATTCATTTTAATATCAAAAAACTAGAAACTATCTTGGGGTGTACAGATAAAAACAAAGATTCTCTAAAAATATGGGAACATTTACAAAAAATTACAGAAAATAAAATTACCCAATTATTCCCAGAAAGTTTAAATAGATTCTTAGAAATTGAATAATACAACCAATAACCATCTCACATTATGCCAACTCACCCAAAACCAAAAACTACTCAACAAATTGTGGATTACCTAGCCACCAAAAGCCAATTCGATGTTCTTACTCCAGATGAACGCTGGACACCCGATCTAGCCAGTGCCAGAAGCGAGCTATTCGAGGCAGGCGACGAACGCACCGAGCAACCACCATTAGTCAAAAAACTTCGAGAGAAGGTCTATGCTTGGAGACAAGATGATTACACTGGAGTGTCAGCCACCACTAAGTCCCTGTTGACGCACTGGTTCGCCTGCGAACATATCAGATACAAGCCAAATGGAGAGACTTATAGTTTTCAGTGGTATTTTGGGCAACGAGAGGCAGTAGAAACCGCAGTCTATATCCTAGAAGTGGCAGGAGCGAGAGAGGCTACAGACCTCAAGATCTTTGCGGATTATCCACTGCGAGATAGCCAGCTACCTGATGAATGGCTACGATTGGTATTCAAGCTAGCAACTGGTGGAGGTAAGACCAAGGTGATGAGTCTCTTGATGGTGTGGTGCTACTTTCACAAGCAATACGAAGACAACAGCCCGCTTTCTTGTAACTTCTTGCTCATCGCTCCTAATGTAATTGTGGCTGATAGACTAAGGGCTGATTTTGAGAATAATGCTATTTTTAAGACTGATCCACTGATTCCTGAGTCAGGGTACGATGGTAAGGATTGGGACTTTCAACTAACCACTCATATTGGCTCCGACATATCTCAATTCAACCCTAATGGGAATATCTATCTCACTAATATCCAAAAAATCTACACCAAGTCTGATGACATAATCGCTAGAGCTGAAGACAAGTTTTTGGGCAATCCACCTACCAAAAAAACTACCGACAGCATGCTCAAGATCCGAGATGTTATCCGCAATTTGGATGATTTGGTGATTATCAACGACGAAGCTCACCATGTTTGGGATGACAAGTTGGCTTGGAACAACACTCTCAAAGATATACATTTGTCTATGCAAAGTTTTGGCTCCAGAGTTGCCCTTCAATTAGACCTTACAGCCACCCCAAAAGACCCCAAAGGTAAAGTTTTTGTGCAGACAGTTTCTAGTTTCCCACTTGTAGAAGCCATCGCCTTGGATATTCTCAAGCGACCTTTTGTGCCAGATGAAACCAGTCAAAGCAAACTCAAAGCCGACGAAAACAAAACAAGAATCTCCGAAAAGTACGAAGATTGTATCAAGCTTGGTATTCATGAATACAAAAAACAGTATGAAGAACATATTATTAAAGGCAAAAAACCAATTCTGTTCGTTATGGTTCCTGTGGTGGATGACTGCCGAAATGTAGTAGAGTATTTGGAACAAGATGAGTTTTTTAAGGGTAAAGTTTTTGAGATTCATACCAATGCCAAAGGTGAAACAGCAGATCCCAAAGACAAAGCCAAAAAACAAGAACTAGAAGCAATGCGAAAAGTTGCCAATACTATGGACAACAACCAATACCTAGCTATTGTGTCAGTATTAATGCTCAAAGAAGGTTGGGATGTCTCCAATGTAACAACTGTAATCGGGCTAAGAGCCTACACTAGCAAAGGTGAGATTTTGCCAGAACAGGCACTTGGTAGAGGACTCAGGAAGATGGTCAAAGGTGTCAGAGATCGTGAGGAATTATTTGTAGTCGGTAGTCCTGCATTTATGGAGTTCGTGAATAAGGTTAGATACGAAGGTGTTAATCTAGGACAAAGAGCCTATTCCCTGGGAGATGTTGATCAAAATATTGTGGAAGTAAAATCAAAAGCACCAGAACTACTTGCGAATTTGGAGATAGAGTTTCCGATACTCAACCCCAGACTAGAAAAAAAGACTAAGATCAACTGGGCAGAATTAGTCATTGCCAAGAGGTTTTTGCCACTCAAGCAGTATTCCAAAGAAGAGCTAAAAGATTTTGTGGTAATTGATATTATTGATAATAGTTCCAATAGATTGATTGAATTTGACCCCAACAAAGTTCCTGATAGTGGTCTTTTGATTAGATCGTTTGTGATAGAGATTATGTCAAAATCTGGATTGTCAGGTACGGTTGACTATGATATTTTGTATGGAATTCTCAAAAAATACTTAGAAAACGATTTGTTTAATCAACCTGTTAATTTGTTTGACTGGAGTATACTCAAGAATCTAAACGAGCCAAACACAAGAACTATTATAATTGGGTTATTCATAGACCAAATCAAAAAACTGCCAATAATAGAGCAAGGGGTTACAGCTATCCAAAAATGGATCAAGATGAGTGATTGTCCGACTTTTGATAGTGTTGCCAAGAGCTTTGTTATGCCATCCAAGTCAATCTCCCAAAAAGTAGTAGGTGATAGTGGCTTTGAACTTGATTTTGTTATGTCTTTGGACAAGCTACCTGATGTAATTTCATTCGCCAAAAACTACCAAGCCAAAACTAGCAGTAATTTTGAACCGCTTCGAATAGAATACATTGACACTCAAGG
>JAYUIW010000008.1:0-10751 GCA_043765655.1 bacterium
CAAACAACATATATTTGCCAAAAAAAGCTAAATGAACTTTAATTAGAATATGTCAAAATCAATACAAATCGGCGAAGTTGCTCCCAACATAATCGCCAAAATCCAAAATGCCGATGGAACTCTAACCGACTTTGATCTATACCAAGTCCTGGATAGTGGTCAAAAAGTTCTAATTGTTTTTTATCCTGGAGATGATACTCCTGGTTGTACAGCTCAATTGTGTGCAATTCGTGATATTTATTCTGATTATGAGAATGCTGGGATTACAGTTGTCGGAATTAATCCTGCCAGTGATGAATCTCATCTCAAGTTCATCGCGAAGTACAATTATCAATTCGGAATTATCGTTGATGACACCAAGTCAATCCGCGAAAACTACGGTGCAGTCGGATCGTTCTTTGGTAAGCCGACCACTCGCAGAAGTGTGTTTCTAATCAATACTGACAAGGTTGTTGCCTACAGATTCTTCGGACAGCAAGACAATGCCAAGGTCTTGGAGATAGCTAGTGGATTGTGATATAACTGTTATCCTGAATTTATTTCAGGATCTAAAAAAGTTGTAAACAGGCTGTCATCTTGAGTGCAACGAAAGATCCCCTGTTGTTCAAGACGCACTCCCACTGTGCCACCCTGAACTCGTCGTGCCGTGGCTATAGTTGGAACAAGCCCAACTTGCAACCGTGCACTTTTCAGGATCTAAAAAAGTTGTAAATAATGCTTTTGTAATTATTCCAATATAAATAAAATATTCACATTACAAAAAAATAAAAATTAACTTAATTCCCAAAAAAATATTTTAACTTAACAAAAACCATTCTAGATCCTGAACTAAATTCAGGATGACACGATAATGAGTTTATTCCAAAAAATTAACTAACAGATCTTTCACTTCGCTCAAGATGACGAATTGCAACCATAACTCAAAAAAACTATTCAAATTAAAATAACCGCTTAATCTTTAACTCACAATGCATAATATTATAGAAATCATAACACTCTTTTTCAAAAACTTAATGGAAACCACTGGTTACTTCGGACTATTCCTGGGTACATTCTCTGAATCGTTCTTCGTACCTATTCCTAGCGAAATTCTAATGGGATTAGCTGGATTCCTTATCTATGAAGGTAAATGGAACTGGGCTGGAGTTATGTTCTTTGCAGTTCTGGGCAACGTAACTAGTACAGCAATTGTCTGGAAGCTCGGTCATCAATATGGCGAAGACTTTATTCTCAAATGGGGTGGCTACGTCGGATATGACAAGGATGAACTGGATAGTGCGAGAAAACTCTTTGACAAATGGGGATATGGAATTATTTTCGCGTGTCAATTGATGCCTGTAATGAGATCTGTAATCACAGTTCCCGCTGGAGTTCTCAAAACCAAGCTTGCACCAACATTAATCGCAACTGGTTCTGGAGCTGCAATCTGGCTGGCAATCTGGACTTACGTCGGAGTTCAACTCGGTAACAATTGGCAACAAGTCGGTGAAATCGCCAAAAAATTTGAATTCCCTTTGTACATATTAATTGGAGCGTTCTTCGTATGGTATATCTATCATCACTTCTTCGTAATCGTTAAAAAAAGAAAAAAAGTCTAATCAATATTTTATTTTATTATTTTTAAAAAAGATATTAGCGGATTAGTTAAGTTTGACAATTGTTACACAAATAAGGTATTTTTATAAGATATATAATTCCATGTTAACTTTCACAAGTTCTTACTCAAGGTTGCTTTTAAGTAAAGTAACTTATTCGCTTTTATATACCTAATATACCCAGGCTCATACAAACCTTGATTAGCTTTTACCCAAAAAAAAATACTTTGAAATATATTTATTTACCTAATTTTTAATAAGTATTTTGTAAAATTTAAAAGTAATATTAGTATAAAAAGTATATTGATAAAAGTTGAAATTAACATTGACGCCTACCTAACTAATCATTCTGCCTAATTTTTTATGTTCAAAGTTTTTAACCAACTCAAAAAGCACTTTTACAAACAGTTCTTTGAATTCCAAAAAATATTCTCCATAATCTGGCCATTCGATTGGTCCAAAATCCAAAAACAAGAACTTGTCCTAGACGCTCTCAAAAACGTAGGTAGAAACTTCAAAATTGTCTTTGGTGTAGCTTTATTTTGCTTTGTCCTTTCAGGTTTTTTATTATTACAATCTTTTTATTATCTAATCACCGTCAAAACTCCTAATCTCGGTGGAACCTTATTCGAAGCTGCGATTGAAGAATCATCCATCAAGCATCTTTCACCAGTATTAACCAGCACTTCCCCAACCCAAAAGAAAATAATCTCATTGATGTATGAACCGCTATACAAGGTTATTTATCCAGATTTTGCGACAGCTAATATCGACCAAAAAATCCAAATCAAACCAATATTATTAGAAAGCGAACCAATAATCCAAGACTCTCCAAGTGGTAAAATCCTCAAGATGAAGCTCAAAACCGATATCAAATGGTCTAATGGAACTGAGATTGTAGCGGATGATATTCTGTATACTTTTGACAAGCTCAAAGAAGCCAAAGGAAACACAGATTATAAAGACGTTCTAGCGAACTACAGAATGATTGTTACTGATCCCAAAACCTTCGAAATTCAACCAATAGACAAGAACAAACAAAATCCTCAGATTCTATACTTTGCTAATTTTAGCCCGATTTCTAGATTGTATTATGCCAATGGAACTCTGGATGATATAGAGAATAAAAGCACTACTTTGACCCCTGAAGTTGTCTCTGGACAGTTCAAAATTCCCAAAAAAATCAAATATCTCAGCAAAGAAGTTGATAATATCTATAAAGATGAAAATAAAAATATTCTGTATGTATTGATCGAAAACAGCGGTCTCAAGAACTCTACTCCCAGTAATATTCAAAACTACGTATTTACTCTCTTTGGTGATCTGTTAACAACCAATGGACGTACAGATTCTGTCGAAAAAGAAATCAAAACTAGTCGTCAAGTGGATCTACTTATTCGCGATATTGACAACTCCAACGATCTCAAAACCAAAACTCCTGATATTATCAAATCCAAACTTAACCTGGAGCAAACTCTAATTCCAACCAACGAATATGTGAGTGCTTTTGCTAATGTCCAGACTAATCAATGGTTGGTTAATCAACAGCTTCGCAAGTATATCTTTTGTGGATTTGGGGAGATTAATGAGTTCGAGCAAGACAGAATATTCAAGGAAATTCCAGAGCCCAAAAAATATAATCCAATTCAATTAGCCCAAGACTTTGTTCCAAGCTGTAGTAATTCTCGCCAAGAATTAGTAGATATTCCCAACAAATCTGGCAAATATTCCTATGAAAATAATATTATAAGTTATAACTCTCAGCCAATCAATCTCTCGATCCTAACCACTGAACCACTACTTAATTCGGTCGCAATAATCCAGAACAAACTCAAAGCTATCGGTATCACAAGTAGTATTGACATTGCTGGAGATCTTAATTCGCTCAAAACCAAAATTGACGCCAAAGATTACAATCTAGCTATTCTTCCAACTACAGTTGTTAGTCGTGATATTTATTCATTGTACGGCGAAAAAAACCAGGATCTATTAGGACTTACTAAAAATAACAGAATTGGCAAAAACGACACGAACTATGGTCAAGGTGTCGAAACTCTTCTCAAATCTTATTCAGACTCTAATCTAACCGATAAGAATGCCTACAACGAGTTAGTTAATACTTTTAATAGTGAATTCCTTGTTTTTAATTTTTATCAAACTCAAAAAGAACTAAATTATTCCAAGAAGATTCAATTCCAAACCAAAAAAGACACTAATGTTAATCTGCCCAACTTCGGAATTAATAATATAACTTTCCCAGTCGACGTCTACAATAACTATGAATACTGGTATATTGACACCAAGGACAAACTCTTCTTTCTGTAGTTTTTTGGCAAATTATTAAATAAATATCATACAGATTAATCACAAATAAAAAAGCATGAAAACTAAAACTAAATGGCAAGATTGGCTCAAGAGTATGAGTTTTTTTTGGGTGTTCCATTTTATTGTAATTGGGCTTTTGGTAGCAGTAATTAGTACAGTTATAGAGTTCAAAAAAGAACAACATATTAACGCTAATCTAGAATCTAAAATCGTCAGCAACCAGCAATTCATCGAAAGCTATACTAACAAAAATAACTATTATAACCTAGAATCTACCAAGCAAAAAATAATTAAAGATAAAGGTTATAAATTCATCGGCGAAACGGTAATTAATACTGAGCAAATCGAGAATAAAGTTAATGAAGAGGTTAAAGCAAAAAGTACTCAGAACATCAATAATTTTGAACTTTGGCAAGAATGCTTTGGGTTACTCGACACCAAAACTGTAATTAAAGATCAATCAGATTTTATTTGTAGGTAGTTTTTTGCTTGAACAACAGGGGATTCTTCGGCTCCCTCAGAATGACAGTGTAAAAAATAATTAGAATGACAGTTTAAAAAAATAGTTATGGTTTCGCCTTAAAGTTTTTGTTATAAATTCCCCATTGCGAAGGGGGTGTCAACGAAGTTGACGGGGGTTCTTATTGAAGTAAGGCTTGAACAACATGAGATCTTTCACTATGCTCAAGATGACAGCATAAAAAAGTACTCAGAATGACAAGATAGTAAGAGTTAAGAATTCCCCTTTTACTAAAAAGGGGTGGCACGAAGTGACGGGGTATTTTTTATCCTTTGACCAAAAAAGTAAAAAAAGATATTATATAAGTATGAATCCATTCGAAGACATCAAGGCGAGGTTATCAGTTCTGAGCGTCGTAGAATCCTATATCAAAGTCAAAAAAAATGGAGCCAACTACAAGGCTTGCTGCCCTTTTCATAAGGAAAAATCGGCTAGTCTCATAATCTCCCCCGCCAAAGAAATCTGGCACTGCTTCGGTTGTGGGCTCGGTGGCGATATTTTTAGGTTCGTTATGTTACACGAGAATATTAGTAAAAGCGAGGCTTTGCAACTGTTAGCTAGACAATCTGGAATAGACTTACCACGGTTAGAATCCAAAAAAAACCTGAGTCTACAAGAAAAAACCGAACAAGAATCCTTTGACCTCAAAATAAAAAAAGGTTATGATTATCTAGAATTCATTGCCAAGTTATACCACCAAGTTCTACTGTCCACTCTCCAAGACAACGCTAATCCAACCACGATTTACTTCCGAACACGTGGAATTACACTCGATACAGTCAACAAGTTCAAGTTAGGTTTTGCTCCAACTGGCGATTGGTTACTAGCTTTTGCCAAAAAAAATAATCTCTCACTAAGTCTACTAGAAGAAATCTCTGTCCTCAAAAAAAACGAGCAAGGATTCTACAAAGACAAGTTTAGTGGTCGATTGATGGTGCCGATATTAGACAAAAATTCCAGAGTTGTTGGTTTCACAGCCAGAGTAATTGTCGAGGATCCCAACCGCCCCAAGTACCTTAATTCAAGTCAATCAGATTGGTTCAATAAGTCGCAGGTATGGTATGGGTTGAACTGGAATTCGGGCAATATTCGCAAGTCTAACTGGGCTGTGGTTGTGGAAGGCAATATGGATGTTATCAAGGCGACGCAGTGTGGAATGGACAATGTTATTGCTTCGCAGGGAACGAGCTTTACGATTGAACAACTCAATATATTACACAAATTCACCTCGCGGATTCAGATTGCTTTTGATAATGATAACGCTGGGATTATTGCCTCGCAAAAGTTGTTCATAGAAGCTACGAAAATTGGATTTGAGGTTTTTAAGATTTTGATTCCCAGTCAGTTCAAGGATCTTGACGAAATGTTGAGCGTGGACGATGATTTGGGAAATAAATTGAACATTGATAATCCGCCCAAGTTAGATATTGTGAATTATCTCGACTACGAACTCCAACAGAATCTTAGCCTGTTAATATCCACCGATTCCACCACCCAAAAAACTGCTATTCTTGACTTTTTGGAACTATTAGAATTCGTTAATCCGATTACTCGGGATCAATTCCTCTCTCAAGTTAGCGAACTTACCAAGGTTTCGACATCGACTCTGGCGTCCCAAATTCCAAGTTCGGCTTTTGGTGGTAGAAAGTTCAGTCAATCTTCTAATCAAGCTTTGGAACTCAAAAATAACACAACTCAAGAATCTTCTTATTCTAATACCAAACACAAAAATCAACTTAACCAAACTTTGATGGCTTTTGAGAATTTGATAATTTCACTGGACTTTGGTAACAATAATACTACAGAAACTCCAAAAATAACCTTAGAAAATCTAGAACTGCTTTATGATTTACTTCGACCTCTAATCAGCGAATTACAAGAATATGATGATTGCCAAGAATTCATACAACAAAAAACTCTAGAACTGGAGCTAATAAAAGAGAATATGGAGTTGGAAACTATTATTGATATTGATGGTAATCTACGAATTTTAGAACAGTTTTTGGATGGTAATATCAAAGTTCTACTACTCGATAGTAACTTGTCTACCAAATATATGAACTTTAAGAGAACAGTTAGTCGATAGACTCTATTTTAAGATCATTGTTGTATTCTTCTATAAATTTTATTAAATCGTTTAGAGGGCATTGCTAACCTCTAATAGTTTTGTCATAATTTAACACATGAGTATTAATTGTCCAAAATGTAATTCAAATAACTTTTTTAAGAATGGTATTGTTCGTGAACAACAGAGGTATTGTTGTAAAGATTGTAGTTTTAACTTTACAGAACTTACAGATATCAACAAAGTTCATCCAGATACCAAGCCACCTGAAGCTAAAAAACTAGCTAATATCTTGTATCTAAAAGGTAATAGTTTTAGAGATATTGCTAATATTATTGCAGAATCACTGAATATCAAAGTAAGCCATCAATCCATCATCAAATGGATAAAAAAGGGGGAATTAAAATCAAAAAAAATCAAGTAATTGAGTCTCAAATTCAAGGTAAAATTAGCAATCATGTAGAAATGGATGAAATGTGGTCATTCGTTCAAAACAAAGGTTGTAAGTGTTGGATTTGGCTAGCTATTTGCAAGATTACCAAGCTAATACTTGGCTTTGCAACAGGAGGAAGAGGTCAAAAAACTGGTAAAAAGATGTTTGATAATGTTTCAAAATATACCCCAGATGACACAACCTATTATACAGATTGGTGGGAACCCTATACCAAGTTTATACCACCGAATCAACACTACCAAGGAAAAGATGAGACTTACACTATTGAAGACTACAATGCTAGTTTTAGAGATGATCTACAAAGGCTGACCAGAAGAACTAGAGCTTATTCTAAATCTCAAGATATGCTAAATTGCTCACTTTATCTATACATAGCCAAACATAACGAGGGCAAACTAAGATTATTAAAGACTATCTAAGGATGGCAATGTCTTTTTTCTAATATTCCTAAAATAGTGAACAAGGTTCCAATATCTTTCATTTCTACATTTATCCCATATTTTTTGTTTAAGAGAATTCTAATTTCTTTTACACTTAACCATTTAGTAGTAAAAAGACAAGACAGAATTTTATTTTCTTGTTCGTGTGGATTAGCAAAAATACTTAGTTCATTTTCTTTATTGTAATAATAGGTTTTTAATAATACAGCTAGCCATAAAGCAGATAGTCCTACAATTTCTAATACTGGTAATTTTTCAGACATAATATTTAGGTTAATTTTTAGTTGCTTTCCACTTCCTGTAATTCCTCTTCCTCGTCTTCTTCTGGTTCTTCAGGAGTTGGAGCTACTGGAACTTTGTGTTGGGATTCCGAGAACTCTTTCATAATTTGAGCTTTGGCGATTTCCATTGCTTTGGGATTAGTATACAGAGCTTCTTTGGCTTTTTCACGACCGACGCCGAGTTTGATTTCTTCTTGATCCGGCAAGGTTAGGGTATAAGTGTTACCAACTTTTTGGACAACTGTGTAGTTTTGACCGACATCGATGATCTCGCCAGCTAGAGAGAACACGCCTGGTTCGTTGAACATCATATCGACTTCGCAGGTTTTGAACGGAGCTGCAAGTTTGTTCTTGACAACCTTAACCTTCATACGAATTCCGACATCTTCAGTTCCAGACTTGAGCGTGCCTGCCTTGCGGATATCCATACGCTGTGATGCGTAGAACTTGAGAGCTTGACCTCCTGTAGTAGTCTCTGGATTACCGAAGACAACTCCGATCTTGAGACGAACTTGGTTGATGAAAATTACTACGGTTTTGGATTTGCTAATTGCACCGGTGAGTTTGCGAAGTGCCTGCGACATTAATCTAGCTTGGACACCCATTGAGGAATCTCCCATTTCTCCTTCGATTTCACTGCGAGGAACAAGAGCTGCAACAGAGTCAATTACGAGAATATCAAAGGCGTTAGAGCGAACAAGGTTGTCCACGATTTCTAAAGCTTCTTCTCCGTTGCTGGGCTGGGAGACATAGAGTTCATCGAGCTTAACACCGAACTTAGCAGCCCAAGTGGGATCAAAGGCGTGTTCCGCGTCAATCAAAGCTGCGATTCCGCCAGTTTTTTGGGCTTGAGCAATTGCAGAGAGACAGATTGAAGTTTTTCCTGAGGATTCTGGGCCGTAGATTTCGACAATTCTACCTTTTGGGAAGCCTCCAACTCCAGTTGCCAGATCCACCAGAAGTGAACCTGTAGAGATGACATCAATGTCTGTGTTGGCGATTTCGTCCATTTTCATAATTGCACCTTGACCGAAGGAGGTTCGGATTTGGGAAACGATAAGATCTGCCATTTTTCTCTTGTCTGCGACATTAGTTGGCATTGGATTGATTGCGATGTCTGTTTTTTTGGCCATAAAATAAGTTAAAATAATTTTTTGTTATGTATAAATAATGTTCCTTTGAATTTTAGATTAATTATAACTCCGTGTCAAGGTTGAAGGATTTTTATGGGTAAGATTATATTGGGATATTTTGGGGTGTGTAGTGATAATATGTCTGACAAATATAGCGTTAAAAATTTAAAATTCTCTCAAAAATTCCCTAGTTCCATTCGCTCTTTTTAATATTATTGCATGGACTAATTTCTGCTTACAACCGTGCGACTGAATTCAAACTATCGCATCTTCAAACAACCTAAATATTGCATATTTTTTGAACTTGAAATTAAAGATCAAGAGACTTGCAAATAGGCAAAATATATAGTATAATTATACTATGGAAGCTTTATATCCCCAAAGATCACAAACAAAAGAACATGAACTTTTGCTTGAAATACAAGAAAATACTGAATCGCAAGAGAAAGAAATTAGATTATACTTGGAAAATCTATCTGTTGCAAATCTAGATATAGAAAAAGTATTCCCTGAAGGTGGATTTTATTGCGAACTTGTATTAAAAAATAAAGATAAAATATTAGAGTACTTAAGTCGAGGTAATATCAAAATAATAATTAATGAAAAGCTAAAAAAATTTGTTAGTGTTCCATTGATTGATATTGAAATTATTGAAGGATTATTGTTACATGCCGCAGACAAGGGTGTGTTTGACGGTACTGACGATATCTGGCAATACTCCGATGAATTAACTCAACTTGTTGGTATAAATTCAAATAGAACTATACTTAAAGGAATACTAGAAAACAATTTTTTTAAGTTTTATTTATTAGAAGGGGTTTTTCCTATTATCTTAGATTATGGAAGTATGAAAGGTGCTGGTAGAGGATTATATTTGAATGGTGAAAGCCTCTCTGGTGCCAAAATTCCAAAAGGTATACTTGTAAATTCAAGAATATCTAGTAATATATTAAACACATTAAAGCATGAGATGGTACACGCTGTGAATAGCTCAGTGTTTTTTACTGAGTTTGATTCTGATCTAAGTCAATTTTATGCACAGAGGTTAGTTGATGAGTTCACTGCTTATCTAGAGGGCGGATCATATGGTGATACAAGCGTAGATTTTTTTGAAAGATCTTTTATGTATTATAAAGACGAGTATAAAAAAGAAATACAAGAATTAAGGGAGAAAAAAAATAAGAGAGATTACGGCGAAGAAGAGTCTTTGGAGTTGGAAGGGGAAGTTACAAAGGAAGAGAAAAAACTTGCTGGACTTGAGTCTGATCCTTTTCGTAACCAAATAAAAATAATTTCTTCAATTTGGCATAGGTTGTTTAATTTTTGTGCTAGCAATAGTTTTGAGATAGATAATATTAAGGATAAAATAACACAGTACTTGCTTCGCAACGTTCGCACGCTTGAAGATCTTAGAATCGATCGTATAGATCAACGCCAAAAATTCGTCGGGGAAGTATTTGAATCAGAGTTAGATAGGTTGAAGTTAGGTGGTTTATTGAATGAAATAATGAATGAGATTGCTTGATTGTACTATTTGTCAAAAATTGCTTTACACAGATTACTATTACAGTTCGAACTTGACCTTCTAAGGCTAGATCAATTTGTTTTGGAAAATAAATAGGGGAATTAGAATAACAATAAGTATAATAAAAATAGCGTTAAAAATCTAAAATTCCCTCAAAAATTCCCTAGTTCCATTCACTCCATTTAGCATTGTTGCTTGAAGTAAGGCTGTTCCGATAACTGGAATTCCACCAAGATTTTGGATTGTGCTTGTATGTTCTGGAGTTTTGACACCGAATCCTACGCATAGTTTGGTTGTAGGGAATTTATTTTTGATATATACCTAACCCACCTTTAACTCTAGCATTTGACTATTGACCAAAAATAGTAAATAATTTTAGGTATGAAATACGACAATAAAACAAAAAAATTAGT
>JAYUIW010000009.1:0-10714 GCA_043765655.1 bacterium
CGGCAAAAGATCCAAAGTCAGGCGATGCAAGCAAACCAGGTCAGTCACCAGTTGAATCTTCAACTCAAAAGAATCCAGGAGATAAAGCAGACGCGAATACAGTTCCTACTCCAGCTTCGACTAGTACGACTTCAACAGGTTTTGGTGCAACTCTATTTCCAGATGTAATATTCAAAACAGATTCGCAATTCATATCTCCTTCGTCAGATTTTCCCAGTGCTGATGAAGCTTTAAAAGAATCTTGGTCAAAAAGTGCAAAGGGAGATGAAGCTAATCCAGCTGAAGAAAAAATTTCAAATCCAATGTTTAATCTTTTTGGTATAGTTATAATATCTCTTGCAACATGGTCAATAAAAAACATGGAAGATATTTTAGAAAGACAAAAAAATAACAAAAAGAAATCTAGGAATGCAGCCATTCAATCTGCGAATCCATTTTTAACTCCAAATCCAACTCCAGTCGCACCTGTCACAGTTCCAACTTCTCCAGAGAACTCAGCTCCGTTATTAGAACTCAAAAGTATAGATGAAGTGTATAGCTCTTTTACAAGTGGTCAACATGTAAAGCAAATTATTGAAGATGGCTGCATAGTAACCAAAACAAAAGTTAAAATTCCGCTTAAAGACTTATCTCCCAAAAATTTTCAAAAGTTAAAAGATAGCATTGTTAAAGCTGCAAATGAAGATCAAAATAATCGTCCAACAGATGCTGAAATAGAAATACTTTTGCACGAACTTACTCAACGTCAACTTCAACAACTTCAACAAGCACAAAACGTTAACCAGTCTGCAGTTCCAACGCCATCTTCACCATCTTCGAACCAACCAGAAAGTAGTACAACTTCAAGTGTTGCTGAGAGTAGGGATGTTATTGCTGAGGCGAATGAGGTATTGGATTTGTTTGCAGGTCATTATACAAGATTAGATATAGCGCGTGGTTCAACTGACAATATAACTGGCAAATTAATACAATTTTGTGATTTAAGTGAGTATGAATTAGAAGAATACATTAAAGATATTTTAGATACTTCCAAAATACAAAATGATGAATTAACGGATGATCAATTACAAAAAATTAGAGATGCAATTATGTTCGTTAGAGAAGAGCAGTTAAATGAAATTTCTCAAGCTTATGAAGAGTTCGAACAAGCCCAAGCTCCAGTTGCGTTTATTCATACAACACCAGAAGCTAGTCAGGCTGTAGAGCAACCGACTACATATGAATTAGAATCTCCTCAAGAACAGCAAGAGTTAGTATTTGCTTTGCAAAAAATAAAATTTGGTGACGTATTACTTTCTGAATTACAATCAGGTAGAACTGATACGGGAATAGAATTCAAAAATTTAAGTTCTGATCAATCCAAAGCATATCTTAAAGAAATCAAAACTATGATATCTCGTAATAATTTGGCATTTGCTGAGGCAGAAGATATTTTTAAAAAAGCAAAATCTGCATTTGTGGAAATTCAATCTCAACAATTGAATGCCAAAAATAATCAGTCTCAATCAGTTCCTGCGTTTAGTCAAAGTGAGGGTAGTGCACAGATGAGTAGTTCCGAGGTTGAGCCCAAAAGTAAATTTGAAGAAATTGACGAAAAGTTTAAAATTAGGTTAGACGAAGTTTTTAGTGAACTTTCTGGTAATAATGATATTCTCAAAAAGGCTATTCTAGATTCTTTTATTAGTGGCTCTTTACAAAACAATTCAGGAACTACACAAATATTTAGAGGAGAAGACTCCAACTTAAGATTAGATAATTTTGGCAATGTTTATGGGGATCAATTAGTGAGAACTCTAAAAAGAAAAAATCTAAATTGGGAAAAAATTGTACAAGATATAGAGAATTTTTTTATTGAAAAACAAAGGATGATTGACGAGCAAGCTCAAAATAATCAAAATTCAACAACAATTAATCAGGTCCCAATTCCAGTTAATTCTACAATTGAGCAAACCCTTAAAGCTGAGCAAATCCCACAAAGAGACGTAGCATTAAATAGTGCGACTTTAGAAGCTTTAAAAAAATTTGAACAAGTTGGACTTGCAATAAGTCAAGACACTATTGATAAATTAAGAAAATCAGAATCTTGTTCAGTTAACTTTTTACCTGATATTAGATCTCAAGACTTAGCTTATTATTTAAATAATAATGGAGAGGTTGTGCCTGGTAAATTCTTTTTTGTTAAGTATACTGTAGATTACTTGGTTGGAGTGTTATTCGTTGAAAGTAGTAATATAGATGGAAGAACCGTTATAGATATTAGTCCAAAATTTGATCTTAATACAGGAAAATTAATCAGACTAGGTACGCTAAAACAAAAAGATTAGCTACTCAGCCTACAACCTTCCTCCGATATTCTCAGAGATTTCTTGGGTAATTTTGGATTAGCGTAGACGGAAGTAGACGACTTTTAGTTTGTCTTCGAGGGTTTTGAATAAATAATTTGATAGATTTTTTGATAAATAATTTTGACAAAAAAGTATAGTAACTGTATAATTAGGTGTAGTTATTAACAAAATTTAGCAATTTAATATGAAAACTAAAACAGCTTCAACCAAAAAAACTTCCAAAAGTTCTCAACGAGTAATTATAGATTATTCCAATAATCCTAGCCTTGCTGGAGTTTTTGCTTTTTTGGAATCGTATTACCAAGGAATGTCCAAAGCCGAAATCACCAAAATGGCTCTAATCAAACTCCTGAGAACCAACAACCTCGAAACCCGCCAGATGACAGACGAAGAAGAAGCTGAATATGCCAAAGCTATGGAAAACAGAGAGTACGTCAAAATTCCAGATGGAATGAGTGTTTCTGAATATATAATGTCAATGTAATATGTTTGACTTAGAATACAACCGAAGATCCCTAAAGAAAGCTGGTAAGTTCATCGCCAAAAATAAAAACCTAGCCAAAGAACTAGATTCAACTTTGGTTACTATATCTCAATCTCCATTCGACTCGAGCCTCAAAACTCACAAGGTAAACTCCAAAAAATAAAATCCCCGAGCCTTTCGGCTCACCCCTTCATAAAAGGGGTAATTTTTTATTAATTCCAGTAGATTAACCAATGATTTGAGGATAATTTGGGATTTTGATGATTCGACTAACAATATTACCATAATTCTAATTCAAGATATTGGTGGACACTCAGGTGCTCAAGGCGTCTATTAAGCTACTTCTCTATTACGATAACTGGAGAATGCGTTAATAAAAACTTTTTCAAACCTTTACAACTTTCCTCCGATAATCTCGGAGATTTCTTGTGTAATTTTGGATTGGCGTAGACTATTTTTTTAATTTTTATTATTTCAAAGCATTAGATCAAACTATTAGAAAATCAGATTGTTGCACTTTGAGATTGAATATGGGACGGTAAGGTTGCCAAAACCTAAAAAATAAGATATAATTAGATTCTATGGAAAAGAAAACTATCGCAAAATTAATTGGAGTTGCAACAATACCTGGAGTTATAGTTTTTGGAAGTGTGTATAATTTACTACATGTGAATAAAACTAAGAAAACAAATGAAGTAACCCAACCATCCGAAAGAGATACTACAAAAGCTCCAGATTGTCAGATGATAAAATTTAATGGTAAAAATGCAATATTGTGCAAAGGAGTTAGGATGGATGGTAAAGCTATTAGATATATAAAAACACATCTGCAACCAATCTTCACTGACATTACAGGTGAGGTAAAGTATAATGACTATATCTTTACTACAAAAAGTGGTATAATTTCTGTACAAATTCTCAAAGGATTGCAAGAAAACTTAAATAGCAGATATGAATTCGATAACACCCCAGTTACCGCTCCAACAATTCCACCTCAATCTCAACGAACCAAACCATTCGACAAATCAACAGTACCTGCAACAGCCCCAGAAACCAAACCTTCGTCAAAAATAGAAGCAACCGCCAAAAAACAACCAATCCAAAAAACTTCAAAAGTACAAAATTCTAGAGAGTTTAAAGAAGAAACTAATTTAAAAACTAAAGAAAGTCAGGATGTAATAAAATATAGAATTGATACAAACCCGACAAGTAACCAAAAAGAATTAATTATAACAATACCGATAGATGTTCCATTATCTAAGATAAAAGATGCTATGTATAAATATATATATCGTGATTCTGTAGAAAACAAATTTACAAAAAAACTCAGTGGAACTAAAAGATACAATATTGGATTTCAAAATACAGAAAATATAAATGTTGTTAGGGTGTCTTTTGGAATAACTGAAAATCAAACTCCTGATACAGATGTATATAATACTGATCAATCCATAGAAGACAAAATCGAAGTTTTTACTAATGCCACAGAAAGTATAGGAATTAAAGTGGTTAGAGAATAAATAACTTTGACCATATGTTTAATATAATGTATAGTATATAGTACATACAATAAATAATCATAAAGTATTTTTTAAATATCAAAAATGAAAACTCTAACAATTTTTAAAGAAAGAAAAAATAAACTTCTAGAAAAACTTAAGAAGATCTCCATCTTTGGATTTTTGTTATTGATAGTATTTTCTTTTTTAGGTATTAATATATATGCTCAAGCTGGATCGCCAGTAAAATCTGGTTGCAACGGTAGTGCAGATTTAGCAATTAAGGAAATTAGTCTTAGAAAGCTATACAATATAAATAATTTTTTGCCACTTGTGCCTGAAGGATGTGCATATTACGGAACACAACTTTTAGATGTCAACGGTAAACCAAAAAAAGATTCTAGCGGAATTCCTGTGATTGAATATAAAATAAGATCTCAAGGAGTTGCATTTCTTGCTGACTTAGTTCTTAGATTAGTTGGATTCGTATTCGCAATTGGATTCTATTTGATTCCGTTTTTTATCGTTGTACTTGGTTTTTTGACAATCTTTGTATCTTATCTCCCTAATTTTAATGTACTCAATTTACAAACGTTTAGTAGTTCTGCTGGAGCCAACCAGACAATTAGTAGATTCATCGTCGATAAGATTCTTTCTTTAGTTGCTGGAATTATACTACTTCATGTCGCCTATGCCATAGTTTTCACTATCCTTGGAATAATTGGTCTTGGTAATATTGCAGAATCAACTAATATTAATAATTTTTTCTCATAATAACATGTCTAAACTCAACATTCAATTTTCAATTTTCAATTTTATTAAGGCAATCTCTTTTCTTTTGCTAAGTTTTTTTAACAATACCATTATTACTAGCGCTCAAGGAATTAACGATGTTACTAAGCTAAATATAAGTAATCTCAAGTGTATCTTTTATGTCAAAGACTTAGATGGTTGCACTGCTAACAATAGTTTTTTTAACCAAATTCTAGATCTCATTATTAATATAGCGCCAGTTGTTGCTACTTTGGTAATCGTTGCTGCTGGTTATGAATATTTTAACGATTCCGCACTCAAAAAAACAGAAGCCTCCAAAACCCTAACTTCAGCTGTAATAGGTTTAATTGTTGTCTACCTGGCCCGCCCTATAACCGCTGTTCTTCAGAATACTTTTGTACCTGCACAGAATACTGGTGATAAATTCTTCATTGATCCAGCACCATTAATTAAATTCATTGACGTGTTTATAGATCTACTGTTAATGCTGGGTGGAATTGCAGCCGTTGTCTCTATTATCATTGGTGGCTATGAATATATAATGAAGTTCGTACTCAACGCTGGTAAAAGCCAGAGTCAAGTTGCCCCTTTTGACCTTATTCGCAATGGAATTGTAGGATTACTAGTTGTAATATTCGCGCGACCAATGGTCAGTATTATCCAAGGCGTATTCGGACCGACCGTTAATTCTAGCGGAATTACCTATGATGCTAACGGGAAAGCTCTAGTTAGTGGATTAATTAATCCTGATATTGCTCCAATTCTCAATTTAGTTCGAGTTGTACTTTCTCAATTTTTGATTCCAGTAGCTTCTGTAGCAGCTGTCGTATCGTTCATTGCCGCGGCCTATATGTTTTTCTTTACGGGAGATAATACAGAAAGACCCAAACAAGCTCGTGAAATGTTATCTAACGCTGCGATAGGATTAGTGGTTGTGCTAATTAGTGCGACCATGGTTCAACTAATTCTTTATTTCGTTAGACCAGGAGACTTTATTAAAGGTAACACTACAACAGCACCAACACCAGTTCTAATTAATCCAAAATAAATCAACATAAGCTTACAAAAGATACAAACAATATAAACCCCTAAAATAAAAATAAAATGCCCAACAACATCGACGACCAACTCAACCAGTTCAAACAAAAAATTAACAACTACGATCCAGGATTTACTGGGAATAATTTTGACAATAACAATATCGATCAACCCAACCCTAGCAACCAATTCCAAGGTTCCAGCTCATCTCACAACTTTGCTCAGTCAAATCTGCAGTTAAAACCACAATCCAATCCACAACTAGCTCCGCAAAGACAACCTCAAGCATCAAATCATAACACGAATACTAAGCCTTCTACTTTCAAAAAAACCAAAAAATCTACAATTCTAGGCAAATTAATTCTGGGAACAACGGCTGTTTTAGCTTTGGCTTCTCTGGGGTTGTTGATTAATAATAACTATTTTAAGCCTTTTGGCAAGGTTCCAAGTTCTAACCTATTAGAAGGTTCGGTTCAGCAACTCGGAGATCTAGGATTATTCAAAGACTCCGCCAACAAAAAATACTGCAGCGAAATTCCCATCAAGCCAACCGACTGCGAAGATCGTCCACAGTATGAATACTATAGTGCTGGTCAATTCCGATCTGGAGAGCTAGCTGGATACACTAGAATTATCGCAATTACCAAGAATTATGATACAGAACCACTAGTATTCGCAACCAAAGATAACACCAAATACACTATCAAGGGATCAGACAAACTTAACGAAAAAATTGCCGAACTAGCTAGTCCTAATTCCAAGATTAACGCTTCCAAAATCGAAAAATTCAAAGCAGTTCCAGATTCTATGATTCCAGTTGTTGACTACGATATTCACTACTCACTCTCTGGATTCCAATCAATTGACAAGTTCCCTACCCAAAAAATCTCCACCACCCAAAAGAACATCGGTACCCAAAAACGCCAACTTCCCAACGGCGAAACCGTAGATGTAACCAAATTCCAATATTCACTGGCGACATCGGCTAATCAAGACTTGCAAGAACTAGGCAGTCTCAAAGGAACTAATTCTAAGATTTATACTGACAAAAACAACAAAAATGGCAAATTCAACGGAGCCAACAACAAGGTCATTCTTACAGATTCTACTGGTCTGGGATTCGACTACTATCTACAATTCAAGGATAAGCTAGACAATACTGTCAACAACACTGGAGCTTACATTAACCAAGCCAAACAAATCCAAGAATTCGTCAAAACTCTCAACGACAAACTAATTCAAGAAGGAAAAGATCCAAAACAAAAAGAAAATCAGGAATTAATTCTCAGCCAGCTTAGAGCAAGTTTTCCATCATTCAGGAATATTAATCCTGCCTGCCCTGTGCAATTCGGAGTCTATAGCCAAGAATTCCCAACCCAGCTTAATTCCTATAGTGTATATGGATCAGGATCTACCCCCTACACTACTACTTCAGCTGGCGTTGCCAAATGTTATGGCGAATACCAAAGATTCGGAATCGTAGACAAATTCGACGAAAGTCAGTATCAGTTGATCACAACAACCAAAGACGGAATTCAACTATTCACACCAAAGACAAGTACGCCCCCAAACGAACTTATCAAGCAATACTTCGCATCCCAAATCAACCAAAATAAAGATGTTCAGAACAACTCCGAAAAAACAGTCTTTGAAAACTTTAATCCTAATGTAACCATTCCAAGCTTGGCGGAATATAGCTCCAAAAATCCAGTTCTAGTTGCCAAAGATCCCTTCGGTCGAGCAATTATTATGGGCGAAGCTGATTACTACGGCGTGAATTAAGCTAGCCTTAATATCAAAGTTTGGTTCGTACTATGTATTGACAATTATCAATATAGATAAAACAATATATAGTATTCAGTATTAGCTTATTTATTTTTTATGAGATGCCCAAAATGTTTTAATCCCCAGACAAGAGTGTGTGACTCACGCAACACCAACAGCAACCGTTCCGTGCGAAGACGACGAATCTGTGATACTTGTGAGTATAGATTCACAACCGTTGAAGAAATCAAGATTATCGATCTCAAGATTGAAAAAAGAAACGGTCAGATTGTACCTTTTGAACAAGGATCACTAGAACGCGGAATCAAAAAAGCTTTCAACAAAAGATCGGTTAACTCCAACCAAATCAACGATGTAATTCAACGAACTGTAGATGATATTCTGGAGATAAACAAAACTCCAATCAAATCAACCAAAATCGGCAAATTAGTCCTTAAAAATCTCAAAGATGTCGATCAGGTAGCTTACATTTGTTTTGCGTCAATGTTCCTTAACTTCGAAAATCTCGAAGACTTCACTCGCGCTGTAAAAGGAGTTCAAAAAGAAAATGATACAGATTAAGAATTATACTTATTTCACTAAAAACATTCTAACTAGTTACCCCTTTCTTAAAATACTAAAACTACTTTTATATTGTCATTGTGAATTTATTTCAGAATCTAAAAAGGTAATTATTAAATTTTGGATCTAAATTTTAAGTTTGGTTATTCGGGGTGAATAGTGAAAAGAATATGCATAAATATCTTTAACCAAAAAAAATAAGGTCAAAATAACCTTAATAATTAACACATATACCAATGTCACCTTCAACTTTTACATTTTAGAAAAAAGTAATAAATAGTTCCCCCTTGATAAAGGGGGTGTCACAAAGTTACGGGGGATTAGATTGTTAGTGTCGGTATGGGAACGGGTATACATAACCAAATTTTTAGTTCTCAGAAATATCATCTTGATCATCGCCATCTTGATCATCTCTAGAAGTATTACCTTGATCATCTCGAGGCGGAGTAATAAGATTAAGATTCAAGTCTAATAGTCTACTTGCTAGCTTAATATTAACACCTTTTTTACCAACAACCAAGGCGGCTTCTTCGTTACTACAATATACATCTGCAGATTTGTTACTCATATCAACCACAATATTATCCAGTTCAGCAGGCTCTAGCGCGTCGGCAATCATGGTTTCTAATTCTTCTGGAATATACTCAATAATATCAATTTTTTCCATCATTTTGGGATTGATTTCCCTCATAATAGTCATTAATCTAACATTCTTCTTACCAAGGATTGCACCGACTGGATCGATTGCGTCGTCAGGATCAATACTAGCTACCAGAATCTTAGTTCTAACACCAGCTTCTCTGGCAATATTCTTGATAACGATTAACCCAGCATCCAGTTCAGGAACTTCTTGGCGAACTATAGCCTCGATGAATTCTGGAGCGGTTCTAGATAGAATAATAAAGTAATTACCCTGAGAATCTTCCTTAATATCCACAATCACGAACCAAACAATCTGTCCAGGAGTGAACTTTTCGCGTGGAATAATGTGATTAGCAGGAATTGTAATCATTGCTGTTCCCAGTTTGGCTTGGTAGCTATTCTTTTTGAAAATATCAATTTCAACCTTAACCAGACGACCAATTTGATCTTTGTAGTCTTGGATCAGATGAGACTGGCGAATTGTGTAGATCGAAGACTTGAGAACTTGAGCAGCGACTTGGGCTGCAATTCTACCAAAGTTAATTTCGTCGCTAATAAGAACTTCGTCCTTGATAATATCGTCGACTTGAATGTTAGGATTATACAGCCTAGCTTCTGAGATTAATTGCTCCTTAGCTGGGTTCAATAGTTCATCAACTATTTTGGTTTCGCGGAAAATTCTATATCGACCAGTATCTAGATCGTAACTACAAGAATAAGATTCTAATTGATCGCCGAATTCCTTGCGGTATGCTGTTGCAATGGCTTTTTCGATGGAGCGGATTACTTCTTCGAATGAAATACCACGATCTTGACAAATTGTAATAATATGGTCTTTGATTTCGGATAGGTTGGGAATCATAATAGTTAGGTTGTATGGTTGCTAATTGCTAAAAAATATAAAAAATATTCGCACTAATTGAGTGCGGTTTTACTTTTTAAGTATTGTTTATTAGTAGTTTTTTGTCAAGAATTGTGTCTACGACTACCCCAAAATAAAACATTTGACATTACCCAAAAAATGTAGTAAACTTACAGTAATGAGTTCAATATCAGCAACTCAAAAAATTATTATTACTATGTTTTTAACTAACAATACACCAAAAAAACTAATGAATCATGAAGAAATTCAAAACGGTTCGCAAACTGAAATGGGGGGGGGCAACAAGTCATGAATTTACTTTTAGCAGAGAATCATTACAACTTGTTATTCCAAATTTTCTAGATCAATTCGAATCCAATCTATCAACCGAACTTACTAGAGATCAAAAAATTACTTTAGCAGAACAGTTTAGAGCAGATTTAGCTTTAGGTATACAAAATTATCCTAAAGAAAATTTAACTACTTCTGAACTAAGTGAACTTGCAACAAAAATTGCAAATGATGTTTTGAGCAATCAAAGGTAGAATAATAAAACTGAAAAGGTTTTTTTATTTATTTACCAACCTCCCAATTTTGGGAGTCTTTTTCTTTACTTCGGAACTACCACAAAACTTGACAAGAACCTTGAATGTATGTATAGTTTATAGGTTAAGGTACATTTGATTCTCAATATATTATTACAATCTATATTCGCTTACTTAAG
>JAYUIW010000010.1:0-10462 GCA_043765655.1 bacterium
CAATATTCTAAAACTAGCTTCAACCTGCCTCAATTTTTATGAAAAAATTATCAAAACCTTTGAATTAATGGGGTAATTAGGAGTGGGTTAGGTGTAATGAATGCATTCTTGAGATGTTATAAAATTATTAGTTTCTTGTGATAGTTTTTCCATAGTAAGTATAAGTATACCATAGTTTTAACTAATAGTCAAAAAAGATAAAAATCAACGCTTTATTTATAAACAATCCTCTCAAAAATAAATTTAACCACTTACTCAAAATAACTCTTGAGCTTTTGGACGGTGGAATTACCTAGTTTTTCTGTGGCTAGCTGTGGGTTTTGGTATATAGTATTCATTGCATTCTCAACCGAACCGAATGATTCTAGGATGTTTTGTTTAGACTTGGTGCCAATTCCGGGAATTGTGTCTAAGATTGTTTTGGTTGCCATTTTGAGCCTACTATTGCGGTTATTTTTGATTGCAAATCTATGAGCTTCATCGCGGATTCTTTGAACAAGGAATAATATTGAACCAGTCAACAACAGTCCGCCTTGTTTACCTTTTGGGTAGGTTTTGTCAAATTTATCTCCAAAAATACTCATATCAACACAAAAAATCTCTTCTTGAGCTTTGGCAAGACTGACCATCGCAATTCTATTCTCCAGTCCCAATTCCTTGAGAACTTCATAATCACTAGACAATTGACCCTTACCACCGTCCACAATCATCAGATCCGGAAAACTCCAAGCCTTGTCAATTTTGTTGGCAAGATCGTTACCGAATTCGTCTTTTTGGTTCTGATTGGCTTCATATTCTAGACCTTTTAGCAATCTCCTTCGCATAACCTCGGCGTGATTCTCAAAGTCATTATTTTGCTCTTTGCACTTGAACAATCGATACCATTTGGGAGTACTCACACCATCTACGAAGCTGACCATAGAACCATAAACCTTGGTTCCCTGCAGATGACTAATATCATAACATTCGATCCGCCGTGGTACTTTGGCTAGCTTGAGATATTTGCCAAGATTGGTAACATCTGTGAACAGCGAATTATGGTCAAACATATTCAAAGTGTGCCCCAGTCGATTGCGTTCTAGATAGTGTGAAGCGTTGTTTTGGCTTTGAATAAGCAGTTCTTTGATAATCGCGTTACTTTCTTTGTCGAACTTGGGAGTGGTAATAATCTTGACACCTGTGAGCTGTTGAATTGTATTTTTTTGGTCTTGGGTAAGTGGCATAAGGTATATTTATTATCCTCCAAGAACTAAAAGTAGGCAAGTTTTTTTATTCATCGCCCAGCTTTTCTCTATTACTTTTTTTGTCTCTATTTTCTTTTTTTTCTTTAATTAGTATCAAAATATCACCTAGATTTTTATCTATATATGGTTTATAATCTCCTTTATATCGCTTATTATTTAAAACTTGGTAGTTATTATTATATAAAAAATGGTTAACAATTTGATTAAATGGGGTTTTTGAGTCTATCAAATAATCTTCAATAAACTTAGTAACATTTCTAACTGTGTTTTCAATAATTTTTTGATTACCCTTGTAGTTAAACATTTCTTTCAAAATACTTCCAATTGTTCGACCTATGTAATAAATTTTTTCGGGATTATCTGAATTGTATCTTTCAGTATCAAAATATTTATAAGCTGTGTGGTTTTCGTTAAAATACGCATTAAGTTTAGGATATTTTTTGGAGCTTGTATTTGTACCAGGAATATAATTATCAATAATTTTTGTAAATTTGGCAATATTAGCAATTTTCATTTCTTCACGACTTTTATTTTGATACAACCCTTTAATTATGCTGTTAATATTTCTCCCCTTATATTTTGTATTTTTTCCTTCATACTTTATTTCACTCAAATAATTTGAACGCCCATCCAATATATTATTAATTTCACCAAACTTTGTTCTATTTGGTAAATTATCTTTCTTAAGATTATCTATAAAATCTATGAACCAATTTTCCATTTCTTTACTAGTTCTTTTAATTCTTGTTGGTTTTATTTCATTTACTATTTCAGTATTTTCTGCAAAAGAGTTAATAATTCCTATTGTTTTGGCGTACCAAGTTTTGGTGTGTTTGAGCTTGGTTCCAAGCTGTGGATTATTAGTTAATTCAATATCAGTTAATCCTGGTGTTAAAGGATAAACCCAATTAACTATATCCTGAATAGTAGGTTCTGGGATATTTTTATTAGTTTTGAGGTGATTAATAAGTTGATCTATATTGAGAAGAACGGTGGAATATCCCTTGTGGAATGAATCACAGATTATTGTGTTGTGATAGCATAGCTCCACAATTCCAGTACTCACAATTCTCATAGTATCGCTGTTATCTATACCGCGGTAAGTTGCAACTTCAGGGATGAATTGCTTGGTATTAGAATTATAATAACCGAGCTCAGTCATAAGTTCAAGAAAATTACTGAACCAAAGTGGATTGAATCCAATTTCAAATTTACCCGTACCAGAACCGATCGTAGGATCTTCACCACTAGTTAGTTGACCAAAATTAGAATTAGGAGCTTCGGGGTAAAGTTTTTCAAAGAGCTTAACAAGTTCATCTTTATAATTCTGTTCAGGAGATTGTTCTTTTGGTTTCAAAGATTTTTTACTTTTTTTATTCTTGGTGTTATATGCTTTTATTATTAATTCTAATCCTGTACCTTCGTCTTGAGATTCTTTGATACTTTTTAACATCAAAACCATTTCATCAGTTAGCTTATCTCTAATACTATCTTGAAAAGGTCCAAAAAAACTTGCCATCTTGGCTTTGTTGTTTATTTGAAGTTGAGTGTTGGCTGGCATACTATCAATTGCACTGTTTATCACTCTCAAAAGTTCTAATCTATAAGTTTCCCATACTTGCTGTTCTGGAGTAAAATTCCTTGGTGTTGATTCAGTCATTTTCTAATTTTAGCACAGATATTTTCTTTTGACAAGAGCGTCAAAATTACTGTTTAAAAAAATTGTTTTGACCCTAAAACGATCCTAAAAAATTATTCTTTCCAGACTGTTCCATCCATTGTTATGAATTCAGGAATTTTACCTTTGTCTATGTTGTCTAATTCTTGATCGAGCTCAAAGTCCTTTGATTCTACAGGAAAATCTGTGAACCATTTGTGCAGTAGCTTGGTCTGGGCTATTGTATCAAGATTATAGAACCCAACTTTGTGATTTTGGTTTTTGATAATTTCTACGGCTTGCATCATCCCAATATACAACAAGCACCTTGTGAGGACAATCTCATTATCTGGAGTTGCGTTATGAGTTCTGTTAAAGTTAATCGGGTAGCCACCGTTGAGAATTTTGAAGTTTAGATGTTCGTGAACTTGGATGTTTTGAACCCCAAAAATATCATCATCGCGATCAGGCAAGAATCTCAAAATTGACTCGAATTCTACATCGGCTGAAGATGCACTTATTAGAATTTTATTACCGATAATCCTCTCAAAAGGCAAATCATGCAAAGTGTCAACGCCAGTAGCTCCTATAATTATATCACATTTTTGTACCAAGTAACTTAGATTGGACATATAACCGTCTCCATAATTAGTAGAGTTTATATCGTAATAAAAAATGTTAGAATATTTTTGCTTTAAGTCTTGGTATATACTGTGTCCAATGCTTCCCATTCCTATAATTCCAATGTTTTTATTTGCTAGATCCACTTGTTTTTTGATTTCATCAACTACAGATTTGGCGATGAATACTGATTCTATAATTTTTTTGACACCACTGGTTGCCACACTTACGATTGCAGGTAATTGCATTTTGGAATCGATAATTCTAGTTATTCCTCGCTGAGTTTGCTCTGTTCCAGTTATTTGTAGGTCGCCAATCTTATGCCATGGAATAGTTGTCCACAGATCTCCGCCATCATCCAAGATTAATAATTTGTTGAATGAATTATGCTTGCGAGATTCTAGGAGTTTGTACCACATAGCTTCGATTGGATCTTTGGCACAGAACGAATACGGAAAGCCAGCTTTGAGCTTGATTGGAATGACTTCAATTCCAGAGTTAGTAAGTTCTATATATGCTGAATTAACTGTAGAATAAGGCTTGGAGATAACGAATATTCTATTAGTTCCGACCAGACTTGCAAGGTGTCGGAATAGCGGAACTTGGTTGGGAAGTAGATGTGTATGTGCAATTATAGCATAGTCATCGAGTCTGGACTGGGTTGTATGAAAGGCGATATAATCCAAAAGTGGCAAACTGGTTAATGGTAGTGGGACTGAATTGTTCTTGGCTTTGTTGATAATTAATTCTTTGAAGTTACAAGTCGCTTGATTTTTTTGTTGCCAAAAATCTTGTGTAAAAAATAATATCTTGGTATCTGTTTCGGTCGTCAAATTCCAATCTCCAATCTGCCTAAAGGTTGAATTGATAAGATAATCTGCTGTTTCAAATAGTCCAATATAATCACCTTTGGTTAAGGCTTTAGAATCTTTACCATTTTTGTTAACAATAATGCTTCCTTCCAAGATTAATCCAAGTGGAACAAAAGCATAGTTTAAATTAAAGTTTTTATCAATCTCCAAATCAGCGAGCTTGCCGTTAGAGACTAATTTTTGGTTAGGCTTGGCTTCAAAAATAAAGCTATCTTCAATATCAACTAGAACTTCAACTAGTTCGTTGTCGAATAACTTTGTAGAATTTTGATTGCTCATATATTTTTATAGTTTATCACTAATTTATCTTTTGGTCAAATAAAAACATCCAGTCTTCAACCTTGACTATCTCTAGAATTAGAATCATAATTAAAACAAAAACCTCCAGCAATATCTATAATAATATTTATAATGAAATTCAAAATCTTTACACTTTATCCAGCTATCTTCGAGTCATTCCTGAGTGTTAGCCTTATTGCCCGTGGAATTGCCAAGGATATTATTAGTGTAGATTTGATTGATTGGCGGGCTACTCACGGAATTGGGAATTACAAGCAAGTCGACGACAAGCCTTTTGGTGGGGGTTCTGGGATGGTGCTAATGTGCGATCCGATTATCAGGAGTATGCAGGAGAACGATGCGATTAACTTTGATTACTCTACTTTAAATACAGGTTTAAATTCTGATAATTCTACCAAGGTTGTTCCTAATAATTCAATTTTTGAAGATATTATTATAGCCAATAGGGCTAAGTTTGAACTAGATAATAACGAGTCACAGATTCGCAAGGTTAATATTCTGACGACTCCACGTGGATTTCCTTTTGACCAAAGAGTGGCTAATTGGCTTGCCAAGGAATTCGATGAAGTTAGTATTTTGTGTGGGAGGTTCGAGGGTTTTGATAATAGAGTTAATGATAGTGTAGATCTAGAACTAAGTCTGGGGAACTTCGTACTCAATGGCGGCGAGGTGGCAAGTATGGCGATGATAGAGTCAATATCGAGATTAATTCCGGGATTCATTACCAAGGATACCAGCGTGCTGCATGATTCTTTTAGTGTTAGCAATAATCAATACGAGGAGTTCGAGTTCGAGAATTCTAGACTCCAAACCAAAATTAAAATGGAAAAAATTAAAAAAACAGGTTCTAGTCAAAACTTTGATAATGTTAAAGGTCAACTTCCAGTTAAACTTTTTGACAACAATTGGTGGCTCAAAAACATTCTACCGCATATCGAACATCCTCAATACACACGACCATTAGAATGGAACCACAAAAAAGCTCCAGAAGTGTTATTATCTGGAGATCATGCCAAAATTCAAAAATGGCGGTTGAGATGGTGGTAGGGATTTGGATAGTATTCGAACTAGTTACCCCTTGTGAAGACGCTGGTACAGCCGTACTTGTTACGGCGACGCATGTGCTAGAGGGATGAGCCGAAAGGCTCGGGGATTTTACTTGCCTTGTAAAAACGACCCCCGTCAGTTGCACTGATACCCCCTGATAGGGGGATGGTTTCGTTGAAATGTATCGTGAACAACAGGAGATTCTTCACGTTCGTTCAGAATGACAGCGTAGTAAGATTTTTAAGTTGATAATATAAGTAATCTTAATATCCACAAGTTCTTAATACCCACAAGTGAATCTTATATGGCTGGTTATTGCTGAGGCAATTTCAAATTGTTTGTTACTCAAAAAATTATTGTTAGCACTGTGTAGAAGATTGAGAACAACTTTGCGAGGTTCGATTTCGGGGTGTTTAAAAGCGGTAAGAGCGGTATTAATATAGCTAATATATAGTGGAGATTGCAGATAAGTGGCCAGAATGGATTTGCGTTGGAAGAGATCAGGAATTGCTTCCATCATATTATCAATCTTAGTATAAAACTGTGTCAACACTACGTTTTCGTCCTGATTAGGTGGAAGGTCGATCTGACTACTGTTGAGAATTCCGAGCTGGAGGATATTGTTAATACTATCGATTCTGCCAAGTGGCTCGATATTAACGGTGCTCATTGGCTGGGGAAAATTATTCCCAAAAACTTTAGGATCGGAGAGAATACTCGGTGCCAAAACTTTATTTAGTTTATTTTCTTTGTTGAAAACTTGGTTAATTCTATCAAAAATACCAGTTTTTTTGGGTTCTGGAAAGCGAATCTTAAGAACTTGAATTAGAGTAAGTAGGGAACTAATTTGACTAAGCTGAAGATAACTACGAATTTTGAATTTGTCAATCAAAGACGCCTCACTCCACACTCGCAACAAAAAACTGTAATCCTCCTCATTCACAATCTCGTTAACTCTAATATATTCAAGAATTGGATCAATTTTGGGAGTCGTGCTAATTACAGTTGGCATTGGAGAACTAACGGTATTAATAACTGTAGAATTAGAATTTTGCATATTTTATTAGTTTACTTAACTTTTTTGTTTTTGTAAATTATTCGTTATTTAATTGACAATTAACTAGTTATCAATCATTATAGAATAATATGAACTTACTGCAAGCTCTACAGTTATTCGATATTAACCAGGAGCAATTAAGCTATATTACGCCCATAGAACTCAAGGAATCGTATCACAAACTCGCTAAGATTAAGCACCCAGACAAATCTGGCGGGGATAGCAGCGAATTTATTGCGCTCAAAGATGCTTATCTTTTGGTTTCGACTGTAGTTCAAGAGAATACAACGCGCGAGATGGTTTCGATGGACAGAGAAGAAATTCTTAACAAATATTCTAATGATACTAAGGATTTGCATGTCAAATTAATCAATCAATATCAATCAATCAATAAAATTCGATCTGAAGTAGAAAGGTTGATTAGTGAATTCGAAACAAAAAAGAAAGATATTGAATCTGAGCTTGATTCTAGCATTGAAGAGTTAGAAAAAAAATACAAAAAAACTATTTGGCAAAAGTTATTCTTCTTCTTTCCAACTATGAGCGAGAACGAATTTCGTGAATATTACAACGAATTATTACAGAATCAAACTCTGAAACTTAAGGATTTGGACTTTGAATTATTCAAAAAAATGAATACAATCTACGGTCGTGGTCTCAACGAAATCTCCGAAACTTTGGATAATATAATATAATCTTGGTAAAAAAACTGTTATAAAAAACAAAAATTTAGTAAAAAGTAAAACAAATAATGCAAGAATCAAAATCCTTAAAATCTCTTGAGCAAAGCATCAAAAAAGATATTTACCATGAAAGTTTTGGGTTCAATGATTTTGTTAGAATCTTAACTTATATAATTGTTTTTGTTACACTGGTTGCCTTCGTTATAAGCTTTGTCAAATATACTTTGTATTAGTTTTTGGTAAGATCCAAAAAGTCTATTTTTTTATATCTTCTGTATTATTCTCTGGCATTTGCAGACTCACTTTGGAGATTGAAGTTTTGACCGGTATAATTATCTTTGGCGCTGATTGCAATATTCTCCACAAGTTTGGTTTCGCCTTGAGTTGGTTGCTTTTCGAATTCTAGTTCGAACGAGATTTCAAAGGCTCTATACTCGCCGATTCCGCTGTATGGAGGTAGTTTGTCGACTTTCCACTCCATATCACCGTTGGCAGAATTATAGTTGATATTCTTGACTTGGTCGAATGGATTAACGGACTTGGATTGCCAACTACTAGCTGGAAGACTGGTTCTAGTTCGCACAACAAGCTCGTCGATTTGGTTCTGTTGAGTTGTAATTCCCCAAGTAATTCTGTAGCGTTCGCGGTTGGACTGTGTTGTAACTTCTGGAGTGATTTTGGCGACGGTTTGCTTGAAGTTAATGTTAGACGACATCTTGTACAAAGGTCCAGTTGTAGCGACTTCTTGGAGATTGCTGGCTTTGATTTTGACTTCTGGGCGAACAGTGTAGTCAGATTGCTTGAGATTAGTTCGCAGAATATCTTTTTTGACTTGGACAGAATATTCTAATTTTCCTCTAGAATTAGGGCTAATTGAAGCTAGTTGTGGAGTATTATTACCAATCCACTGAATCTGAGAGTTGGTTACAAAGGCTCTAGATCCACCTGAAAATTCGATAGTTCCAAGATCTAACAGATTAGAAGGATCGTCGATTGAACCGAGGATTTGGGCTTCTTTGATGGTGTTTTGGCTTTGATTAACATATTCAATTACGAAGTTTAACCTTTCTTCTGGCTTAAAGGTTTTTTGGGAATCGTTGGCGTTAATATAGGTTTTGATTAGAATTGGCTCGACAGTTATATTAATGTCTTTGAAAGTTTTACTAATATTTTGATAGCTTCCATCGGCAGTTTTGAGATTCAAGTTAGCTCCGAATGATAGTTTTTGTTTGTCCTTGGTGTTTACTTTACCTCTAAGAACTAGCGTAGTTTCACTCAATCCAGGAAGTTTGGGAATATACCACACATTATCGCCATTATCAGGAGTGGTTTTGTTTTGAGTCGCCAGCGAGCTAGTTAATTCCGAGTTGATGTATGAGAAAGTATTGCCTCCAGGATAGTCTAACTTGAGCTGAAGATCTGAGATTTCCTTTTCTTTGATGTTTTTAATCTTAATATTAAACTCGGTTTCGCCGCCATTTTGCACGTCTTGTGATCGAGAATCTAGAGTTAATCGAATGTCAGGACTAGTTATCAAAGTTTTGACTTTGGCGATTGGTTGTTCGTAGTTTTTTTGGTTGGCGGTATAGCTAATTTTGCCACCGAAGTATAACTCCTTGTCGATTTTGCCACTCAAAACACCTTCAAAAGCCACAATAGATTTGTTGTTCCCAGTCTCTAAAGCTTGAATGCGTCCAAGGTTATAGTTGTTGCCACCGATATTAGAAGGAATCAGGTTGTTGAGAGTTCTGATGAACTGAAAGTCGGAATCAAAGTCCAAATTCACATTAATATTGTCAATTGGCACAGAATTCTGATTCTCGATATTGAGCACGAAGCGACTAGGTGATCCTTGAGCAATTTGAGGTGAGATCTCCAGACTAGCATTAACTTTGTTGTAGAGTTCTTGAGTTTTGTTAGTCAAAAAACTAATGGAGGCAAAAATTCCGACAATTGTTAGAATGCCTGTAAGAACAATCAAAAATTTATACAAATTTTTATTTTTTAGACCTGAGAAAGTAACTTTAGACCAAAGTTTGCTAAACAAGTTCGGCTTGGATTCTCCTTTTGGTTTTTCTACTTTTATCGCACTAAAATCTACACCATTTACACTAAAATCACTTGGAATTGGTTGATTTTGAGTAGAAGGTTTTGGAATTTGAGGGAATGGCTGGGAAATTGGTTGAGTGGTTGCTTGATTGGGGAAAGTTGGTTGACTTTGATTATTGCCAAAAACTGGATTTTGTGGAAAAGTTTGTGGATTTTGATTCGGATAAAATTGTTGTTGGTTAGGCTTAAAAGTTGAGTTTTGATTTTGATTAAAATTAGGATTTTGGTTGCCAAAGTTTGGTTGTTGGCTATTTGGAGTGAAGTTTTGTGCAATATTTTGAGATAAGTTTGATTGAATATTTTGGGGAAGATTCTGAGACGAACTAACAAAACCATCTAGTGGAACATTGCCAAGATTAGGATTAAGATTATTGGGGTTGGGCGAGCTGTTGTTATTCATTTTTGTTTTTGATTACTGTGTTTTGATTGATTTTTGTTACAGTTGTTTATACTTTTAATTATAGCTTAACATCTCCTTTTGGTCAAAAAAATAAAACTATATTTTGTAGGCATTCTTTTATTCCAACCAAAGAATTAATAGAGTGAGATATACCCGTTTCACTATTTATGTTCTAAAATAAAATCTCCGAGCCTACGGCTCACCCCTTCAAAAAGGGGCAACTAGCTTGAGCATCATTCGTCAAATTAGTATAAGTAGATACTAAAAGCTTTATTGAGTCCTGTTATTTACTTTGGCATAGCTGATCAAAAAGGGAATTAGAACAGAATTAGAACAGAATTAAAAAAGACATTAGAAACTAAAATTTTGGAATAAGTTTGACAAAAAGTATTTTGAATGTTTTAATTAATAGTGGAGTTTTTAGTTTTTTAACTAATTTTTTGATAAGTTTTCTAACCCAAAGCTAACCAAA
>JAYUIW010000011.1:0-10455 GCA_043765655.1 bacterium
ACTTTTTTAGTACTAATTTTTTTGTTTTATTGTCGTATTTCATACCTAAAATTATTTACTATTTTCGGTCAATAGTCAAATGCTAGAGTTGAAGGTGGGCTAGGTATAGTGACCATATTGTGTTACTTGGATGCGACTTTAAGTATGTTGCTGAAGTAGGAATTGATTCACAGTTAGTTTAGTTTATCCTAGAAGTAATACCACATGTCTAAGTTCAAAAACGGTTTGAAGTTCGTTGGAATGTCTTTATTAGTTACTGGTGCAACTGTACTGGTAAATCCTAATAAGGCAAGTGCTCAATTCAGTGTTTGTAATAATTTTATTGGTGGTTGGTTTTGTGGTAAAGTAGTAGATGAATTCGTCCAAGACTACAAATCTAATCCTAATAATATTATTCGGAAACCAGCAGAGGATTTTTATCAACCATATTTTAATCCTCCACTACCAGCAAACAGTCCTTTTGAAAGTCAATCTGGCTCTTCAAGCTCTTCAAGCTGGGGTTGGAATTCACAACCTTAAAATCAACAGCCTGATCCTAAAGGTGGATTATGGTGGTAATAGTATCTTCAAAGTAAATTTACTTTTTAAGTAATTTGAATTGAGATAAAATTACTTGTTCAACGACTTCTGTCATTGGTAAGTCCTTCGAAGTAAGACTTGCTACGTGTATCAAAATTCAACTACCCTCGACTTTTTTGGTTGTGGTAGTTTTTTTCTTAATAAATCAAATTTTATAATTTATCAATGCTCACCAAAATAAAAAGTCTATTTCTAAATAATCCATTGAGGTTTATACTTGTTTATTACTTTTTAATAATTTTATTTGTTTGGACATATAGTTCGCTTGGATACGATGGTATAGTAAAGCCATTAGACACATTTAATAAAGAACAAGCAGTTGGCATATCATCAATATTTTTAGGAGTTTTAGTAGATATTTTTGTTATTCCAATTTATGAAGAAATTATTTTTAGGTCTTGGCTAAAATCTAAGCTATCAACTTTTTGGCAAAAAGTGGCATTTGCTGGATTCTGGATTTTTTTTATAACTTATATTTTGAGTAATTTTTTTAAAATATTTCCAGTTGCTGAATCTTTACAAGAATTTTTTGGTAATATATTTAGACTAATTTTTGAGATACCAATTTTATCACCAATTACAGAATTATTGAAGGTTTTTTTGGCAGTAGGTTTTGTGGTTTTACTTGGGCTTAGTATTAATAGATTTTGGCATACCAAATTCCTCAAGAGTTTATTCAGTAACAATGTTAGGCAAACATACTGGATTATCGCTAGTGCTACTATTTTTATTTTAGCTCACTATTCAATTTCTTTTTTCGAAAAATCTGTTGATCTTGGTTGGTTGAACTTCTTTGGTTTTTTTGTATTAGGAATTAGCAGATTATTTCATTCGATTATTCACTATTACTATGGAATTAAGACATCAATCATATTTCATATTTTTAATAACTATTCAGCGACATATGTTGCAGTTATTGCAGTTCCAAAAGAGTATTACTGGACGTTTAATACACTTTATACAGTCGGTTTTATACTCCTACTCAACTTACTGCTCAAATACGCTCGTGAGAATAAGATGTTGACGCAGCTGGATCTAGGAGAGTAAAGAATTTCAAAATAAAATCCCCGAGCCATTCGGCTCACCCCTTCAAAAAGGGGTAACAAACCTAACAAAAAAAACTATTCTCTATGTTCCCACAGCCTAATTCTAACCTTTATCCTCAATTCCAAAACATTGGAAGGAATTGTCGCGATAATATGGAACCGCCCGAAGATCTAGAGTATAATTACGAGTTAGAAAATTACAAGCTAGAAAATTATGGAATTACGAATAATCCGAATAACTTTGGTGGATATAACAATAACCAGAACAACAACCAAAACACTGAACAAACTCTCCAACAACCAGTTCAACAACCAGTTCAACAAGCAACTTTTGACAATAGAATTAACCGACCTAATCGACCAATGAGCCAATCAATTAGTGCCAACAGGATTACAAACTCAAACAATTCCAACAATTCTTTGACCAATAATTCTACCAGTTCTTCTAATAATCTTACCAATCCTACCAACATTCTGAGTTCCAAAAAAACTTCCCAATCTTTTGATTCTGCTAATTATCAAGCTCTAACTTGGCGACAACACACCGACAAAAATCTTGCTGTACCTGCGATTCAATTCAGTATCTACAAGTACCTTAGCTGGGATATTGGTTATACTAATCTTCTCACCAAGTCTTACTATAAGCCAAAATCCTACTGGGAAGCCTGGATTAATAGACTCAACAATTCCCAAAGAAAATTCACCCTCAACAGACTAGTCGACCATAAATTCTCTGCTCACAAGAATCTAGACGAACGGCAGGTTCAGAGTTATTATAACCAACAAAAAATAGATCAAAAACTCATAATCCAAAGTGAAAGCAATAATCCAGCAACGAATCTGACTTATTATGGACTGACTCATATTGGAGATTTGAGCAATTTTGATTCGCGGTACTTCGGCGTGGATACAAGTAGTAGACTCGGACATACTGTAATTACTGGTAATTCCGGCTTTGGCAAGAGCTCTCTAATGCTCAGCATATTCTACCAAGATATCCTGCAAGGTCGTGGCGGAGCCTTGATCACTAGCGATAATTCCAGCTGTATTAAGATTTTGAACTGTATTCCCAAGGCTTATCACAGTCGGATTGTGTACTGGCGACCGGGTTCTAGTATGGATGGCGAGGATATTACGGATTTTGGGATTGATCTTTTTGATTCTGCTAATCCTAGAACTTCGCTCGAGACTGTACTGAGTATATTCCAGTCGGTATGGCAAGGAGAATCCACAGACAAGATCTCCTATTATCTCGATCCTATCCTGCATCTTATCAAGGACAATCCTGATTTTGCTCGGTTTTCTGATTATCGTAGAATTATTGAGGATGATGCTTTTAGGAGTGTGTTATTAGAGAATTGCAAGGACACCAAGACCATTAGATTCTGGCAAAACCTCCAACCCAAAGAAAAAACTGAAATTCAATCTACTCTTATTAAGCTCGAATACATTAATCGCAACCAGCTAATACTGAATGTTCTGGAGAATAATCACAATGTTCTCAGGCTCCGAGATATTATTGAGAATGATCTGATTCTAATTGCCGATTTGTCATTGCTTCCCGAAGGTGAAACCAGTTCTAGATTGGTCGGTAATCTGTTGATCAAAAAACTAACGGAATGTGTAAGTAAAAGCTTTTTTGGAGTTTTTGTGGATGAATTCTGGAATTATAACGGTCAAGATATTCTCAGCAGAACCTCTACACTACGCCAAAACAACCTCGCTCTATGTTATTCTCAACAAGCAATAATCGGCAATACAGTCTCCGAGAGCTCCAATCAGAACTTCGAAATCAGCATCTTCAAAAAATTCGGCACCAAAATCCTGTTCAACATCAGTGATAACTATTCCAAGATTATGAATCACAGCGAAGAATACGAGTACGATACCAAGCTAAAGAATCTACCAAAAGGAGTTTTTTGGACGGAGTTAACGCTCAATAATATGTCACTTAATCCTGTAATTGCCAGCTTTGATCTAGAGTTATTAGAGGAATTCGCTAGTAAGGGCTTTGAGCATAATGATCGAGTCAACTTGTGGGTCAGAGAGAGTGGAAAGGTAAGTGTTGAAAGAAAAGTTGAAGTGAAAGTTCAGAAAAAAGTTGAAACAAAAACTCCAACCAAAGCTTCAATCAAAACTCCGTTTACAAACCCAAACAAAAACCTAGAATCAACATTAGAATCTTTGCCAGAATCTCGCTCCAATAAATAACTCAGCCATAATCCAAAAACTAATTCAGGAGCAAATGAAAAAAATAACCCATAATGAAGATGGGACTTTACGCAATAACAAACTAGGCTCGAATAGAAAAAAATCTATCTTAGCCAGGATAGAAGAATTAAAATCGTTGTTAAAATAAAACTATAATTCCAAAGATTTTACTCTCCCAGATCCAACTGAGTCAACATCTTATTCTCACGAGCAAATCGTAGAAGTAAGTTGAGTAGTAGAATGAAACCAAGAATGTAAAATGTGTTGAATGTCCAGTAGTATTGTTCAACAAGATAAGACAATGGTAAATAAGAAATAGTGTAATTCCAAAAAATGTGATTAACTAATGAGATTTTGAAACCATAAAAGTAGTGGATAATTGGAGGAACTAACTTGTCGATAACAATAAGTCCCCAAATAAAAAACTCTAAAAAGTTGTTAAACTCAACCTTGATAAATAAAAAAACTGAGTAATGAACAAATACAAAAGCAGTAGCACTTGCGATTATCCAATAGGTTTGTTTTATTTTAGAATCAACTAATTTTTTGATAATATCAATCTTAAAATATCTAGTAATTAATAACGTTAAAAAAGACAATAAAACAGCAATCCCTACAAATATAAAATTATGTATAACTGTGAATAAATAAGGAAAATTAGAGATTTTTTCTGGAATTGGAACAAGAACATTATTCTATGTTTTTAAGTTACTATATACTTCTTGGAATGGCTGAATTGAACTTATAATATAAACAAAACTAAATATTAGGCTATATAAAACAGTTAAAACAAAACTAAAAAAAGCTACTTTTTGCCAGAATGTTATTAACTTACTTTTTAGCCAAAATCTAAACGCAAACTCTTCATAAATTGGAATTAAAACTGAAATAAAAAACAAAGCAAGTACAAAATTCCACACATTATCCACTGGCAATTGACCAAACTTATTATAAATACCAAGATTAAAATCAAGTCGTATTGAGTTATATACAAAAAAACAAATAGTAACACAAAACCAAACATCAAAACAAACCTCAATGGATTAACTAGGAATAGTTTTTTGAAGTAGGAATACATTGTAGAATGATTAAATTTGATTTATTAAGAAAAAAACTACCACAACTAAGAAAGTCGAGGGTAGTTGAATTTTGATACACGTAGCAAGTCTTACTTCGAAGGCCTTACCAAAAAAATAAACAGTTGTCAGAAACTATCAACAATAAATCTAAACAACCTTAGCAGTTGTTAAACATTTTGCAGATATTTTGATGTTGCATTACATCATTATTAGAGTTACCATTAAAATTAATTTTTGGACCGCTGTTTGAATTATTCGAATCCATACTAGAGTTGTTATTAGGGTTAAAGTCAACATACGGACTACTACCAAAAGAACGACCAGAGCTTGGAGTTGGATTAAAATCAAACTTGGGAGAATTATCAAAGATATTGCCTCCTTGTGGTTGACTGAAAATATCAGGTGCACCAGTTCGGATTGTATTTCCTTTTGGATCGTTGAAAATAGGTTGCTGAGAACTAGAAGAGCTGGAACTAGAGCTGCTGTTGGGTTGACCAAAAATGTCAACAGCTGTATCACCTGCGGTTTTAGCATCGCTTCCACGACCTAACATACACCAGAAATCACAATTATTATTATTTTGACTTGGTGAAGGTTTGGAATTATTGTTGCCATTAGAGCGAACTTTGCCCTTAGCTTCAACTGTTGGAGCACTTGCACAAATCCAATCAAATGGACTACATTCTGCATTTGCCTTATTAGGATTTACCAGTACAGTTGCACCAATAACCAATAAAGACATTCCAACCAACTTCAAACCGTTTTTGAACTTAGACATGTGGTATTACCTCTAGGATAAACTAAACTAACTGTGAATCAATTCCTACACTGAGTAACTCGTTAAAGTCGCGTCCAGATATAGAACAGTTTTGACATATATCTAATTAACCAAAAAGAGGCTAACTATATATTGATATACTCAACAACTATTTTTAGACCAAAAGTTTTTTAGGTTTTTGTCAAGGTTATTCGAGGATTTTTTGGGTATATTTTGTCTTGATAGAAGGATTTTTTAGATTAACTTAATTTATTTCAAAATCTTGTTTTGGTGTAATTTGAATTTGTTGATAACTTCTAGAAGAACACTAATTTCTTCGTATATTTTTTTGTAAAGTTCAGGATTTTTGACAGTTTTGAGAATATTCGGTTCAAAGTTATTCTGAGTTGTATGAATGACAATATATACCTTACCTTCAATGAAACTTATATCAAAATAATCCCCGAATTTTTCTGTTAAATCAAGTAAATTAGACATAATATCAGTTCCAAAACACATTCTAGCTTCGATTTGATTTGTGGTGGTTATCACGAATTTTTCCATTAATCTAGGACTTTCCAGCTCCACACGCTCCATCATTCTAGAAATGACTATAAAAGATTGATCTTACAATTTTATAACTATAAAAGTAAAACTAGGTAAATATATCCCTAAAAATTTCTAAAAGTAAGTTATTTTGTACTTTTTTTTGGTTTAATTATTCATGATTACCAAAACTAAACTTGGCTATAACTTAAAATAGTTTAGAAATATTATGTGCTAAATGTGCAATAGTCATAATTAAGTTCTTATATTTTGAATCTAATTGATTATAATAGTCTTTACGAGTGATTGCTAATGGATCGTATAAACTTTTAATAGTTAAAGAATTGTTTAAAATAGGATAATTATCTATATAACCAGGTATACAAAAATGTTTTATTAATATGCTACACTCCGTTGCAACCTCCCAGTATTCACACTCTTTTAGAATTGGTATTATATCAACTACAAAATTAGGTTCAGTGAGTATACGACTTAGAAGTTTTTTTTCCTCTTGGCTTAAGTTTTTGTACCCATTATCGATTTCAAAGAAGTTGTTAATTATACCTGTAATCATTTCAAATGCGACCTCATTTTTTTCACTCTTTGAAGGGAATGAATCAAAATTATAAAATTTTTGTGATTGTGGAATTGGCATAACTTTTTGATTGGTTTGATTTGTAAAACTTAGCTTTAATGTTTGAAAAGCTGTTTTAATTATACCACACTAATTGCAATATGGCAAATTGAATTATTATCTCGTGCTATGGTGATTAACCCCCTACACCTCAAAAAACTCATCGTCTTCATCTTCATCTTGATTTTCTTCTACCCAGTTCTGACAATTAAGTTCAACAAAGGCTTGGTTGAGCCTAGTTACGAATGCTTCTTCAGCAGCGCGAATCCAGACTCTAGGATCGTAGTATTTTTTGTTGGGTTGATCTTCTCCCTTGGGATTGCCGATCTGAGATTGTAGGAATGTCTTGTTGTCTTCGTAATAATCCTTGATTCCTTCCCAGTACGCCCACTGCATATCCGTGTCCAGATTCATCTTGATAACTCCATAACTTATCGCTTCTTTAATTTCATCAGCTGTAGAACCAGAGCCACCATGGAAGACTAGATTCAGAGGATTTTTGGAAGTTCCGAACTTTTTTTGAACAAATTCCTGAGAGTTCTTGAGGATTATTGGTTGCAGCTCGACATTACCAGGTTTGTACACACCATGAACATTCCCGAAGCTAGCTGCAATCGTAAAGTTAGAAGATATCTTGGATAACTCTGCATAGGCATAGGAGACATCTTCTGGTTGAGTGTAGAGTTTAGTGGAATCAATTCCTTCGTTGTTAACTCCGTCTTCTTCACCTCCCGTAATTCCTAGCTCAATCTCTAGAATCATTTCTATTTTAGACATTCGCTTTAGATACTTTTTACAAATATCTAGATTCTCAACCAGGCTTTCTTCCGATAGATCCAACATATGCGAACTAAAAAGTGGAAAACCATTGGATTCATAAAACACCTCGCCAGCCTCCAACATTCCATCAACCCAGTCCAGTAACTTTAGAGAACAGTGATCGGAATGAATCATAACATTAGCTCCATACAGCGGCGCCAGTTGATGAATGTGCATTGCTCCCGATACAGATCCCGCAATTGAGGCTTCTAGTTCAGAATTATCTAGACTTTTACCTGCCAAAAAAGCTCCGCCAGAATTAGAAAACTGAATAATAATCGGAGCTTCGTTAATCACAGAGCTCTCCATTGCAGCGTTGATTGTGCTAGAGCTAGTGACATTGACAGCAGGAATCGCGAACTTGTTGTCCTTGGCGAACTGGAATAATTCTAGAGCTTGTCGTCCGTAGATAAAGTTGTTGAGAGGTATTTTGGTAAGCATAAAGGTTTTGTTAAATTTTGGTTGAATGTATGATATTAATCTAATTCTACAATACTTTTGACAATTGTGTCAATGATTTCTAACTCAATGTTTTAACCAATAAATGAAATCAAATAATAAGCATACACAACAACAAATGCAATAATGATGAACATCCCTAAATAATAATCAGACTTAGTTGCACTTCCATTCTTGAGTCTTTTGGTAAGATTGGAAATATTATAACATTCCAAAAAAAACCAGCAAAAGAAAGTTAAGACTAGAATAAAAAATATTAAAATTGGTACGATATTAAAGGGCATAAAAATAAAAAAACACATTAAAAAATGTGAAATTATTGTCTAAAATATGAATTAAATTATAGTAATTAACTATACTAATTGTGGTTCTTTGTGATCGTGATCATCGTGAGATTCGACAGCAATACCAATGAATGTACTGAGAAGAGCCACCAAAACGTAACTTTGTATAATCGCCACAACAACCTCCATAGCAATAATTAGTGATGGAAAGGGAAGCCAAATATTCTTGGTGAAGAAGAACAAAATAAGTAACAAAACCTCACCTGCAAAAATGTTACCAAAAATACGAAAACTAAACGAAAGTAACTTAGAAAATTCTGAAATCAACTCTAATATACCTACGAATGAACCGATTGGACCACCTTTGAACGTAAAAAACTTACCCAAATACTTAAAACCGTGAGCATTGAACCCAGCGTATTGAATAACCAAAAAGCTAATTAAAGCAATGGCAAGACAAGCATTAATATCTGTTGTCGGAGCTCTAAACAAAGGATAAGCAAACTCAAAGCCTACATCAGAAGCCACCAAATGATCGCCAGCTACTAGTGGAAGTAAACCGAACCAAGATCCAAGAAGTACAAAAAGAAACAAACTTACACTCAAGCCAATATATTTGCGAGCTTTGGACTGAGACCCTAGATTGTCACTAGTAAAGCCTTCAACAAACGAGAAAAAGGCTTCAAGTAAATTCTGTAGTCTATTCACTTTAATACCGTTTTTGATTGTAGATCCTGCAATTGTAGCAAAAATACACAAAAATGAACAAATTAATAGTGTTGAAAGCATTGAGTTAGTAATTACAAAATTACCAAAATCCTTACCTAAAGCAAAAACTGGCTCTGGTTTGATTGAAATATTAATTGATTCTGACATATATAAAATATTAAAAAACTAAGTAAAAAATGCTTTACCTATTGTTATTATAATTATATTAAAATCAATGAAGTTCGTCAACATCTAAAAAATAACAGTATTGACAACATTAAAATATTGTGAAATATATTACAAAGCTTTACAAGTTTAGGTAATGCAAAAAATTATTCAGTTTTCTCAGTTTCTAAGTGCTTTTTAAACTCAGCGTCTACGTCTAACATAACCGCACTTTCAAGACCTGCAAGAGTTGTGTCATTGGTCGGAAAAATCATCATTTTTCGCTTTTCGTCTGTACCAACGCTATTAGTCTCGATATTCTTGGTATCATGAAATAGCTTATGAACTATGAACCGTTCGTAGCTTGTTAGATTAGTTATTATAAGTGTTTTTCCCTTAACGATTAGTTGGTTTTGGACTAGGTTCAGGACTTTTTCCTTCAAAAAAATTTCGCGTTTTTTGCGTTGTTCACTATTAATATCAATACAAAAATGAGTTCTGTCTTTAGGGTAACTACTGTGAATAAGATTGCGAATTATGTGCTGGAACGCCTTGAGTAATGCAAAAGAGTTGTCAGAAAATGAACTAGAATCTTGAAATTCTACCACGAACCTGAATTGATCGTTATCTTTGCGAATTTTTATTTGTTTGACTTCACTTATTTTTGACCCGAGATACTCTATCCAGTAAATTATTTGGTTTTCAATATCAACGTTGATCGGATGAGCTGTTTTTTTTTGATTATCGATTATGAATCCCTCGCGATTAATGTTAGAAGAAGCTTCTAGAGGTGTTGCTATCTGATAAAAAGTTTTTTGGGAAACACAATCAAAGGGCATATAATTTTAATTTTAGGTTATTTTAGCTTTAATGTCAAAAAAATATTCTTCAATTCAACTCATAATTACAGTGTTTTAACTTTTTTAGTATCATTTTGGTTGTTTGGTTGATATGTAAGATATAATACTTATATAGTGTCTATAAATTTATTAATAATAATTTTGACTTCGTATAACTGTTTTATTCTTTCTTTGACAAATAATCTAATTACCCTTAAAATTATAAAGCTTAATATACCTAGCCCACCTTCAACTCTAGCATTTGACTATTGACCAAAAATAGTAAATAATTTTAGGTATGAAATACGACAATAAAACAAAAAAATTAG
>JAYUIW010000012.1:0-10277 GCA_043765655.1 bacterium
ATATTCTAAAACTAGCTTCAACCTGCCTCAATTTTTATGAAAAAATTATCAAAACCTTTGAATTAATAGGGTAATTAGGAGTGGGTTAGGTGTAACTGACTAAAATCTTCTTTTGAATGCTTGTTAATTCTATTAAACTTTGGATCGTTGGAAAACGAAAATAATTTCTTTTTAAGGCTTGTTTTATCTGGAAAAAATAATTTTGCTTTAACTTTGGCGAAGTTGCCAAGATCGTCCAGCAATACATTTTGCTCAGGATACATCAAAAATCTACTACGAAAAGCCTTTGATTTTTTATAAAATTTTGCTGCTTTTTTGTGATATTTTCTTATTTTTTCAAGTTTTGAATCTTTACAATAGTAACTAATTAATATATTAAGTCTAGAATTGGTGATTTGGAACGGTTGCCTGTGTGGCAAAATATATTTTGGTATTTCCCAGGCGTTTGATTCGATTCGTGCGAATGACTCAGGAAAACAACTCAAATCTCTTCTAAATATTCTATGTGATTCTGACATAATTAAAATTTAAGCTGACAATTTAGGTTTTGTCTAAAATCCAACTTTAATAATCTCACTACAGCCTCGTTTTTTGAGAGATTCATAGCGTTTGTTTTCGGATCTAGAATAATCATAATCTAGCTCAAAAGGCTTGTTTTGGGAGTTTAGTTCAGGAATTATTGTGGTATAAACTTCACTCAAATTACTGACTTCTTTGAGAATTATACCCACTTTGGAATTTGATTCCAGATTTTCAGGCCAGAGTTTCCATTCGTCGAGAAAGTCTGCCCAAGTAACATCGCCAACACCAACGCCAATTGCAGGTGCACTTTGCCCAAAAAGTTCTAACAAATCATCGTAACGACCAGCTCCGAACATCGCCCGTGGAGAAATCGGGTTTTTGTTAAAGCCTTCGAAGACCAGTCCAGTGTAGTAGGCAAGTCCACGAATAATAGTCGGACTAAAGTCATATTCAACCTCAGGTAGAATAACAGGCATTAATTCCAAGATATTTTTGATTTCCTCGAAGGAATTGGCAATCTCTAGATAATCAGTCCATTCTTGACCAGTTTTGGAGCATAAGTTGATCAAACTTTTAATTTGAGATTCGTTAAGTTCAATCTTTAGCTTATTAGAATTTTCTTCAATGGTGAGTTTGAACCAGTCATCCAAAACTGCGTAGATTAAGGTTTTATTGTTGTTCAAAGAATATTGCTCCATCCATTTGTCCAAAACTTGGCGGTGATTGAACATAATTTTGAACTGGGATTTGTCAGCTTGGAATTCTAAGAATAGTTTGCCAACGAGATACAATAATTCTAGATCAACTTCGCCGGCCGGCTTGCCAATAATATCTACATTAAGTTGCCAGAATTCTCTGAGTCGTCCTTTTTGGGGGCGTTCATAGCGAAAGCAATTGGGGATCGAAAACCATCTGAGTGGGAACTTTATTTCACCGAACTTAGCACTAACCATTCTAGCTAGCGTAGGCGTCATTTCTGGTCGTAAAGCGATTTTGCGGTCGCCTTTGTCTATGAATGAATATAGTTGCTTGGAACCGAGTTCTTCTCCACTTTTGGCAAGATAAATCTCAGCGTTTTCCACAATCGACGCGTCATATTCCACGAATCCGTGGGAGATTAGAACTTTTCGCCAAGTATTGAAAATGTAGTTGCGACGAGCGATGTCCGCTGGATAAAAATCTCTGGTTCCTTTGTATGGTTGTGATGATAAGGGCATAGTATGTTTTTTTGGAGTGGTTAAATTTTGTAATAATTTTTTGTTGTCATCCTGAACGAATGTGAAGAATCTCTCAGCTCTTGAGTAAAAACTTCCACTGTCATTCTGAATTTATTTCAGGATCTAAGATGGTTTTCGTTAAATTAAGTTATTTATTTTTATGGTTTATATGAATTATTTTATGCACTTCAAAACAATTAAGAAAGTTCAATTTGCTAGTTTTTTAGATCCTGAAACAAGTTCAGGATGACATGGTGGGAGTGAAATTTTAACAACAGGGGATTCTTCGCTACGCTCAGAATGACAGTATTTTTTGATCTTTTTTAGATCCTGAAATAAATTCAAGATGACAGTGTTAAAAAGAATTTCAAATTTAGATCCTTATGGCAATTGTATAATTGAATCGTATTCGAAACCGGAGGTTGTTTCTGTAATTCCTTGGACTTTGTAACTGCTACCAACTTCTAGATTGCTGGAATTGTTGAGTCTAATACTTTTGGAGACTTCGAAGAACCGTGGATTCTCAACTCTGGACTTGGTAACTTCCACGATATAACGATCGTTAGAGTCTAATCCAAGAACTTTAATCACCGATTCTCCAGTTCCAACTGTAGCTTGTGATTGCGGAGTTACAGTTGTTGTGGTTATTACTTTTTCAATCGTTGTTGTATCTTCACTTTGGATAGGAGTGTTAGAATTTTGAGGAGTTTGAGCTATGTTATTAGTTGTTGTGGTTTCGTTAGTATTATTGCCAGTTGTGGTCTGGGGTATTGATTTGGAATCGTTTGATTCGTCTGAATTATTAGAACTTGATTTGGAATTACTAGGACTTTGGATTGACTGAGAACTCTTAGATGAATTATTTTGGCTAGAACCCGAACTCAAAACTGAACTCAAAGTTGAACTTGTAGACATATTCAAAATGGCTGAACTAGTGGAAGTTTCAGAAGAGTTTGGACGTTTTTGTTGGTTTTGATTAATAAGATAAAACGCAGTCACGACCAAAAAGATTGATACTAAAATTACCATTATACTTGTCCAGTCTAGTTGATTTTTGGGGCTATAATTAGTTGGCATAAACAATATAAATTAAATATTCAAAATGTTTCTAAAATGTTTTTTATTTTGTATTACTTTTTATATTAAACCTTATTTGTTATAATTATGTCAACTTTTTGAGTTTTTATAAATGCAATAACTAGGAGCTAGCATACCCACAAAAGTAACTACAGAATTATGGTTATAATTTTTTTGAACAGCACAAGTCGCTTAGTGTAATCTTTATTGGAATCTCTCGAATCCTTTGGTTAGTTTGTCGACTGTAGTTTTGGGACCATAAACCAGAACTCCAATCCATTTTACATCTTTGGAATCTTTGTTTTTGAAGTTTTCAACTGCCATAATGTCGTTTTTAGCTGAGAAAAAATCTTCTCCAAAAAGTGTAGTTTTGAGAGCTGGATTAGCTTTGGAGTTTTTGAATAGTTCTAAAATTGTGTTGTTATCGTTGGTTTGCTTAATATGAATACCCCAGCGAAGATCCATCGGGAATTCCAGATTATCTTTTGTGAATACTTTTTCGATATCAATTACATCTTGTCTATGTAAATTATGAGCAATTACTGAGCCTGTAAGATGAGATACTGCGTTGAGTCTTTGCCATACTGGAATACTAGGATCGCTGTTGAGAATAATATTAAAAACCTTAGTAACTTTATTAATATCCTTGCTAGATTCTCTAACATGCGGAAAGGTTACACATTCGCGGATATGTTTGCCAAGGATGAAGCTCACGAATCTCTCACTAGTACCAAAGCCCGACATTGGAGGCATTCCATATTCCATCGCTTTGACATAGTCTAGATCCATGAATTGGGCTTCTTCGTTGCCGTTATCTCGAGCTTTTTGCTGGTCCTCGAACCTACAGAATTGGTCAACGGGATCGTTAAGTTCCGAGAAGGCTTTGCCAAGTTCCGCTCCTCCTGCCACGATTTGCCATCTTTGAGTTAGACTTGGATTGTTTGAATCTCGCTTTGCAAGTGGTTCTAATTCTACAGGCGGAAGTGCAAGGAAGAACGGATTAGTTGTATTAACTCGAGCTTTTTTCCAAAGTTTGTCCAAAAGTGTTCCCATTCCATCCTCGACTTTGACGTCGTTAATTCCACTAGTTTTGCATAGTTCCACAAGTTCCTCGGCATTTTTGTTTTCCGTATCAATTTTACCATAACTAAAGTATCGCACAGCCTCAAAGTACGGAATTACAGGCCAACCATTCTCAGTATCTTTTTCGTTAGTGATTAGTTCCCAATTATTGGCTTTGGCGAATTCTATAGAGCACCAGCCAGCCCAGTTGACGCTCGCTCCATTGTATGCGATTTGGGTCATTGTTCCAAGGATTTCTTCGACAATTCGTTGGTAGACTTTCATTGTGAACTTAGCTGCCCAAAGGTATTCTGTATAGGCACAGTACCATTCAATCTGCGTATATTCCTGAAGATGTTGCGGACTCGAGCCTTCGTTCCTAAAGATCCTACCGATCTCAAACACCTTCTCAAAACCTCCAGCAATCAGTTTTTTGAGTGGAAGTTCTAAGGATAATCGGAGATAAACATCTTGATCTAACTCGTTATAAAAAGTTGTAAAAGGCTTGGCTTCAGCGCCACCGGGAATAGTCTCAAAAATTGGAGCTTCAACTTCCAAAAATCCTTCATTTTCCATTTCTTCCCGCCAGATTGACCAATATTTTTGCTTTAGCTTGACAATATCGCGGACACTTAATCCGTTCTCATCGGTTGTATTCATCTTATAATCGGCGACTTTGTCTAGGAATCTGGACTCAACATTGTTGTAATCCATTTTTTCGGGCAAAGGTCTGAGCGACTTGGTGAGAATCTTGTAATCTTCCACGAATAGCGAGGGTTCGCCTGACTGGGAATGATCCAATATTCCTGTGGCTTGGATGTAGTCTCCTTCATCGATCAAACTCTTAAAAGCCGAAAAATCCATTGCTTTTAGCTTGCTAGTATCCAGTGCAAATTCGATTAACGCCATTATTTGTCGCTGAGCTTTGTCAGAAGTGAGTTTGTCGTTGTACACTAGTCTCAAAATTGATTCAACCTTTTCTTCGAGTTTTAGACTTTGTAATACTTCTAATAGTTCGGGAGTGAGGACACGGGAGGTCAAATTAGTTGGATTATCCAAGTCATCGAGATTAAAATTAAAGTTATTAAGTGAGAACATATATAGCTAGAATTGTAGACTTTTTGGGTTTTTTAGTCAAGCTAGGAATGCGGAAACTTATTCCCCAAAACTTCTTTTTTTACTGCTTTCTTTCTCTTTCTCTTCCTCCAAAAGCTGTTCTAGGAATTGAATTACTTCTTGACGCTCTTGCTGAGAGGCTAGTGATATTCTTTTGTTACACAATTCTTCAATATATTTATTTTGAGTAATTTTATCAAGAATATAACCTTTTTCTTTTTTAATTGAAAAATCGCCTAAGTGACTTATAATAAAATATATTTGCTGATCCATATATTTTATGTCGATTAAATGGATTCCCTTGTTATCAATAGTTAAATTATCTGAATGATTATCAGATGGAATTCCTGTTTGGTTTGATAGCTTGATAAGATTAATAACCAGGTATAAAACATCATTTATGTTCGGTTTATAGTTTTTATTTTTTTCCAAAGTCTCACCATAATACTCTGTTGCAAACAACAATCTACCTGATTCAATGTCACAATATGGGATTTGAAATGGAAATTTAGCATCTCTTAATTCTACAGCTTCTCTTACTTTTTGCAAAATACTCAATTCGATACAATTAGTAAAATTACTTTCGTCACTTTCAGAATTTATTGTTTTATCATAGATTTTCAAGTGTGCTAGTAAAATATTAGGATAATCAACCAAACGAAATACTTTTTTAGAATTTCCTTCTCCGATAATATCACCTAACTCGATGTACTCTGGAGCTCCTTGTGTTGCCAAATCCCAAACTTCTATTTTTTTATTCATAAATAATTTTGATTAATTCTTCTAATTGTTACATATAATAAGGCTTTATGCAAGTTGATTATTTTTTAAAATCAAGCTATCTTTATTCCCCAAAACTTCTTTTTTCACTGCTTTCTTTCTCTTTTTCTTCCTCCAAAAGCTGTTCTAGGAATTGAATTACTTCTTGACGCTCTAGTGGAGAGACTAGTGATATTTCTATTTGGCATAGCTTACAAATATATTGATTTGTTTTCATCGTATCAAATAACCACTTTTCATTTTCTTTTATAGTATCATTCAATCTTCTAATATCTTCAAACATATCGTCGATTGAAGCAAACAAACTAAAATTTATATCTATTAGTCTTAATCCATTAATGTTATCAAAAGTAATATTACCTAAGTGATTATCGTTTGAAATACCACGATTGCCGGAAAGCCTAATTTGATTAATCAAAAAATTAATTAGATGAGTTTTAGTTGTGGTAAATTTTTCTATATTTTTTAAAGTAATTCCATAATTTTTAGTTATAAAAGCTGTTTTACCAGATTCTAAAGATGTAATTGGAATTTGGAGGGGAAAGTCTGCTTTATTTTTTTCAACCGCTACTCTAACATGTTCTAAAATTTTTAACTCAGATTTTATCTTTTTATCAAAAATTTCTGCCAATAAAATATCAGGATAATTTGTTTTCCAAACTTCTTTGGAGTCTCCTTTTCCAAGATATTCTCCCTTTTTCAAATCTGGTGGAACACCATCTTTCAATAAATTCCATTCTGGTTGTTTCTCGCTCATAATTAAAATAGTTTTGATTTATATCCTTAATTGTAGCACATAATAATACTTTATGCAAGTTGATTTACCCGATCTTTATTTGACCTATATCCCCAAAAAAAGTACAATAAATAATATGTCATTAATAACACTACGCACCGACAAGGCAACCTGCACAATCTCAACCTTAGGAGCTCAAGTTCTGGAATGTATCATCAACCAACAACCACTATTCCACACTAGTTCTAACCCTAAGAGATCAGGAATTCCGATACTTTTTCCTTTTGCTGGAGGTTTGAGTAATAATGAATACAAAGGCGTTAAATTTAAGCAACATGGTTTTGCTAGAGACTGCGAATGGGAAGTTCTGGACGAAGAGGAAGATTCGGCGACTTTGGTTCTAGCTAGCGATATGTTGGACGAAACCACTAAGGCAATGTATCCCAATAAGTTCATGATTACGATGGACTACGAACTGGCCGAGGATTGTTTGATTATGCAAATGGAAGTTAGTGCTTTTGACCATGATATTGAGATTGCGCCCGGAATTCATCCTTATTTTACCACTCAAAACGAACTAGTTACAAATCTTGGAGAATATACTCAAAACCTTGAAGCTAATGCCAAAGTTCACGACTACCAACCTTTTGAACTAAAAACTTCTGACAACCGAATAATTGAATTCCAAGATAATGGACAATCAACTAGGTTAATTCAGTGGACAGATTCTCCTGAGTATTACTGCGTGGAGCCGTGGACTAGAGACTTTAACGGGATGAACGCCGATCCGATAGTTGTCAAGACTGGAACGAGTTGGGTCTGGAATATGCAGTGGAGCCTAGTTTAGCTAATTTTGAAAACCTAAAATATTGTAGAATTATTTGGTATTTAGCTTATTTTGAATTTCGTTTAATTTGGTCATAATATCAGGGATTATAAGTTCGACTTTAATTTCGTTGTCAATTTTCTTTTCCATTCTCAGAATTCTAGCTTCGAGTTCTTGAATAATCATCAAATTTTGTTCGATTTCTAGTTCGGCTTTAATATTGGTTTTATAATCCAGTTCAGCTCGATCTCTGTCCATTTGGTTCTGGCGATTTTGGGACATCATAATAATAGGAGCTGTGTAGGCTGCTTGGAATGATAATGCCAAATTCAAAAAAATAAAAGGATATGGATCCCAAACAAGCCAGATTTGGCTAATGTTGAGAGTAATCCAAAAGAAGATTATGATGCTTTGAATAACAATAAAATTCCAACTTCCGATTACAGCAGTTACCCTATCAGAAATTCTGTCGGCTAAAGATTGTTTGGTTTTAGGTTGGGGTTTTGGGTAGGTCTTCATAATAATGATGGTGTTTTTTGAATTATACCCCTTGTGAAGGGGTGAAGGCAAAGCCTTCGGGGTTGTTGTAGCTTAACCTGCACAACAGGGGATCTTTCGCTTCGCTCAAGATGACGGTGTTTTTTAAGAGCATACCCCTTATGAAGGGGTGGCAAAACGAAGTTTTGACGGGGTGCTTTTATAGAATTATACCTTGAACAACAGGGGATTCTTCGCTTGTCATGGCGAGGCTTCGTTCGGGAAACCCGAACCCACTTCTTACTTGTTCAGAATGACAACTCTACTTTTTTCCCGCCACTCGATTACTATGAGGCTTGGTCAAATGCTTATTACTAAGCGCGATTTTTTTGAGATTGCGTTGTTCGGGGAATTGCTCTCCGCTTCGTCGTAGAATTTGGCGGATATGTCTGGCTGCGTTAACTGTTTTGACAATTTTGAGCCAATCACGAGTTGGTTTTTGGTTTTTTTGAGTAACGATTTCGACAATGTCGCCGTTCTTGAGAGTGGAGTCCAAACTACAAGATTTACCATTAATCATCGCCATAATTGCCTTAGAGCCGATTTGATCATGGATCTTGAACGCAAAATCCAGAGGCGTCGCTCCAACAGGAAGATCGATTGGCTTATCCTTGGGTGTCATTACGAAGATGCGATCTTTGAACAAGTCCAGCTTAACATACTTCATATAATCCGCTTCTGCCCAGTCTTCCGAGCGAAGTTTGATAAGTTCTTCAATCCATTCGAAGTTACCTTTTTTGAGAAAATCACGTTTGTTTTTGTCTTTATACCGCCAGTGAGCCGCGACTCCGAACTCCGCGAATTTGTTCATTTCCTCAGTTCTAATCTGGAATTCGAACACTAGTCCAGAATCTTCATCCTTTACAATTGTGTGAATCGATTGGTAGCCGTTTTTCTTTGGGAGTTTGATATAGTCTTTGAACTTACCCGGTATTGGTGTAAAGTAGCGGTGTAATATTGCCAAAATATTGTAGCAATCATCAATGTTTTCGACCACAACCCTCATCGCAATCAGATCATAAATATTCTCAATAGTTTTGTTTTTGTCGAGTAACTTACGGTGAATTGAGTAGTAACGTTTGGCACGACCTTTGAGCTGGAAGTCAATGTCGGTTTCTTGTTTTAGAATTTCGTTGGTTCTCTTGCTGATAAAGTCCAGATCGTTTTGGCGGAGTTTGAATTCTAATTTGGTCAAAGTGCAATATTCGTCGAATTCCTGCGGAAAAAGATAGTTAAAAGCGGCGTCCTCAATCTCTCCTCTAAAAAAACTAATTCCCAATCTCTCAGCAATCGGAGCGTAGATTTCTACACTTTCCAAGGCAATTCTCTGTTGCTTTTCGGGTTTGACATGTTGGAGTGTGTGTAGATTGTGTAGCCTATCGGCAAGTTTGATAAGTATAACCCGTAGATCCTTGGACATTGCCACGAACATTCTCTGCAAGTTCTCGATATATTCTGGCGAACCGTAGTATTTGATTTTGCCTAATTTGGTCACTCCTTCTACCAGAAAGACGATTTCCTTAGAGAAGTTTTTGTCTAATTCCTTGAGTGTAATGTGTGTATCTTCGGGAACATCGTGCAGTAGACAGGCCGCCAAAGTATCTTTTTCTAGTCCAATTTTGGCAAGAATTATACAAGCACTAACTGGGTGGATTATGTAGAATTCTCCACTCTTGCGTCGTTGTTCGCCGTGTCCTTCGACCATTGTTATGAATGCTAATTCTACGATTTCTCGGTCTTCGACGCTGAGGTATTCGATCGCGGGCGACAATATCTCCCATAGTTGCTTAGAAGCTATAGCAAGATTCTCGCGGTCAATATTTTGGAATTGTTCGAACATAAGTGGGAAGTATTATGGTTTGGGTTATTCTTGAGATTCGAGTAGTTACTTAATATTATACTCCAGTTATGCTTTTTGGACAAATAATTATAAAAGTAATAAACACAACAAAAAAAACTCCTTAAAAAGAGTTGGGGATTTTATTTTTAGGTCAAACTATGTTTTAGAAGCTACTACTTGTTACCCCTTGAGAAAGGGGTGAGCCGAAGGGCTCGGGGATTTTATTTTAGACTACATATCTTCTAAAGATTCAATACTAAAATCTACAAAAGTAGAAATGTAATATATGTTTTAGACGACATTACACAAGGCAATAGAATCTACAATAGTAGAAATTTAATAGATGTTTTAGAAAAGGAATACAGGAGAATATAAATTTAAATCTACAAAAGTAGAAATTTAATATATGTTTTAGACAGTCAATGTAGTTGGAAACCTTAACGATCTACAAAAGTAGAAATTTAATATACACCTAACCCACTCCTAATTACTCCATTAATTCAAAGGTTTTGATAATTTTTTCATAAAAATTGAGGCAGGTTGAAGCTAGTTTTAGAATATTGT
>JAYUIW010000013.1:0-10267 GCA_043765655.1 bacterium
AACCAATGTTAGACTTCCCTCAATTAGAGAGCAGGTGGAAATACAAAAAGAAAAGCTACTAGACAACTGGACTCCGGCTGAAAAAATATATAGGATTGAAGCACAAAGAAAACTTCAGATTCTAGTGGATGAATTCAATGCAAAATATCCAAACTTAATAAAACAAGATTTTGAAAGATGCTATGGATTAATTAAAAGAAACAGGCAAGAAGCTACTATTAATGATGTAATCTACATTATAGATGCTCACAGAGGAAGAATCTGTGTTGATAATGGTATTAGCTCGCAAGATGCTTTTAAAGAACTATCTACAAATCAAATTAGCCCAGAAATAAATGTACTGTTAAAAAAAATGCAAGCTTTAGTAGTTAAAACCACTGAAAGATATATAACTCTTAAAAACGGTAAAGAGGTTTATCCTTCTATCAGTCCATGGTGTAAAATAACTTCAACTAGTTATAATAATATTCAAATTGAATCTTATGCAGATAAGATTTTAGTTCCCTTGGGAAGTGGAAGTGAATACAAAACCTTAGGATTGCAATAAATTATATTTTTATAGTTTAGTTTTGTTTGAATTTTTTGAGCTACTAAAAACTTACTTATCTTTGGGAACATTGAAGTATTCTAAAGTGTATAACATCATTTCGTTAAAGTATTTCGGCAAAGTTGTAGACGCAAAGTTATTCTCAACTCCGGGTCTTGGCTGGGCAAGTTTGATCATTACTAGGTATTTTTTGCCACTGATATTGTAACCTATAAAGGTATGGTCGAATCTACCAAGTCTAGTGTTACAGTCAATTCCACAGGGAGTTTTGGTGCCGTCGGCATTCTCAATTGGTCTGGAGACTTGTGCCGTTCCTGACTTGACTGCGATTCTATGACCTGGAATTATCGCAGTTGTATTACCACTTCCCATAAAACCTTCTTCAGAAGTTGCTACCATATATTCAGTTACTTTTTGTGAGGCGTTAGCGTTGATAGCTTGGAGACTTTCTCTTCTGTTGAGCCTTTGCTTGTCATTAACACAGCTTCCACTACTAGACTCTGTCTCCTCAGTTCTATCTTTGCAGACAATTTTGGAGACAATTTTTGGTTCGACCAGTTTTCCATTATTTGCCAAAGGTGTGTAGCCTCGCATTAATTGCAGAGCTGAGATCTTGAAGCCTTGCCCAAAGCCAAAGTTGGCGTACGAAAAGTTAAAACCAATATCTTCTTGGAGGTTGTACAGATCGCCGTTACTATCTCCCGGTAAGTTCAGATTAGTTCCTTCCCCAAACAAAAACTTGGTTTCGACATAACGCTTGAATTCTGGAGCCGTAATCTTGGGAGTAATTTCGGCAATTCCAGTGTTGATAGAATCTCGAATTATTTCTTTGAGACCGATTGTTCCCAGCGATTGGAATGAACGCTGAGCAGCGTTAGTAATATAGATATAATCGTCGGCACCGTTTTGGAAGGATTTTCCCTTGGTGTCATAATCGACCATCGAGAAGTTAGAATTAACACCAAGTTTGGGGTTTTGGGAATTGAGATCCAAAGCTGTAGCAACTGTGAGCGGCTTCATAACCGAACCAACTTCGTAGTCGTTACTGGTGCAATTATTGACGAAGGATTGCTGGGATATTTGGGCAAAATCATTGTAGTAATTAGGATCAAAATAAGGATAAGAGGCCATTGCCATAATATTTCCTGTATCGGCCTCCATAACCATAAGACAGCCATCCTTGGGTCCGTTGCCGTTGTATTGATTGCCTTTGACAGCTTCTTCCAGAATTTTTTCGGCCTTTTTTTGGATATTAATGTCAATAGTTGTATATACATCTCCGCCGTCGATTACTTGGTTGGGATTATTGGCAATTTGTCCAGAGTTAGATATTATCGCAGGACTATTTTGGTTGATGCTAGTGTTTTTGAGGCCGTTGACGCCACCGAGAACCGAACAGTATTTTTGTTCCAGGCCACGTTCTCCCACGCTATAACTAGAAGTCAAAGTTCCACGGGCGTTGTTTTTGACAATCAGATCTTCACAGCCTTTGCGTTTGAGAACTTCTTCTTTGGACATTTTATAAAAAGGACTAAAACCTAGAGCTTGAGCCAAAGTTTGATTTTGCGGATAGAAGCGTTTTTCGACTTCGGTAATGTTAATCCAATCCCCAAAACGCCATTTTTTGAGAAGTTCTGGATTATTCCTCATTCCGTCGAACAGTTCACTTTGGTCGCTGTTGAGATTCTTGGCAATGACAACGTACTTGGAATTAGCTTTATTACTACTGCTTGAGAGGATTTGGCTTTCGAGATTTTGAAGATTAATATTGAGATTAGAAGCAATGATTTCGCTCACTTTTTTGAGTTCATCTGGAGTTTTGATATTTTTATTCATTCCTACCACATCGATGAACAGATCGGCTCCACTTTGGAATCCTGTGAGTGGAATATCGGCTTTTTGGAGGTAATCTTGAGCGAAGATGTTACCTTTTTTGGAAGGAACAATATCCGCACTGTTGGCAATGTTATTGTAATTAGTTCGGCTAGTTAAGTCCTGGAGAACTTGGAGCGTAGCAAAGTGTAGACCGATAATAGTAAAGAGAACAAAGCCAATTATTTTGATAGAATTTTCTCTAATATTAAACCAGTTTTTTAGAGTTTTGGTTTGTTTGCCGAAGATCTTGGTAAGTGGAATTAACCAAAAAAACAAGATTCCAAGCGAAAAAACCAGAATATTTTTGGCGACCTGAAGAAGATTATTCCAAAAGGTTTTAGTGGTATTTTTATTTTTAGGTTTTATATTTTTTTTGTGCATTTGGAGGTTTTTCTCTTAGCTTTATTCATATATAATTGTGCTACAAATTCTAAAGTTGGTCAAAGAATTGCAAGAATAGAATTATTGTTTTTAAATTAAGAATTGACAAATAATTAAGAAAAAAGTATAATTAAGATATGCAAGAATTTAAAACAAAATTTAGCACAAAAGGACAACTTTCTTTACCTGTTTCACTTGTCAAAACTTTGAACATCAAAAAAGGTACAATCGTCAAAATCAAATTCGACCACAAAAAAAACCTCAAAAATCAGTCAATTGTAATAGAGATTGAACCAGATCCGATTGAGGCTTTGGTTGGAGTGTGGCAGAATAAAGGTTATCCAACGGCTTTGGAGAGAAAGGCTGAGATAATACAAACCGAAAAAGATTCTGGAAATTATGAATAATAAGGTAATTGTATTCGATACGACTTGCTTTTTTTGTCTTCTCCAAAAAGAAAACGGTTGGCAAATCGTCAAAGATTATCTGGTGCAAGCTTTTAACAAAGAACTAGAAATCTTACTTTCACAGGCTAATTATTGCGAGATTCTGTACCAAATAAAAAGAAGCGATGATTATTCAATTATTCGTCAAAATCTAGATAACTTACCAATCAAAATCATAGATATTGATTCTAGAATTACCGAAATTGCAAGTGATATCAAGTCCCAAGGCAAAATATCTCTGGGAGATTCATATGCAATTGCCACTGCGATATTCTACAATTGTTTAGTTTTAACTTCCGATAGACATGAATTCCAAGTCTTCGAGAATCAAGTTCAGATTGAATGGCTGAGATAAGATTTTAACCTATGTTAAGTTTCCTTGTTGTTCAAGTAACACAACCCCCAAGCTATGCTTGACCCCTTCAAAAGTGGTACTAAACCCCCGTCAACTTTGTTGACATCCCCTTCGGACACCGTGTCACTGTAACAAGTGCATCTGTACCAGTCTCTTAATAAAAGAGAATTTATGGAAATAACTTTTACCTCAAAAAATTACAAAATATTTTTTTACACTATGTCCACAATACTCACAGGCGTACGCGTCAATTCTATTCCACATCTTGGCAATTATCTCGGAGCAGTACTTCCGATGGTTAATCTTCTGAACACGCTTCCCGTTGAAGACCAGTTTTTTTATTTTATTCCAGATTTACATTCTTTCACAACTCCAGTTGAATTCGGCGACCTTACTCCTAATATGTATTTTAACTTGAGAACTCTTATCGCCGGAGGCTTCGATGTTAATAAAAGTAACGTTACAGTCTATCGCCAAAGTAGAGTGAGCGCGCATAGTGAATTGGCTTGGATTTTGAGTTGTTTTGCTACTTTTGGAGAGACGAGTAAGATGACCCAGTTCAAAGATAAATCCCGTAACAAAGGCGAATCTGTGAGTGTAGGCTTGTTCACATATCCGATTCTTATGGCGGCTGATATTCTGCTTTATGGTGCTAATTATGTGCCTGTTGGCGATGATCAAACCCAACATCTAGAGTTCGCGAGAGATCTGGCAATTCGTTTTAACAATAAGTTTGTCGATCTTTACCCTGAAGGTGTGTTCACGGTTCCCAAAGCTATGAAAGACCAAAATTTGTTTAACGGCAGAGGTAACGAAAACCATGCAGGAGTTAGAATTCGCTCGCTTCAGAATCCTATTGCCAAAATGTCTAAATCCGTTGAAGATCCTCGTGGGACTATCCTTTTGACCGATAGCGTAGAAGTTATAAATAAAAAAATAATGTCGGCTGAGACAGATTCTGTGGGAGTTATCAACTGGGACTGGGACAATCAACCTGGAATTACCAATCTACTACAGATTTTGAGCCTTATGAAAGGATTAAGCAAGGAACAGGTTATTGAACAATGGCAAGGAACAACTCGCTATGGCGATCTCAAAAAAGCAGTAAGTGAGGCTTTGGTGGAATTTATGAATACTTTTAACTCACGGTTTAACACTATTACCAACGAGCAGATTGAACAGCTCCTAGATATTGGAGAAAAAAAAGCTAACCAAATTGCAAATCAAACTTTACTCAAAGTTCAAAAATGTGTAGGGTTAAGGTAATTGTGAAAAGTTTAGTTATCTATTAATCTCAGTAAAACTAGCCAGAACTTGATTAATTTTATTAATTTCATTACCAAAAAGCTCTTTTAACTCTAGTTTGGTAGAACTAACTTCTCCGTCTTTGCTTTTCAAAAGTTGAATCATAATATTTTTTAGGGTTTCTTTTCTTTTTTGAGGGAATATGTAAGCTTTGTCAGTATCTTTAAAATGATTAATTTTTATTCTCTGAAATTCTAATGATTTTAACAATCTTTGATGTTCAGTTAATATAGTTCCAAAGAATTCTACAAACTCTCTAAGTAAAATTTATTGACGATTATGGAGGTTTTCTTTGACGGCAAGTTCTATTTATTTTGCTTCTTTTTTATTTTTTACTTTACTAGCTTGGGTTTTCAAAGTTGAATATTGAACGCCAATTATTCCCCCAAAAAGTAGTTTTTGAGATCCTTCAAAGTATTATTAACAATTGCTTCTAGTACCATTATTTTGAGATAAGAATCACGGAATTGCTCAGATCTTACAATTTTTATGAACTCTTCAAAATCACATAAGACAACCTCAATTTTTTCACCACTATCAAGATCTTGATTACAACTCCACTCACAATTATTAGCAACAAAATAATAATCAGTCGATTCGATCTTGGAATTACGTTGATGACTTTGCCAAAATCTCCATGAATCAGAAATATAACCACTTTCTTCCAGTAATTCTCGCTTTGCTCCGTCTAAGGGGTTTTCATTTTTTTCGATACAGCCAGCCGGCAGTGACCAGAACCAGCCATTTTTTCCTGATTGTGTTTCTTTTTGGAGGATGAATTGTAACTCTCCAGTAATTGCAACCACGCTTGAGTCATTGCTTCTAGCTAGTTTTTCGAAGGTTTGGGTTGTTCCATCGTACATTGTTTGTTGCCACTGATATACATCAAAAATTACTCCTTCAAAGACTTTTGATGCTTCGGTGGGAATTGATTGAGTTGATTGATGGTTTGGAATATGCATTTTTTGAGGTAATTTGTAGATTAAAATTGTAGAAAAATTATTTTGGGTAAAGTTTTTGTTAGAAATAATATACCAATATCACTTTCAACTTTTACAAAACACATTTAAAAAAGCAAATAAATTACTTTGCTTCAAAGTATTTTTGAGTAAAAGTCAGTCAAAGTTCATATGGGTTTGGGTATAAATTAGCTAACACGGCAAAAAAACCTTATAAATTCAGGAATTATTTTAATATTTTAAGGTTTTGAGTGAACGATTATTTGATACTTTGTAACTTATTAAGTTTGTCTTGCTTGGAACTAACTTCTCCGTTTGGACTACTTTTTATAGTTTTTTCAGATCCGTTCATTTGGCTAAGTTTGGATTGAAGAAGAGCAACTCTAGCATCGATGTCAGAATCTCCACGATATGAATTAGCTTCCAAAACAGCCACTCTAGACAATAATTCTTTGAGACCTCGTTCTGACTCAACTTTAACAGATCTGATTTCTTTTTTGATTTGGTCGAGGGTATAACCTAGCTCATCTAGTTGAGATTGTGCTGAGGGTCCTTTGATATCCGTTAGATTACGAAGATCTTGGATGTCTTGTGCTCGAGTTTTCATCTGATCGTTAAGATTCAAGATTGTATCAGTCATTGCTTCAACATAATCGTTAATATCTTCAAATTCACTGAGAATCAAAGTTTGTTTTTCGATTAATTCTTTGAATGATTTTTCTTGATTATCTCTAGCATCCGTGAAAGTTTGTGTAGCTTTTTGAAGTTCGTTTTTGCGAACATTGTTGCGAATTGAACCAAAATCAATTATAGTTTTTTTGTCTTCATGATGTTTGGAATGTTTGGAATCATTTTCACTTAATAATTCATTGCTATCAAGATTTTTTTTGGTGTCGATTGGAGCTGTTTCTTCAGTATCATCAAATTCAAAATTGTGAGTTTCTGGTTCTTGAGGTTCAAGCTTTTTTTTGCCAAGAGATTTTTCAATTTTTGAGAATTCATTTTCTTCATCATCTTCTTTGTCTAATATTGAGGATGGCTTGTACTTGGAGCCTTCAACCAAGGTATCAGCGCTTAGTTTGGAATCTTCGTTGTTATCCATTGTGTCCTCATCATCAAAGTCATAGTCTATTTCGTCATCGTCTTCTTCACCTCCTAGATCGCCAAAATTAAATTGACTTGGATCAAATTTTGGTTTTGAGACCGGTTCTGGTTTTGGAGCTCTGTTGTTGGTTGGAGTTGGAGCAATTTCCTCTGTTTCAACCTCGCTAACAGGAGCAAGGGTTGGGTTGATGGTGTATGAAGGTTGAGGTTGTATAGGAGCTTGCATCGCTTGAGTAGATTGTTGCATATTAGGTTGCATTTGTCCCTGAAACTGTCCTTGCATTTGACTTTGCATTTGTCCCTGAGCTTGACCTTGTGGTTGTCCCTGAAACTGTCCCTGGAATTGATTTTGCTGAACATTTTGCATTTGTCCTTGATTGTTAAACTGCGGAGCTGGAGCTCTCATTGGCTGTTGCATATTATTTTGCATTGTTGAACCATTGTTCATTGGCATTGGACGAGGTTGCATTTGACCATTATTTTGTTGACCGAACTGTCCTTGAGCTTGCATTGGATTGTTAAATTGTGGAACAGGAACATTATTTTGCATACTATTTTGATAATTATTAGGCATAAAGTTTTGTGCGTTTTTTGGGTTATTAAAATTAGTATTGAATTGAGGTGCAGGTTGATTAGAAGATTGATTAGAAGTAGGTACGAATCCTCTATCAAAAGTGTCTGGTTGTTGATAGTTGTTAGGATTTGGTTGGGATTGATTATTACTAAAAGTATCAGGAATTCCCATAGTTTTTCTTTGAGCCCAAAGATCGTGTAGGATTTTGATTAATTCTTCTTTACTTTCTTCTGAGATTTCGGTTCCAGAGTAATCAAGGAAAGTTCTGTAGTCTTCTTCGTTCAAAAAAGGCTTGGCAAATTCCAGTGCATCACTAAGGATTATTGGAAAATTATCATCAAATTGTAAAGGCATAATTTAATTTAAAATGTTTTGTTTTATATGTTTTTAGGATATATTGATATCTATCTAATATTATAACTTATTTTTTATAGTTAGTAAAGTTTTTATTTGAATTTTGAATTTTTTGGATTATTATTCGTCCAAAATTATTTTATATACACAATGTTCTTCGTCTTGCAAAACAAATTCTCCGAGTTTTAAGGCTAACTTCTTGGAGCGTTATATCGTCATTGTTATGTTGTTACAACAAATGTGCTATTTTAGAAAGTGAGCAACAAGTATCAATCCTAAGATTTTTCTTTACAAAAAACAATAAAAAAAAGATACTTAAAATATCATGACAATTAACTTACAAGACATCTTACAGAACAGCTATCAAAAAACCAACTCTCCCAAGAATTTTGATAATAATTACAGCTCTTCAACTGACCAAGACTTTTTGGTGGATAATTCGCAGGCAAGTCTGAGCAAGGTTGCATTGAACGAATTCGTGGAGCCAGCTTTGAACAAATCCACTATTCAAGCTCTAACTTCCAAAAAACCGATTGTCTTGATAATGGGAGCTGGTGGACACGGAATAATTACTCTTACCGAGCTACTGGAATCGCAGGAATACAATTATAAAATCCTGTATACAACCGCGGATTGGGGAGGTTCGCAAGGCTTGTGGGGCAGACTTCTGGAGGTTAATAACTACGAACTCGACAAAAAACTTCACCACAAACGATCGACTTTTTTACCTTTTGGGGATGCTAATAAGTTAATTACTAAGTTCGCGGTCGCCAAGTACGGAGATGTGGCTTCTAACCTGGATTATCGAAGCAATGATTACCGCAATATCGTCACCAAATACCAAGAGCTATCAACACTTTTTGGCTTTGGAATTGACTTTAATAAAGATTTTATTTTTTATCTTCGCCAAATTTTTGAGCATTTTGATAATAATCCTATCGACTATCACAAGGAATTCTGTCTGGGATATGCACTTCATCATTTTATTTACCATCAGAAAAACTGGAATCTAGGACTTTGGAATCAATTTTGGCAAAATCTAGACATTCTACCTCGGCATATTGAGATTGTATTTTGCTCGATGCATCGGCATATTCTGACCGCCAAAACATTTATTGGGACGGATCTATACGGCGAAGATTCTGTAGACAAATTCCGCGAAACTATCAAAATCAACACTTTCAAGCTTCTTAATCCTGACAATACTTTTGCTAATATGTCGGTTAGTTTTTGGCGAATGTTGGAGTCTGTAGATATAATTATAATTCCCAACGGCTCTAGCTACAACTGGCTTCCGCTTATTAATCACTTTGGTATCCAAAAAATTCTCGTCACCAAAAAAATAGTCTGGCTAATTAATCCGTATTTTGCCAAATCTGACCAGAATCTGACAACTTTCTTGAATTATTTTACCAAACTCGGTCTCAAGTTCATCTCACTCAACAACGAATTCTCTATGAATTCCCGTACCAAAAACATTCTCAAAATCGACAAAAGCGGACTCTATAATTCTCACTACTTGTGCGAAGTCCTCAAGGCAATCATTAACAAGAATTGCGAGTCGAAGTAAAACCTCTTGACAATAAGCACTATTTACTATAAAATTAACAATAATATTATACAATTCTTAACTTATTTTTTTATGAAAATTCAATCTCCTTTGGGTCAATTTATGAGTCAATCTATAGGTCAAATCTCAAAACAATTTACTCTCGGTTTTGCAACTTTAGTTTTGGTTTTTGGTACTATGTTTAGTTTTAGTTTTGGCAGTATTAACACTCAAGCCTTGATTTATAATCAGTATTGTCCGAATAGTTTTTTTGACTCTAATTGTAACAACGCTGATTATATCAATGATTCTATTGGATGCTTATTCCACAATGATCGATGTTCCAGCGGAGCTCTCAAAAATCCTAGATTTGATCTTTTTTCACCAACAACTTATAGCGGTATTATTGATAATCCTTATTACGCGTATGATAATAGAATAATAGACAAAAACAACGATTGTGCAGATTCATTTTTTCTTAATCTCAGGTGTGAGCCTAGTGAATTAGACGCCTATAAAAACAGCCAAGTTGCCAACTGTTATTCTTATTTTAGCCAAGTGTGTGGAGATAATTCCTATAAGGCTAGCAATAATTGTAATCGTGCTGATGTTGTTAGATCTGTTGGTGAAGATATTAAGAATGTGGTTAAAGGTGATCTTGATATTAGTCTTTATAATAGGGTCAAAAGTTGCTATGATAAAGGATTAACGGGAACTATTCCAGCTACAATTGCAACCAGTAGCTACAACCAGTCCTTTAATAATAATTGCCCTGTTACTCGAGTTACACAGAATCTAAAATCTTTTAGTAGCAATTC
>JAYUIW010000014.1:0-3791 GCA_043765655.1 bacterium
AACAATCTCTGAATTACAGTATGGTTTAGAAATGCCAAGATATAGTAACGATTTACGACTTAGAGCTGCAAACAAATTGAATGCTGGAGTTAGTGTTAGAGTAATAGCTGAAGAATTAGAATTACACCCTGAAACAATCCGTAAATGGAAGATTAAACTAAAACTTGGAATATTGTATGATGTAATACATATTGGTGGTCGTCCTGTCGTTTATGATTATGAAGGGTTAAAGAAATTTGTTGAAAACTATCCAGATAAAATGTTGTACGAGATTAAAGATCAATTCTTTGGAGGTTTAGCTAGCACTAGTGGTATTAGCGATGCTTTGATTAAAATGGATTTTAGATTCAAAAAAAAGTACAACTATACAGAGAAAGAGATGAGATCAAAAGGCAACGGCATATCCAAAAATTAGATGAGTTTGAATTGTATGGAGATATTACTTTGTTTGCTGATGAATGTGGAATACAAGAAGATCTGGTAAGAGAAAAAGGAAGAATACAAGACAAGATTGAAATCAGAATCAAAACAGATAAGAATGGCAATAGAATAGAAAAACAAATCAAAAAAGCTCAGAAGTTATACGGTAACAAAACAGCCACCAAGCACAACAAAACAGCCACCAAGCACAACAAAACAGGATTGATTGCAAGTTACTGCAAATTACCAGATTCGGATATTTATCAATATATCGCACCGATGATATATCAAGACACAACTTGTGACACAATTCTTTTCAATACTTGGCTAAAGGAGTGTTTAATTCCTGAGACTACAAAGCTACAAATGCGATACCCATACAAAAGAATAAACCTGGTAATTGACAATGTACCATATCACAAATCTCAAACCACGACAGACCTTTGTATCAGCCACAACATAAACCTAGTATTTCAACCACCATACTCTCCCGACCTCAATCCAATCGAACCTAGCTGGACTCATACCAAAAATGACATCCGATCCCAATCCTACGACCCAACACCCTTTCAAGACAAGCTTTGTAATTCACTCAACTCAAGGAGTTATTATGGTTAGCGGAATGGGTATAGCAAACCTTGTAAATTTTTACTTGTTGAATTATTTCGTGAATCAATATATTCTTTTGGGTTAACAAAATTACCTTTTTTTTGTAAGATAAGTTCGTATACATTGAAGTTAAAATTCTTATAGGTCAAAAATGGTCATTAACTCACTTATCTTTCCTTGTTTACGCTAATCCTCAAATTCAATCATTTCTACTTACTTTGATAATATTTCAAATAAAAGATTGAAATGGGTATAGCCATACCTTGCATACAAATAATTATGTTAGAAAGGAGGTCTAATATTTGCGATTAGAAATTAGTTCTTGTAATAACTTTTGATTTGGAATATAACATACAATATCAGGGCGTCAAAAACAACGGCGAACAAAATAGAAGATATAATCGTCGTACTTGCAATTGCATTTGATACTCCACTGTTATAATTAGAAGCATAAGATGCTGTAGTTCCAAAGCTCATAATAGTTGCTAGAATGCCAAGTATAATCGTAGCTAGCCAGCCATAATAAACATTAAACCAAGAAGTAGTTTTTTTGGATCCTAGCCCCGAATGAGCTTTGATTGCGAAGAATAGTGCAATACCAGTCCCAGACAGAGCGAACAAAGAAGAAAGAACACCAATTAAAAATATTATATTACTAAAGTAGTACATTAGACCAAGAGTTGCAACAATACCAAACAGTCCAAGGAGTAAGCTAATACCTTTGTAAACCATCCCAACAATATTCAAAATTGGCATATACTGAACTATAAAGTCTAAAAAACCTTTTGGTAGTTTTGGTAGTTTTTTGTTAAATGTATCGTCAAGAAAATTGGTTAGCGATCCGAGTGAAAAGTTTGCAGGAGCTTTATAGCTTTCTGATTTTACGTCTTGGATTATTTCTACGACTGCTTGTTTTGGAGTTTGGTTTTGGTCTGACATAATAATTGAATAATTTTGGATTAAGGATTATAAATTTGTTTCCTAATTGGTCTATTGAATCTAATTCTAATTGTTGTCAAAACTTTTTTTGAATTAGAATTTTTTGGTACCCTAAATGTATGTAATTTGCCAATATTTTTTGAACTTAAAACACTATATATAGTAGTATTTGTCATTATTACTACACATATCTTGTTGTTTGACAATCATCCATTTTTTCTGCAAGATTGTATAACGTGTCTGTCAAATTCGATTATTGGAAATTAGTACTTCTGAGTCTCGAATCCAAGATTCAAGGAAGTCACTACAATGCCTGGTTTAGCCAACTAGGTTTTGTTCGTGTTGCCGACCATGGACAAAAAATCGTCCTAAATACATTCTCCAAGTTCGCACAAAAATACATTGAAGACAAATATCATACTGAGCTAATCGAATCAATCAAAGATTATTATCCTAGAATAGAAAAAATCAGTTTTGAAATCACAGAAAAACCCCAAAAAATTAACAAAAAACTAGAAAATACCGAAAATCAAATTGCATTCGACACAGACAATAACTTAACAGATTCACTTCCAAAACTAAAATTAGTCGAACCCACAAAACCACGCCGAAACCTCAATAACTTGAACCCAAAATATAACTTTGAGAATTTTGTAATTACGGGTAGCAATGAACTAATTTCGACAATTGCGAAGGTCATTTGCAAAGATCCTGGTACTCAATACAATCCAATTTTTATTTATTCTGGTGTTGGGCTCGGCAAAACCCATTTACTCAACGCAATTGGACAAAAAACTCTTGAACTCCATCCGAACTTTAACATCAAATACATAACTGCGGAGAGCTTTACGACTCAATACATTGATGCAGTTCGTAGTCGCCAAATGCGAGATTTTAACGATTTTTATAGGAATGTAGATTTGCTTTTGATTGACGATATCCAATTCATTGCTGGCAAGGAAGGTACGCAAGAGGCATTTTTCCATATTTTTAATATCCTAAAACAAAACAACAAGCAAATTGTAATCACATCTGACAAACACCCAAAATCACTTGGAGGAATGGAAGATAGATTGATATCCCGATTCGAATGGGGTATCGTTGTAGATATTTCTAAACCTAATTACGAAGAGCGACAGACTGTGATGAAATTCAAAGCTGCCAATCTTGGGTTACCGCTAACCGAATCACAAATAAACATGATTGCAGAGAAAATCAACACGAATTATCGAGATATGGAGGGTGTTCTCAATAGAATTCAGGCTAGAACTCAATTGCTACCCAACAAGCCATTTGATGACATAGAATTATTGCAACTTCTCGGTGGTTTTGAATACACTTCACTCGTCAGCATTGATATTTCCAAATCTAATTACAGTTCTGATGAAGTAATTACAACTGTTGGTAACTATTTTAATATCAACAAAGGCGCAATTCTAGCCAAAAATCGTGAAAAAGTCGTAGTGAATGCAAGACGAATTATTATGCACATTATGAAGAACGATCTAGGATATACGTTAACTACAATTGGTAAAATCTTCTCAAAAAACCACAGCACTGTGTTGCACGCAATAGAATCAATGGACGGAGAGCTCAATTCTCAAAGCTCCAACGCAAAGCACCTCGAAAATATTAGAACCAAAATCGTAAAATAATATATTTTTGTCAAAAAAAATAACCCTAATCGGGTTTGGAATATTGTTTTGGATGGAGCCGACGAGCAGAATTGAACTGCCGACCTCTTCATTACCAATGAAGTGCTCTACCACTGAGCTACGACGGCACTTGTTGTAGTGTCTTAAAAATCAATACTTTTGTCAAGA
>JAYUIW010000015.1:0-32810 GCA_043765655.1 bacterium
CTAAAATGGTTTTAAACAGATTGTCATTTTGAACGAATGTGAAAAATCCCCTGTTGTTCAAACCTAAGGTTGTAAATAAGCTATCTTTTTAAGTAAAAACTTTAGCTGTCATCCTGAATTTATTTCAGGATCTAAAATAGTTTTTGTTGAGTTAAGTTGCTTTTTTATAATTTACATGAATTATTGTTTTTTATAATTTACATGAATTATTGTTTTTTGTAAACTTTAAAATAATTAAGAAAGTCGTATTTGTTAGCTTTTTAGATCCTGAAATAAATTCAGGATGACAGTAAACAATGTAAATTGAATAAAACTACCCTACACTCACAATGATTCCCTGACGATGAACATTCCGCTCGAAGCCATAGTCTGTGTACATTTGAGCAACTGGTTTTTTGGAATTGGATAGTGTCAAAGTGTCAAAGTCTGCAAAAATTGGATTATTGGCAAACTCTCTCACTAGACTTGTACAGATTAGTGGTAGTTTTTTGGTTTTGGTAAAATTATTATTACCCGTATACCTGCCCGCAACTGCCGTTAATTGCACTTCTTTCCAAGGTTTGGAGTTGTTATCGTAGCTCAAAGCACTAAGGCAGTAAGTTCCCACAATTTCACCAACTTTACTCTTGACAACAAAACAGTTAATTAATTCATCTGCCAAAAGCCGTTCTAGATTATTCTCAAAAAAAGCAATCTTGTCAGGTCTTGGAATGATCGCCTTGGGTTCTCGCTGAAAATAAACTCCATAACTATCAATCAAAAGTTGTTTTATAACACCATAGTCATCAGAGTTCGGTAAAACCTGAAAAGTTATGAATTCCTGTCCAAACTCCCAAAACCGCATATCACTATTAACCAAACTGTTGGCTTCATCTCGACTAATCGAAAAAAAGTGAGAATCGTAAGGCTCTATAGTAATATTTAATTCACGGGCCTGAGCTATAATCTCGAAGCACCTTGTGATATCCGCAGAAGTATAAGCATCAAAAACAACTTTAATTTTGGTATTTTGTCCCAAAAGATTAGCTTCCAAATCATTGATAAGTTCAACAATTCTATCAAGACTGAGCCCAGAAGGTATTGTCAAAAAAACACTTCCTGCCAAGTCAAATATTGGTTGTAACATAATAATAATCTTGAACTAAAATTTTGTTTTTGTAAATAATTTTGTTTTTACACCTCCTGTATAAGGGTTAAGGCAAAGCATTCGGGGTTGCTACTTTTAGACGTTAAAAAGCATAACCTCAGATTACTCTTCTTCCCCACTTTCTACCACTTCTTTTCTAACCAAAACATCTCGCTTGAGGCGAATCTTGCGTGATAGTTCCATCTCGTTAACGCTCAAAGTAGTTCCAGCAATATCAGTAACAATTTGGATTTGTTTGCCAACCATTGCGTTGAATAGTGAACTTTTACCAACATTAGGCTTACCAAGGAACAGAATTTTGGGAGGAAGTGGATCTTTGTTTTCTAGAATTTTGAGTTCTTTGTCTAGATTAGTCTCGCCTTGAGTATAGTGAATTGTCTTGAATCCCATAACTTTGGCAGCTTCGATATTAATTTTTTTGTCGTCCAAGAACACACATTTGTTGGCTTTGAGATCATATCTCTCTAATAATGTCTTAAAAATTGCCATTTCTGGTTTGCGACAATCGGCTTCACAACTAGCAATGCCTCCATCAAAGAACTTATAAATCGGGCTTTGGCGACGCTTAAAAATACTATTCCCAATATTAGAAATGTAGTAGATATTTTTGCCAAGACTTTTTTGATATTTGATAAAATTACAGACTTCGATATTTTCGGTAGCCAAATCATCCCAAAGCTGCTTGTACTTGTTGAACTCAATTTTGCGTCCTATTATCTTGTTGATTTCTTTTTTGAGATCAGCTGTGAACTGGTGTTCGTGTAGCTTTGAGTCGAATTCAATATAAGCTCTACGAATCTGGCTTTTTTGATCTAAGGTAAGATCGTAATCATTACCTAGAATCTCCAGCGACTTATTAATTCCGTCCTCGAACACAACGTTATAAAAGTCAAAAATTAGCGTGTCTACATCATTCAGAGCCTTGTATTCTGCTTCTTCGTTGAACGATTCGAACAGCCCATCGTTTTGACGAATTACATATGTTCCATCGCGAGTTTTTTCTACTTTTTTTAGCTTTTGGTCGATTTTGGGAGCTATATTCTTGATGTCAAAAAGTTCAGGGGCAATATTAGTATCAAAACCCATAATCGACAGTTGACTGACAATTTCGTCGCACAATTCTCCCAGATTATAGCCAGTATTACAACAGATATTAATGAATCCATTCCCACCAAGGCGAGCATATTCTGCAATTGATTTATCTAAATTTGGATCGTCGACTTTGTTAATCGCGATGATAAAAGGTTTGCCAGTTTGCCAGATTTTCTTGATGATTTTGTCACTAATTGAATCGACATTCTGCTTACGATCGATAACCCACACCAGAAGATCAGCCTGAGCAATTGCTCCCCAAGATTTGATTTGAACTTCTTTTTGGATTTGGTCTTGTGGATCTGGAACTAGTCCGCCTGTATCTACGATTTTGAAGTAATTATTAACCCACTCGACTTCGCCGTTGTTGAGATCTCGAGTTGTATGCTCTTCCTTAGCGACGATTGCAACTTTGGTTTCGCACAGACGATTGACAAGGCTAGACTTCCCAGCATTAGGCAGTCCGATTAGTGCAACTAGAGGAATTTTGGTGGAGGTTGTTGACGGAGTTTCAGAAGAATTGAAGACTGAGCTGGAATTTTGGAGTGAATTGTTTTTCATATATATCTAAAGTATGTTCCCAAAAGCCTTTTTTGTCAAAGTTATACCAATATCACTTTCAAGTTTTACAAAACACCTTCCAAAAAGCAACCAAATTCCTTTATTTCAAAATGTTTCTAGATAAAAGTCAGTCAATGTTCATATCAACTTGGATACAAATTATTAAGTTATAGTATTGATTGGTGCGCAATTATTTTCCAAAAAGATTTTTGAAGAAGTTCGAAACATTATTTGAAACCTGCGAACCTTTTTTAGAAGCGTAATTCGCCATCTTTACCAGTGGATTATTACTTATATATCTACCACGTCTTTTAATAAAAATTTCTTTAGTCAAAACGTCTTCACCTCGTTTTTTCTTGTCAAACTTGGTACGATAGTCAGCAATAGCTCCCTCAAAATTAGTATATTTATCGTATTTAACACCAGTCAGATCGGCACCACGCAAATCAGCACCTTTAAGATTAGCACCTTTAAGATTAGCACCTCTAAAGATTGATTCGCTACAAAATGTATCTTGTAAATCAGCCTGACGAAAGTCAACACAATTTAAGTCACTTCGTCGTAGTTTTGCCCCTCTAAGACAAGCTTGTAATAATTTTGCAGACTGTAAATTAGCTCCATCTAAACAAGCACCAGTTAGATCAGCTTCCATAAAATTAGAATATTCCAAATTTGCTCTAATAAAATCGACTTCTCTAACTTTAGCTTGACTAAAATTACAAAGGATTAAGCTACAACACTCAAAACTTGAACAAGACAAATCACTGTTCTCAAAACTTATTTTTCTAAATGTATATCCTCTAAAATCTCTATCTGTTGCAGTTTGATTTGAACCATTAGTAATATGCAACTTAGAATCTTTAGAACCTCTTTTGTTAAACTCAGAATTATCTTCTTCACTGTATTTAGTAGTTTCTGCACTAATATTAATAGTTTGAGCTGGTTCAACTTTTGATTCCACTTCAGATAAAATCGGCCCGAACTTCAAAGATTGAATATCTATAGCATTAACTAAAGCAGCATTACGCTTTTCTAATTCTTGAATTTTAAAGTTGCTAATATTGTTTATTTCATATCTTTCTATAGGCTTACCTTCCTTATCAAAAGATAAGTATAATTCAACACTTGAAGATTGTGAAGGTCGAATTTCATCAAAAACTAACATATCTAAAGTAGGTTTAGAATAACTGTCGCTAAAGCTACGCTTAGCTAAATTTGTAGCAAAATTACCTTTATCTGAATTTAGGTCTTCAGCTGTAATAATCGGCATTCCGACTGGTTCTTTACTTTTTTTAGATGTTAAAGAAGCTTGTTCTGATGTAATTTTTACTGTAGGTAATCTTGATTTAGATTGTTCTTGTTGTTGTTTTGGTTGTTCTGATGACATAATAGTTAGTGTGATTTTATAATTACTTTTAGTATTGTATCACACTTTTTTACCTTTGTCAAATCATACTTTTTAAGTTTTCAAAACTTTTTTTGGTGATTAATTTTTATTTTTATTCCTACTCCCAAAAACACTAAAACTTCTGCGTGAACCCAGATTCATTCTTGGCGAATTCCACACTAACAAAGCACACATCAGGCTTTATTTTGTCATACGTTTTGTATGTAGAATCGTAGAATTTGTTACCACCAGTTGTGAATTTACCTTTGATTGGATGTGTATCAGGGCATTTTGGTTCTTGGTTGGCTTTGACCCAGTACACACCTTGGGTCGGAATAATTTTGAGATTATCAGCTTTGGTTGTTGGTTTTGGGTTGTCGATGTCTTGCTTTACAACTGTTGCAAGGACTTGATTTATTCCAGTCTTATGCCCAAAATAAAAGCCAATTCCAAACACAAATATTATGAGAGTAATACTAATTCCATAACTTATTATTTTATTTTTGTTCAAAGTGCTAGCAAAATCAGTTACCGAGTTTTGGAGTAAGTTATTATTATTGTCTTGTGTTGGCGGAATAGCGATTGACATATTATTAGGTGTGTTATGTTAGAATCTATGGTTTGATTTTGGGTTTTAATTTTATATTTGTATTAACTTAGAAAGTTACAGTTTTCATATTATTCAAAAAGCATTTGTAAAAATTTTATCCTCCACAACTACTTTTGTCTAGTTTGACCATGTTCTTGAATCTTGCCTGAATCTGATCTGCAGTTGGCTCTGTAGGTTGCACGAATATTACAACATCTCCAAGAAAATTATTAATACTTTTGAGCTCTTGACCAGTTACTGGATCGAGTTGTGGCTGTGTTGAAGAGTCGTTACCAAAAGAACTATTGGAACTTGTATTGTCAACAATTTTGTTATTTAGACGCTCAGTATTTTTTTGTTGTCCGATTTCGATAAGATGTTTTTGAGCTTCGGCGTCGGTTGTGTGTTCCACTTCATTGTGAGCTAGAACTTTTATACTTGTCATAATATCACCAAAGCTTTCCAAAGCTCCATAGCGTTGAATGTCCTTGCGAACTTGGGATTCTATACCAAAAAATTGTTCAAAACTATTGTCTTTAAAATTATCAAATGTCTTTTTCTCAAAGCTCCAGTCTCCAGTCGCATTCCCTAAGCTATCCAAATTTTCTTTGCCAGTATAAATCCAAAATTGATCTTCTGATCTTGGCTTTGGAAGATCTTTACCATAGATCGGTACAGGTGTAACGCTGGGCAAAGAGTCTAACTTGAATCCCATATAGCCATCTAACCCGCCAATGTAGTTTAAGCCATAAAATTTTAGGAACTGTCCACCTGTGACATTAGCCCAGTGAAGATGTTGATAGTCTGGCTTGTTGTCATGGAAGTGCAATGGCGATGTCGTCAAAGATCCGTTACAAATATCTTTTGTATAGTCTGTCTGATATCTAGGCGAGCCAAAATCCTCTTCTTGTCCATTAAAGACGTACTTAATCCTAAAATGTGCATGATCTTGAGTGGGAAAGGCAATATTTTCTTTGGATAATCCATAGCGAAGAGTTAGATATGTTGCACTAAGTATGAATATAATTATTAGGAGTAATGCGGTAATTTTTTTAAACATATTGAAGTAAAATTAGGTTTTTGATAAAAGTTAAAAATTGGGTTAAAAATTAGTCTAAATTAGGGAGCTAAAAATGTTATAAATACTAAAATATATAATGTCTATACTATCCTTAAATTATATTAATATTGTATTTTTTGTGCAAGCCCCAAAATATTTTTTGACAAGCAAGCATAATTCAAGTAACCTCAAGAGTATGACTGATAATATCAAAAAGCACCTCCAAAACCTTGGAATATATACCGATGTAAAGGCAATCCTCAAACAGCTCGCCGACGGCAAAACTGATCCCAAAACTGCAAGCCAAACAATTACAACCATGATCAACGACTCGTTCAAAGTCGATACTGGAGTTAATCCGCTACAAATTTTGGTTCTAGCGCTCAACTATGATTCATTCAAAGGAAAAATGGGTGTTGGAAAAATTATCAATGGAAGCATAACCAAGGGACAATCTATCATTGCGATCCAAGAAAACGGCATTAAAAAAGGTCGTGCTAGCTCAATTTTAACTTTTGATGGTCTCAACCTCAAAGAAATTGAATCTGCTCAAGTTGGTGAAATCGTTATGGTTGCTGGATTAGAAGATGTAACTATTGGAGATACAATTACCACGCCAGAATTCAACAAACCCCTTCCAAGAATCAAAGTTGATGAACCAACGCTGCGAATTGTAATCGGTGTAAATACTTCTCCATTCTCTGGTAAAGAAGGCAAGCTCGGAACTAGCCGCCAAATTCGCGAAAGATTAATTAAGGAATTAGAAACTAATATTGCCCTTAGAGTAGAAGATTATCCAGGCTCAGCCGATAAATTCGTAGTCAGTGGTCGTGGAGAACTTCACCTTAGCGTACTAATCGAGACAATGCGACGCGAAGGATTCGAACTCGAAGTCAGTAAGCCACAAGTAATCTTCAAAACAGCCTTAGAATTAGGTATTGAAATATAAATAACTGATAATTTTTTTATAAGCTCTGTGAATAACATCTCCACAATTATGGAGGTTTTTTTTGATTAATAAAATTATTGATAAATCAACATAACTTTTAACTTTTGCAAAACACCCCTTGAAAAGAACATATATCTATTTCGCTAAAGACATTCTAATTAATTACTCCTTGATAAAGGGGTGAGCCGAATGGCTCGGAGATTTTATATTAAAAGATAAATACTGAAATAGGTAAAAATTACTTCAAATTAAATTATTTTTGGGTCAAAGCCGGTCAAAGTTAACATAGATTCAAGTATAAAATAGTTCCTTTATCTTTTATTTAACTTCGTATAAAAAATATTAATCATAGCCAACAAAGTCCAAAATAATATTAAAAACCTTCAAAATACTAAGTTGAATTGAAGTTGAATTGAAGTTAATCTCTTTGACAAAGTTAACAGAATAAAGTATTATTCCAGTATGGTTAGTTGGACGATGGCTGTTGCAAAACAGAGGAAAGTCGGAACACTAGTGGACTGCAAAGTTCATTGTGAGTAGCGGGCTTTAATCCGCCGTGGGTAACCATAGGGAGCCCAAAATCGTCAAGAAAGTAAGGCTGAAAAGTGCAACAGAAAACATACCGCCTTAGACCGTCAAAAGTTCAAGGTAAGGGTCAAAACGTGAGGTAAGAGCTCACGCACGAAGGCTGGCAACAGTCCGTGTGGCAAACCCTACTCGGTGCAACCTCAAAAAAGGTAGAGGGCAAAGATAAATCATCGTCTCTGCGATCGTCAAAACATCGTAACAGACAGAATTCCGCTTATAGACTAACCAAATCAAAATAAATCAAATGTCTGAGCAAATCAAAGAAAAATTATTTAATAGAAGGGAAATATTAAGTGTTTTATTATTGCTAACATCTTTTCCAAGTCTACTTTCAAATATTTTTTTTAAAATAGTACTAAAAAAACCAGAATTATTAAGAGGTATTAAAGATAAAATACCCAAGTCTAAAACTGAATCAAAAGTTGAAGATTCTGTATTCTTGTATAACGGTGCTAAAAATTACTTTAATATTGAAGTAGAGCATGACGATAAAAAATTAGAAAAACAAATTGAATTAATCTATCTACAACTATCAAAATCAGATGTAATATTCATTGAAAGTACCTGGGATGAATTCCCAGATATAAAATCTACATATTTTTCAAAGCTTTCTAGAATTCTTAGAAGTCAAGATAAAAAAGTTATTGATTTTGATCCTCAAAACATATTTTTTAATCAATCAGTCACAAATGTTGGAGTTTTTTTACAATTACCACTTTATTTAAAGCTAGAGTTTACATTAGTTGTTGACGAAAAATCTGAAAATTAGACTAATTTAGAAAAAATATTAGAAACAACTCCAAAAAAAATTTTGGGACAATTAGCTCTTTTATTTGGAATTTCAAACTATGGAATATTTTCAACAGCTGGAACTATTAATTTACTTTCAAGAGATATTTTGGGTACAAATGAATTATTAATAAATAGTGATATGTCATATACAAGCGATGGAAGAAGTGTTCTTATGGCATATAAAATTTTGGAATATTGCAAAAAAACCAAATAAAAAAATAGCTTCTATTAGTAGATACGCTCACGCAAAGCTTATTGGTTATTATCTCAAAAGAGAAAATTTGTTAGAACTAAAACGTAAAATTTATTCAATAATGTATTTTATGTATATTAGAAATAATTTTAATCAAGAATAAAAAATCAAATCAAATTTTTAGCATAATAGACAACCACAATGAAAAAAATAAATATAAATAAAATAATAATTACCCTAACTCTTCTTGGTTTTGTGGCTAGTGGGGGTTTTTTTGACATTAATTTTGGAATTAGTATTATTGCCCAAAATAGCGATAGGTATTCTAGTGAAATCAGCCAACTAGAAAAACAAAAAGACCAAATTAACTCACAGATTAATAATATTCAAAGAGAGCTAGAATATACAGAAGTTAGAATTACCTCGCTTAGCCAAGAAGTTGCAACATTCCAATCCGAAGCTTCTAGATTCGAAGCGATTTCTGCACAGGCTCTTAACCTTGCCCAAGAATACCAAAAGCAAAAAGTACAATTAGAAATCGAAATTGCCAAACTGGAAGACGACATCAGCAAATTATACAAGGAACTACAGATTCTTAGTCTTACGAGTCCGATTCAGATGGTTTTTAGTTCTAAGAATATCGGAGAATTCATAACCAAAATCTACTCCAATTCCAATCTCCAAAAAGAAGCCGACCAAATCCAAAAAAGCCTCCAAATTGCTAAAGTTGAAAAAGAACGAAGCATACAATCACAGCTTGAGGCCTCTAACAATGCTCAAAATGCCAAGTATATCGCCAGTAGCAATCGAGACAAAGCTGCAGACCTACTTCAACGAACCAAAGGCGACGAAGCCAAATACCTCGAGATCAAGAATGCTCAACAAGCCGAAGTTCAAAAAATCAACGAACAACGCTCAATCTTCATAGAAAGAGCCAAAAAAGAAGAAGAGCAAGAGCGCCAACGTCAAGAAGAACTCAGAAAACAAGCCGAATCTGCAAGATTAGCCGCACTAGAATCAGCCAAAAAATTCAATAATCCAACTGGCAAAAATAACAGTTATACTCCAGGTTACATTAGCCCAACAAGTACTAACTTCAACGATTATTCTGATAGTTCTAGCTGTAGCTACCAAGCTTATGATACGCTCAATATTCCTACAGGCTACTTTGCAACACCTACGACTGGTAACTTCGAGCGGGAATTCGGATATTGTAATCATGACGGAATTGATGTCAGTAATGGAACTGGAACTCCAATTGTTGCTGCAGCTGATGGAACGGTGTTCTTTTCTGGATATTCATTTGATGGGTATGCCAATATGGTTCAACTCAAGCACACTCTTCCTGGAGGCAAAATCGTCTATACATTATACGCTCACATGGCAACAGAATCGACACTCAAAGTTGGAGATAGCGTCTCAAAAGGGCAATTCATCGGTCCAATGGGTTCGACTGGAAATTCTACAGGACCTCACCTTCACTTCATGATAATTGATGGGACTAACTACGCAGGTCCTGGTTGCGTATGGGGACTATCCAAGTGCTACAAACCGCGAGATTACGTTAAATTTTAGCATACTAAACATCAATTTAATAATTATTTAATTTCTATATGCAAAAAACATTTTTTACCTTAATTGCTACAATATTAGTAATTTTATTAGTTCTGGCATCTCTTTATTTTGTATTTCAAAACTTTCAAAACTCTCCAATATTCGGTCCAAAAATTGAAAATTCCAAAAATATTGTAAATCAGGTTGTACAAGACAATAAAGAATTTTTAAAAGTTGAAGATCTAAAGCACAAAGGAAAGCAACTAAATTTTTCTAGACTAGAGCTTGCCAAAACTAAAACAGAGCAAGCAAAAGGAATGATGAATAGAACAACTAAAGAAGCTTGCGAAACTTGTGGAATGTTATTTATTTTTTCAGAGCCAGCTCAGCAAACTTTTTGGATGAAAGATACACTAGTTCCACTAAAAATTATTTTTTTGAATACTGATGGGGTGATAGTCAACCAATATTCTGCTAAGCCCAATCAGACTGATGAAGTTTATCCTTCCAACCAAGAAGCCCAGTATGTTCTTGAGGTTATTGAAGATTCTATTTTAGCCAAAGATTTAAAAATTAAAGACAAACTAGATATTAATTTTTTGCTTAATAAAGGCACTAGTTATCAAAATTAAGTCATATTTTGTAGATATTTTATAAGTTTTTTTGGGGTATATAATCTTGACAAAAAATACAATTATATGATAGAGTTAATAAATGACTAAAAAAACTATTTCTAACAAGAATTTTTTCGCACCAACTCATTCTCAAAACCATAATCGCAGCAAATTTTTGATAATTCTGGTTACTATCTCAATTATAATAACCTTAACAGTTAGTATTGTAGCTCAATTCAGTGTTGTCAAAGCCTCTAATCCACTTCCGAGTAGTGCTAATCCAGCCAATATTAAAAATAAATTCACAATAAACGATAGTGGAATTATTCGGAATTATTCGTCGCAAGGCTCTGGAGAAATAATTGGAGAATATTTTTATACAACTGGACATAATTATACTTTGGATCAAGTTGAATTTCTTCTTAATTACGGGGCTGAACTAATTAGTACAGTTAATGAATTGTGCTCTCGCAAAGTTGGTAACACAAAACAATATTACCGCGAAGGATTAATCAAAATTCCTTTATGGCTTCTTAATAACGACTCTACCAAAGATCGTGGAATTAATTATCCACAAACTCTAAAACAGACTGTAGATCCAATAATATTAGACCAAAAAATTGAGAATATCGATCCTAACGCTGTGTATACAAGAGGAATTATCAAAAATAAAGGTGAAACTTTTTTGAAGGGGAAGGAACTATTTAATTCTAATGGAGTTGGATTGTCTGGCTCAGGATACAAGTTCAATCAATTCGGTGAGGTCAGTGATGACTCAGATATAAGTAGTTATCTTATTGGAATCCATATCGGAAGTGCGACAATCTCTAGCAATTCTCAGGATACATCGAGTATATACAAAATAAACATTGTATGGATAAGTAATGGAGATGGAACTTTCTCTTATGCTAGATACTTTCCCAGTGGTGAAGTTGTGAGGGTAGACAAAATGTTAAAAAGTGAGTGCGATCAAGGGTAGTCTAGTTATTTTTTTTGATAAAGAAAATGCTAATATAATTTTTAATTTTTACAAGATAACTTTTGAGACAAGCAAATATGTTGCTTTATTTTAGTGTTTTTAAATAAAAAACTAGTCAAAGTTCATGTAAAGCTTTGTAAATTATATTTGTATACTTGTTTTAGTATTAATTATTTTGTTATTCCTAGAATTTCAACATCAAAAACTAAGGTTGAATTAGCAGGAATTTTACCATTAGAAGCTGATCCGTAGGCAATTTCTGGTGGAAGAGTTAGTTTGACTTTGGAGCCAACTTTGTAACCTTCTAGACCATAATCCCAACCTTTGATAACCCTACCTCCTCCGAGTGTAAAATCGAATGGAGCTTTGCCGACAGAAGAATCAAAAACAGTACCATCCTGTAACATTCCAGTGTAATTAACGGTTATTTTGTCTCCAGCCTTAGTTGTTTCACCTTGGCCTTCACTAATAACTTCAGCTTTTACAAGGCTTTTATATTTGGTTACATCTTCAGGAGTTTGAGATGGCTTAACTAAGCTTGTAGAAGATTTTGCAACTGACGAAGTGGTGGATGGTTTTGGATTTTTGATGGCTTCTTGTTGATTAGGAATTAGACTAAAGAATACTATACTTCCAAGACCTAAAACTAGACCTAACACGACAAGATTAAAAATTAATTGAGTTTTGCTTTCTGACATTTTTGTTATAAAATTATTGTTAAAAATATTTTGCTTGATATTGATGTTGAGGAATTTAGTTACGAGTTATAAGGCCAAAATCAACAGTCTCTGAAGTCTCGCTAATTCCACTAATATTATATTGAGAACCTAAACTAAGGGGAACGGTTGTATCAATATTAAGCTTGGCCCCTTTTTTCCAATATCTACCATTAATATAGCCTGTATCAAGAACTTCAATGAGATATCCACCAGACTCTTTGATCGTATTAACTTTTACTAAGGCTTGAGAATTTTGAAGATTAGAGTTACTAGAAGATAGAGATGATTTTGTTTCTAAAACTATAGGCTGTACGGAGCTAGAACTAACTGTTTGAATCGGAGCAACTGAAGTAGTTGAAGAAATTGTACTTTGACTTGCGATAGCAGAAAAGCTAGAAACAGCACTACTCAACGACAAGCTAGAATAGGACTTGGCTAAGGAAGACTGGCTACTTATAGCTACTAATGAGTTAGAACTATTTACAAAGAGATTCGACTTGTCAATTGAATTTAGTGATGAGGATTTACTTGAATTAGCAGTTTGTGACTTAGCATTTTTTTGGTCAATTAACCAAAATCCTGTAACAATCAAACCTAGTGAAACAAGTATTACAAAAAGATTTACAAAATCAATTTTAGTATTTTTTGCAGTTTTCATAATATTTTGGATTTGTTTTAGTTTTTATTTTATAATTATTATTTATTTTATTTTTTAAGTATAACCTAGAGTTGCTTTAATTGTCAAATTTTTGTTTCATATTAACTCAATTTTTTGTTGAATCAAATTAAGATTAGCCAGATAAAACAACTAAGGTTAAGAATAATATCCACAGTACTAAAAAAAATAAATAAACAGACGATTGATAAATAATAAATTATTTTAAAAAGGATATTTTCTTGACAATAAGCTAAATATTATTAATAATTCATAATATGAACAATCTTGCAATAATTAACGAGTTGATTCAACTCTTTGAGCAAATTCAGATCAAAGTTCAAGACCAAATAATGCCATTAATCTCACAAATTGAGCCGTTAACTCCGCTTCAGGTAAAGGCTTTAATGTTTTTGTATAATCTCGAATCTATTAAGATGACTGACTTTGCCAAGGCTATGAATCTCAAAACTTCGGGAGCTACACAGCTAGTTAATAATCTGGTTGAACTAGGCAAGGTCCAAAGAGATTTTGACCCAAAAGACAGGCGAGTTATCGTTATTGAGTTAACTAGTAGTTCACGCCAAAGTATGATGAAGATAATCAAAAAACGCGATGAAACTCTTACCAAAATCTACGAAAAACTAAACCAAAAAGAGTTAGAATCCTTACTTAACATTACCCAAAAAATTAGTTTATAAAAATTTCAAAAATCCCAAAAATAAATTTCGAAATATGTTCAAAAAAATCTTCCTCTCAACCCAAAACTTTTTCCAAAGAATATTATCTTGGTTACTGAGATTCCCGCCAATTCGATGGTTGGTTAACATTCTCAAAATCTTCTGGAGAATTCTGGTTCCAGTGTTATTAATAGGATTATTAGTAGTTCCAATTGTCTTGACTTACTTTCCTGCTGGCAAAAAAACTGTGAATCTCAACGTTCCCAAATTAATCACCAAGGGTGATGTTGTCAAAAAAATCTCGGTGCAAGCTGTAGTTGAGAATAGTTATAGCTACGATCTTCCAGTCTACCAAGACGCCGAACTCAAGGAAGTTTTTGTTAAGCAAGGCGACCAAGTTACGGCTGGACAAGTTCTGGCATCGCTGGAATTCGTGAATGAGAATAAAGTGCGATCCACAGATGTTCAAAACCAAATTAATTCGTATCTCACAGATATCAGCAATCAACAAGAAGCTCTTGGGAATACTTTGAATAGTAATTATGCCACTCTTAGTCAGCAGGATATTAATGTCAAAAATAAAGTCGACGAATGGAATCAAATCAACCAAAAAAGAATCGACAAAATCAATGAAAACCACGAAAAAAAATCTCGTTACGACTCGGAGCGAATCGACTTCCAAAAACAATATGACGAACTGGATAGTCGAAAAGTTGTTGATAATTCGGTCAAACAATATGAAGATCAACTCAAACTAAAACATGATCAACTGACAACTGGGAATTCTGGAAGTAGCCAAATTCAAAGTCAAATCAACACTGTAGAATCGCAGATTAGTGGTTTCAAAACTACTCTTGGATTAAGTTCCTCCCAAAGCTGCTCTAGTTATGTGTATGTAATTCCAAGCTCTACCACAATCTCTTCGACTTTTGCTTCTTCTAGTTCGAGTTCAGCTTTGCCCAATCTTACTTCAACCAAGGATCAATGTCTTTTGGCAGAAAAAAACCTAAACGAGCTTAGGGTTCAACAAAATGTAGCCAATAATAATACTAATGTTAGTGTAAATACTTTGAACAATGATATTAATGACCTCCAGAATAAGATTAATATTCTCAAAAAAGATCCAAGTTACACTGGCAACAAGCCAACAATTACCGACCAACTCAATGACTCTCAAATCGAAATCAAAAAAGGAGATTTGAAGTCAAAAATCACAACTCGCGAAAACGATATCAAACAAATTGATAATTCTGTAGAAGTCAAAAACCTTGAAGAACAGCTCAAAACAATCGATCGTGGAATCTCGGATCTTTTGGCTCAGCAACAAGTCAGCCAACAAGGATTAGAAAGTACCAAGGACTCAGTTCTCCAAAGAATTCGCTCAGCGCAATCCTCACTGGAAGGCTCCCAAAGCAAACTCAATGATATTATCGAAGATATTAACAAACAAGAAAAAAACAAAACTCTAGTTGCCAAAAAAGACGGAATTGTAGGTAAAGTCAACAAGGAACAAGGTTTGGTTCTCAACGCTCGAGAAGTAGAGTTCACAATCGTTAGTCCCGACCAAAGGCTCAAATTCACAGTTAATGCCGACAACAAATCCCAAATTAAAAAGGGAATGAAGGTTAATACTGACAAATATAAAGACATTGAAAATATTGTGGTTACAGATGCCAATCTTATTCCCAACACTCTAGCGGTTGGAGCTACGGCAAGTACAACCCTAGAATATGATGTCTTCGCTAATCTTCCCAAAAGCAATAAATACAACTATACTCAAGGCGAATCGGTTAATATCGATGTAATTATTGACCAAAAAAAAGATGTTCTCAATGTTCCATTCTCGGCCGTTCTAGAGAATAAAGTATATGTGGGAACGGGTGTAGAATTACCAAAAGGCAAAAAAATTAAAACTAATTCAAACAGTACTTCAAGTTCGAACGCAAATGACTTTATCATTGTTGATGAAGATGAAACTAAGTTTGAAGAAATCAAAACTTCTACCAGCTCAAGTTCGTCCAAAGGAGCAGATCAAGCTGCTAGTCAATTAGTCGGTGTTAAATTTACAGCTTTCAAAGAAGTTAAGATTGAAACTGGCTTGAATGATGGTCGTAATATTGAAGTTCTTAGCGGTTTGAATTCTGGAGATTTTGTATTCATTATTTATCCCAAGACTGATGCCGAAAAAAAGCAATTGGAAGCCGAGTATCTTGTTAAGAAGTAAAAAAAATAAACCAAATGATTTATATTAAAAACTTTTTGGATTGGTTCACACTAAAACCAAAACTCGATAATCAGTTAGTCAAACCTCCACAATTCAGTGAAGGTCAAGTTTGGTGGTGTTTTTGTGGAGAAAATATAGGAGTTGAAGTTAGTGGAAAAGGAAAAGACTATTTAAGACCATTTTTAATATTTACAAAACTAGACAAATTTAGCTTTGTAGCTATTCCTCTGAGTACGAAAATAAAAGTTGGTTCTTGGTATTTTCAAATCAAATTCAAGAATATTGATCAAATTATAATGTTAAATCAGATTAAGTTTTTTGATTATCGTAGATTGAATTATAAGTATGGTGAAATAACAAAACAAGAACATGAAAGTGTTAAAAAAGCTATCAGACTATTGTTAAAAATATAAAAAAATAACCCTTCTATTACTAGAAGGTCGCGGGTAATTCCCGAATACATATTAATTTTACTATAAAGAATAATTCTTGTCAAATACAAATATATAATAACTAATAATTTAGTTTAATCCTCCCAACAATATGACTACAATTAATCCAACCAAAGCCCAACCAATAATCCAGTTCAAAGGTGTACAAAAATACTATATCGTTGGCAAAGAACAACAGTTAGTTATCAAGGGCGTCGATGTAAATATTATGCGCGGCGAAACTGTGGCTCTGCTGGGTAAATCTGGCTCAGGAAAGAGTACAATGCTCAATATTCTGGGGCTTTTGGACTTTCCGACCAGTGGAGAATACTTGCTCAATGGGGTTAATGTATCAGGATTCGACGATAATCAGAGATCTGAGATCCGCAACAAGACTTTTGGTTTTATATTCCAGCAATTTAATCTTTTGCCAAAACTCAATGTAATTGACAATATAACCGCTCCACTTTATTACAACTCCGATAAGTCCAAGTGGCACAACCGCAAAGAAATTGCTTTAGAACTTCTAGCAAAGTTTGATATCGAAGAACAAGCCTACAAACTCCCCAAGCTCCTCTCTGGTGGACAACAACAGCGTGTGGCAATGGCAAGATCGCTAGTTAATGACTGCGATATAATAATCGGAGATGAGCCAACTGGAGCATTGGACTCCAAGACCACTGACCAAGTTATGGCGGAGATCTTTCGGCTTAATACCGAGTTTGGTAAGTCGGTTATCTTCGTAACTCACGATGATGATCTTGCCAAAAAATTCAGTCGGATTATTCGCTTGAAAGATGGAGTTATCGTTGATGAATTTTAATCAATTACTAATTTCTAATTACGAATTACAATTGCTCTTCGTTTTAATAACAAATTTCCAATTACGAATACGACTAATTTTAACAATAATTTTTAATACTATGAAAGAGAATATAATCCAACAAAAAACTTATAGCTTTGCTTTAGAAATAATTCAATTGTATAAAACCTTAACCAAACAAAATGAATACATCCTCTCTCGGCAAATTCTAAAATCAGGGACTTCGATTGGTGCCAATATTGAGGAGACAATTGGAGCTTATAGTACAGCAGAATTTTTATCAAAAATTTCCATATCGTACAAAGAAGCAAGGGAAACACATTATTGGCTTAGACTTTTAAAAGATTCAGGATATATCGAAGAATCGTTATTCAAAAAACTAATTTTTGATTGTGATGAAATTTTTAAAATTATTGGCAAAATACAAATTACAACAAAAGCCAACCAAAAAGAATTAAAAAAATCTTAGTCCAACCTTCGTAATTCATCATTCTTAATTCAAGATCTCCCAAACCGTAATTCGTAATTAATCATTCTTAATTCTATTATCGTAATTCATCACTTTGTAATTCTACAAACCGTAATTCGTAATTAATCATTCTTAATTCTCTATATATGTTCGAAGCCTTTAAACTCGCATTCAATGAACTCTACGCCAACAAAGGTCGTACGATTCTCACCGCCCTCGGAATTGCCGTCGGTGTAATGGCAGTCTCTCTTATTCTGTCCAGTGGCTCAATTGCCCAGCAATACATTACAGGATATTTGACCAAATCCATTGGTAAAACCACCACAATCACGGTCAACGCCGACTTTAATTCTCGTACAGATGTCGCCAAAGTAACCAACCAAGACTACCGATATTTTTTGACAATCAAAGACAAATACCCAATTACCGATTCCACTCCATTCGCAGTCGGTACAGTTAGCGTCAAAAATACTTTTGACGAGAGTATTAACCAAAGTATTAAGGGCGGCGGATTAGATTATCCTAATATTTCGGGGAACAAAAACCTTCTAAACATCAATGGTAGATTCTTTAACGAATCTGAATTAACCACTGGCGAAAACGTAATTGTGGTAACTCGTCAATTCGCGCAGTCTATCAAGGGCAAGGATTCTCTGCTGGGTCAAAAGGTAGATCTGGGCAAACAAAGCTATCTGGTGATTGGGGAATTCGAAGGGGAAAGTAGTCTTACAGCTAACGACAAAGATGTCATAATGCCGATTACCAGTCTGTGGAAACTCCGCAACCAGGAAGACAAACCACTGCAACAAATTCTGTACACAGTCCAAAACGAAAGTCAAATTGACTTCGTGTCCAAGCAAGTTCTGGAAGAGATGAATACATTTCGAAGTTCTAACTTTAGCGGTAATAGTGCCAAAAAAATTACCACTCAGTCTAGTAAATCTGCCATTGATACTATTGGTGGAGTTCTAATTGCCTTCCAATTATTCCTTGGATTAGTTGCTGTTATCTCGCTAGTTGTTGGTGGGATTGGAGTTCTCAATGTAATGTTAATGGCAGTGGCTCAGAGAATTAAGGAGATTGGAATTCGCAAGGCTTTTGGTGCTAAAAATCGAGATATTTTGATTTTGTTTCTTTCGGAATCTGTTACTTTGACAGCTTTGTCAGGATTATTTGGGGCTTTATTGGCTCAATATCTGGTCTATCTCGGAGTGATTGTTGTGAATACTATTAATCCTGATCTGGGACTAGTCGCTCAATATTCGTGGATGTCGATCTACTGGGCTTTTATACTCTCCATTACACTCGGAGTGGTCTTCGGAATATATCCAGCCTACAAAGCAGGAAAACTATCGGTTGTAGATGCACTCCGATACGATTAGAATCTTGATAACATTGCCCAAAAATCACTCTTCCAATAGTTGATTATTCTCTCCAAAAACTCTTTCACATAGTGGATTAATTATAATTTTACTAACTCCCATTTTGAACATATTCTGGCGACAAATATCGCAACACCACCAGTGATTACTAATATAACAAGTTGATCCTTGGTATTTTTTGAGCAATTCTGAATTACCCCATACCTCCAAAAGAGTTCTTGATTCCGGGTGATTCTTCCAACTACAGCCTTTGCAGACTTCATAGCTATCTCCGGGTTGCCACGCTCCTTGATTACGAAGAGTTTCTCGAATACAGACTTTATCAGTTGATTTTGCAAAGTCATGAAGAGCTAAATTTTGGGTAGTTACCGAGATTATACTTCCGTTCTCAGATTCGAACAAACATCCAGTGCAAACTTTGGTATCGTAATTAGGATGAGTTTTTTTTATTAACTCAAATTGTTTATGAATTTCTTTTTGAATTATGTCAAAGTGTCTTGATTGAGCAAATTCTGTTGGAATTCTAGTGTCCTTGGAAGGTTGAAGTATGTAGATTAACTTGTCAAACTTTATCCAGTTCCCTACTAATTCTTTGGCTTGTTCAAGGTTATTCAAATATGCAACTTGTGCAACTCCAGCGATTGTTTTGATTTTCATAAAATATTATTTTCTCTATTTAGAGAATACTTTTTTTATTTTTCTTGGGCAAATTTTGCTTAGCTTGTTTTTGGATTGTCGTTTTTTGAGATTAATAGGAATACTCCAGCTCTTGAACAAAAACTAACAAAACACCCTAAACCTGCAACGGCATACTTAGACATTTGCAGGCTCCTCCACCCTTGATGAACTCACTCATTGGAACTGGATGACACACGAATCCTAGTTCTTCAAGTTTACTCATTAACTTGGGAGCGCCTTCGGGTAAGATTAAATTATTGCCAATAGGAAGTGCGTTGCAAGCAAAGTGTACAGCTTCGTCCTCATCAACCTCTACAATCTCCATAACGCTTCTAATTTTCTCAATAGATTCAAGGCTCAATGCCTTAGTGTAGCATAATGCGAGGTCAGATCGAATCGGACAAAAACAAGTATCAAGATGATAAAATCTACTATCTATAAGTTCCAGAGTTATTATTTTTGGCTTTGTTAAAATATTTTTTTCCGAATCTTGCTCAGAGTTTTTTGTAAAATTCTGCTCAGCTTTTTGGTCTAGAATTTTTTGAATATAATCATAACTCTCCAACTGCGTACGGAATCCATACCCACCAAAAAGTGTATGCCCATCTTTCCACAGCGTATCGCCATGTCCTTCGAAGCTAATGGTATTCTCAAACTCGAAAATATTAAATCTGTTAACCTCAAACCATTTTACAAAGCCTTTTTTTTCGCCTTGGCGTTCAGGGAATTTGAAGTTAGAAGTAATGAATATATTGGAATAAACCAAACCAACATCCACATAAGTCATATCAGGCTGACCTGCGATTGGCTCGACTAGTTCAACTTTGGCACCAAGTTCAATAATTTTGGAATACAGAGAATTCCATTGACTTTGGGCAAGATCGTATTGGCTCAAGATTGTAGTATTCATCCAGTCGTTGATAGAATATTCTATACCAAAATACTGCGGCGGACACATCAGAATTCTAGGATTATTGTTGTTAAAAAATTGTCCGGACATTATAATTTATATTATATTTTAAAGCTGTCATTCTGAGCGTAGCGAAGAATCCCCTGTTGTTCAAGTTATATTCCAATTATGTCATCCTGAATTTATTTCAGGATCTAAAATAGTTGTTACTAAGTTGTCATTCTGAACGAATGTGAAGAATCCCCTGTTGTTCAGGTTACACTTCAACTACCCCGAAGGCTTTGCCTTCACCCCTACATAGGGGTATCTAGTAATTATAACTTTGATCTGAATAAAAACTCCAACTGTCATCCTGAACTCGTTTCAGGATCTAAAAAGGTTATTATTGATAATTACCCCTTATTAAGGGGTTAGCCGAAAGGCTCGGGGTTCCTGTGGTAGTTTTTGCTCAAGATCTTGGGGATCTTTCGTTACACTCAAGATGACAGTGTGAAAAAGATTTTAAAATCCTAATAAAATTTCCCCTAAAATAAGGGGATAATTGTTAATGAAGGCAGGTTTTTTACAAATACCTCGTCGACTTGCGTCGCCACCCCTTTTGAAAAAAAAGGAATTACTCTACGCGATATCCTCGAGAACTGGTTCAGGGGTTACAACGACTTCTTCTTTTTCGACCTTAGATAGAGCTTCTTTGATTTCGTCTAGCTTGATTGACTGTGCAACCTCTAATGGAAGTCTAGTAAGAAGTAATTTTTCGTTCTTTTCCAACGATAGAATTGTGAACTCGTACTCTTTACCAACTTTGAGATGATCTACGACTTGTCCTGTGGTTGAGATTTTGTCAGTGGTAATTTGGCTAATGTGACATAGGCCTTGAATATCTTGTTCGTTGATAGCAATTGCTCCATATTGAGCAACTTTAGTTACAGTTCCCTTGAAAATATCTCCAACATTGGCAGTCTTAGTGAATTCTGTCCACGGATTAGATAGAGTTTGCTTGATAGAAAGGTTAATCTTGTTATCTTTGTCAATATCGATTATTTTAACTTTGATTGTTTGACCAATCTTATGCTCTTTGTATGGGTTTTCGACTTTTTTCCAAGAGATTTCGGAGATATGAACCAATCCTTCTAGATCGTCATCGAATCTAACGAATAATCCGAAGTCCACAATTCCAATGACTTGACCATCGACAACATCGCCATTTTTGTACTTTTGGAGTTTTAGTTGTGACATTTCGTCACTTACTGCTTTTTCGGAGGCGATAACTGTGTCAGAGACTGGATTAACAGACATTAATTTGACGTTGAAGGTTTGACCAACATAGTCTTTCATTTTGTTAATTAGTGACTTATCATCAGCTCCCGGAGTTGCTTTGATAGAGTGTGCAGGAGATAATAGAGACGCAGGAAGGAATCCATCAACGCCGTTAACACGGATAAGAAATCCACCACGGTTGGCATCGCGAATTTTGGCAGGAAGAGTAACTTTGGATTCGAAAGCATTGTTAATTTCTGTCCAGATTTTGTCGCGACCGATGGCTTTGAAGCTTAATTCTAAGTAACCAAGTTCATTGTCGTGGTTCAAAAGCATAGCTTCGACTTCTTCGCCGACCTTGAGCTTACTAATATATTCATCATTGTAGAGTTCTTTACCACGGACCATTCCAAGACCAACATTAGTAATGTCAAGAATTGCTTGATTCTTAGAGATAAATACGATTTTACCAGTGATTTTGTCACCAATTTTGACTTCTGTTGGATCTTTGATCGTCGTTAAAAGTGTATCCATTGTTGGGTTGTTGGATGAGTTTTTGGAGTCCAACCCTGTTTCTCTGTTAAGGTTATTAATGTTGTTTGACATACTTATAATTATGATAGACAAAGGCTTTATTGTCAATAATCAGGTAAAATTCTAAAGTTTAAAAAATTTCAGAGTTTGGAATGATTTGACCAAAGATATATACAAAAAAGTAGACAAAACTACTAAAAAAGTTAATAATTAGTTCTAATATGTATTTAGTTAAAATTACCTTTATATCTCAATGTAAAATTTAATTAATATGAAGTTATTATTCCTAGACTGTGAAACCAGCGGGGTCAACCCCAACAACGACCAAATCATCGAGTTAAGTGGAGTAATTTTTGACTTTGACAATATTAATTATGGGCTGGAATACAATTGCAAATTCTCTACACTTCTAAGGCTTCGCGGTATTCTTGATAGCAGAATTACTAGACTTACTGGAATTGAAGAATCCGAACTCGTGGACGCGCCGACCTTGTTCCAAGCCCAAGAACTGTGGCAAGAATGGTTAACCAAAGTTAGCGAAGAAGGTCAGATTAAAGGCATAATTGGGCATTCTATAGACTTTGATTTGGGATTTCTCAAAAAAGAAAAATGGTATCTTCCCGATGCCAAAATTATCGATACACTGGATCTGTCCAGAATTATGTTGCCTGATAAGTCGGCAATTAATCTAGAATTTCTATCCAAAAACTTAGAACTCGAAGCCAAAATTCCCAAAGAATTAATTCACAATATTAGTTACCACCGCTCGCTTTTTGACACACTTGTAGATGCTGAACTTTTTAGATTTTTGATAAATAGATTGAACGCGATTGAAGATGGATTCCTGTTCGATATGATTAATCACAACTTCGTTAATCTGGGAATAGAAAGCTACCGAAGCCAAGAATTACAGGTTTTAGAAGGTACAAATTTTGACAATAATATTCAAAAAAACATCTTTGAAAATAACTCCAAACTTAATTTTCTTGGAGATATAGTCCCTCCCAAAATCACAATTAACGATATTGTTCCAAGTCTTACTACCTTGCAGACTCTCAAGAATATTATCAATGAACAAAATGGTACCAAGCTCAATCTAGAACTCACAACTTTGACTTTGCAGATTTATTATTGTTTGACCTTGGATATCACAAAACATATCACAAAACTCTTTCTCAAACTTCACAGCCTTGGCGATTCCAAAACTCAATACATTCTCCAAAATCTAATCTTAGAATTAGTTTATACCTCTCAGTTTTTAGTTTCAAAACAAACAAAAGATTCTGAGCTTAGTCCAAACTCCCAAAACACCCAACAAATCAATCCCAATCTTCCTGCAATCGAGAATATTCTGGACCAAATTACCGATCTAGTTGATACCAAAATCAACCTTGGAAGCTTTGTTAACAAACTAGAAGTTCTAGTTAAAATAAATAGTAATTCAAGCCTGACAACAACCAAAATTCAAAAACTAATTAACGAATACGACTTTCTTTTACCTTCAATGAACGCCTTGATGAAGGGCAAATACGAACTAATCTATACTCCCAGCACATTCTCTGGAGCAGATCTCAACGCTTTCAAAAAACTCTTTAAATTCATAGAATCATTAGCTAGTTTTGACTTCGCAGAAGTTAGTTCGAACAGTGGACTTTGGCAAAATTCTCAAGACAATTTACAAAGTTTAAACAACAACCTCATTGAGCAAATCCAACTTGACCAAAAAACTCTTCAATTCAACAGTTTTGACACTTTTAAGATTAATTTATTCGGACATAATCTCACAATCACCAAGACCAATCTCAACTTCAACCTCCGCAACCGCTGGCAAGAACTTGCCAACAAAAAACCACCTTTAGAATTCACCAGCCAATTCGCATCTTCCAAACTCGACGAATTAACAACCTTGATTGATTTGCCTAGAGACATTAATGTTACACAAACAAAAATTGCCCAAAACATTGAACATAGTCATCTGGCAATCAATAATCTTATTAACCTGCAGGCGGGAAGTATCTCCAATAACCCTGACCAAATAATAATTATCTTAACTTCGACCAACTCCACAATGGCAAGTATTGATAAGTATTTTAACAACGATGGGGCGATGAGTTTGTCCAAAGACAACTTTTTAATACTCGGAGAAAGTGGAAGTCTAACCAAAATAATCTCCAAAATATCTACAGGCTTCACAGGAATTGTCGTCGTTAAGTATTCACAAATCTCCAAGTTCCAAAATCTTATTAATCAAGATAAGTTTGCCCAAAAAACCACAATTCTCCTAGCTCAACCTCCGCTGTTCATCGCTCATGACTATTGGAGAAACCAGTTCAAAGAATACGAAGATTACAAAGTTATTAGTAGTTCAATTACCAAAATCTACCAAGAATTCAAGATCAGCTCACTCCAACAATCTTTCGAGAATGTCAAAGTTGTAGTCAATGAAGAACCACGGTAATCTTCTAATCTTACATATGTCACTAAAGACATTCTAACTAGTTACCCCTTTTTGAAGATACTGGTACAGCCGTACTTGATACGGCGACGCATAGTGTCCGAAGGGGTGAGCCGAATGGCTCGGGGATTTTGCTTTAAAAAACAAATTACCACCTTACTCAATTCCCCAGCTTAAGGTTTCTTCAGCTCGAAACGGAACAACTCCGTGAATTTCTGAGTCTACAACAGTTGGTTTTTTGGTTAATATAAAGGTTTTCTTTTGGGGTTCTAATCCATAGAACTGAGCACCGAAGACCGTCGCAAAATCCACCAATCTATCTAGGCAACCAATTCTTTCCAAGACATCCGCAAGGTATGGAGCAAGGTATGGAGCCGTATATACACCTGCACAACCACAAGCGGTTTCTTTGAGTTCTCGCATATGCGGAGCCGAATCTGAACCAAGGAAGAACTTGGGATTTCCGCTTTTGACAATATCCCGAAGAGCCTGTCTATCAACAGGGAACTTGGCCACAGGCTTACAAAAATTATGAATCTTGCCTGCCCAATCATCCACAACCAGATCCAGATGATGAACTGTAATCGACGCTGCCAAATACTCAGAATCACAGTTTTTGACGTATTCCACAGCCTCCGCGGAAGTCATATGTTCCAGAACAATTTTTAGCTTTGGGAAGTTTTTTTGGATTTCGGCAAGAATCGGTAGGAACTTGGCTTCGGCGTTCATTACACAGATATTGCGTCCATAATCGCTGGGAACTTCGCCGTGAATATTGAAGATAAAGTCATTCTCTTGCATCGCCTCGAACACAAGATAAAAACTAGTAATATCACTCACCCCAAAATTGCTATTAGTGGTAACTCCCGCTGGATACATTTTGACATTTTTGACACCAAGCTTGGCAGCCTTAACAATCTCTTCAGGAGTTGTGTCTTGACCGAGGTATAGACTGTACAATATTTCCAAATCCAAGTTCAAACTCTTGATATAATTCTGATATTCCTGGACTTTGTCCGCCGTTGTAAGAGGGTTCTTGAGATTCGGCATCGCCATAACTCTACCAACTCCGCCGTTGATGGTCTCTTGAATAACATTACTGAGCATATCTCCTTCGCGAAGATGTACATGTAGATCGTCTAATAGTGGAAGTGTGATTGAGGTCATTGTGTTTGTGATTTTGGTTAAATAAATATATATTAAAATTCTAAACTTTTAACAATTTTTTGGCAAGAAAATATTTTAGTTTGGGTTGATTTTGTGCTAATTTTTGATTTATAACAGGATTCTATCCAAAAAAAAATAGCCTACCGACCTCTGTGTTTTTGGATTTTCTTTTGCTCGAGTGTTCTTTGCTTTTTTTCTAATTCTTCTCGTTCTTTGGAATTTTGATTTTCTTTTCGTTCTATTCTATTGAGGTTTTTTTGCTTGTGCAAAAGGCTTTTGGCATCACCATGAGGATTTTTTAGTTGGACTTCGACTGTATGAGTTTTTTCGAACTTTTGTTTTTTTTCGATTACAACTAGCTTGGTAGTTGTTGGCTCAGATCCCCAAGGTGTGAATTGTAGTTTGGAACGATTGAGATTCCTGAGGAATTTTTCAATTTGGTAAGATTGTGGTTCGCCCACGCTTATTGTGGCTTTGGCAACGCTATAACCTTCAGATTCTCGCTTTTCGAATAGTGCCATCCAGTACTTACCATCCCAAAGAATAGAAACAGTCATAGAAACTTGATTCGTACTTAAGTTCGTTGATTGATTCATTCCTAAATTTTGATACCAAAAATAAAACTTGTCAAAACAAACCAAAAAATATTACCCGAACAATAGACCTATTTCCCAATTCATAAAAATTGTTCATAATTGTAGGTATGGATTACTACAACAAATATAAACAGTATAAAGATGACAAATTCCTGCGTTTAGTTGGCTTAAACAAGAAAAAATTCGAGATAATTGTAATAGAATTTTTGGACTATGTAAATCTAAATACTAACAAAGATTGGAGTCCAAGAGGTAAAAAAGCTAGTTTTAAATTGGTTGACAAACTGCTTTTGACGATGAGATATCTTCGAGATTATCCAACTTTTATCGTTCTAGGTCTGGAATTCGGAATTAGCGAAAGCTACGCCAACAAAATATTTAACAAAGTCAGTAAAACTCTCCCAAAACTACCAAGTCTCAAACTACCAAACCTTAATAATCTTGATGAAAAAGTCCTTGAAAGAGTGATTATCGATGTTAGCGAACAAAAAACTGAGCGTCCAAAAAAAACAAAATTCAAAAACTAAAATACAGCGGAAAACAAAAAACTCATACCGAAAAGGCTTTAGTTTGTTACTCTACAGACCTCAAACAAATACTGAGTATTGACACAGATTTTAGAAGTGTTCATGATTTTAAGATGTTCAAAAAATCAAAGATTTGGCAGTATAAAGTTGTCAATCAAGCCAATAATCAAGAGTTTGATCTTGGGTTTTTGGGTGTCAAAAGCTATCTTCCAAATGCCAAAATTCCTCACAAAAAATCAAAAAACAAACCACTTACAGACGATCAAAAAAAGTACAACAAACTCCTCTCACAAACCAGAGTAAAGATAGAAAACATTAACCGAGAAATCAAAATATTCAGAGTTTGCAAAGAAACTAGACGCCAAAAACAAAAGAAACACAATCTTTTTTGGAATTTAGTCGCTGGAATAGTTAATCTCAAGCTGAGGTCGTGAATTGGGAAAGAGATCTAATAATTACGATTCATTACCAAGGTTGATATGAGGATGGATGGAGTGGAGTAGTTTTTATAAAAAACTAATTTATAATTCCTCCATTTTTCTTTAGATAGCTAATTCCGTCTTTTCCATTTATTGTTCCACCATTGACTTTACTACATATTACAAATGCACCGCTTGTTATATTTACCACTCCATCATTAATTATATCAAGATGAACTGTTACTCCACTCGCTATATTTACCGTTCCACCGTTTATTCTATCCATTTTTAGAATACCATTTCCAGATATATTAATAACTCCTCCAGTGATTATATCAAGATTATTTATTTTTGAAACATCTATTTCATGATTTCCCTCATTTATTATTGAACCATTTTCAATCGGACCTGAATTTTCTGATCTATTAAAACTAACTTTATCACCAATTACAACATTACCCATGACCATATCTTCCATAAAAATTCCTCCTCGATAATTAAAAGAAGAACTGCCGATTGAAACTCCACCGTTAGAATTAATAGTCGGTTTTTTGGTACCCAGTCTAATTGCCTCTTCTTCAGAGATTAATTCAGGCTCAACAATAACTCCATTTTTTCGATAAGTTGTTACTCCATTTACTTGATAAATACTAACTCCTTGAGGCATCTTGTAGTATCTAAGAACACCGTTACTAAGATTAATTGTAACTCCGTTCATAGTCATATTTATACTACTACTTGTTGGATAACCGGTATATTCATATTTTTTGTTATTTTCTTCAGTTTTAGGTTTATTTTTATTTTCGATTTCATCGTTTATAATTTTGAGTTGTTCAACAATTTTTACAAGATCATCATCTGTTGAATTTTTTAAAGAGTAATAAATTTTTGGGACAATGTTAACAAGTAAATCTTTTAGTAAGTCCTCAACACTTTTTTCTCCAAGCTTAACTCTGTTACTTACTTCGAATAACCAAACTCCGCATTTTGAATAGACTTTGTTGAGATTGTTGACTTCAACTTCGGATAAAGCCCCACTTTCTAGTTTTTCTTTAATTCCATTGAATAATAATTTAATAAATTCTAATAGTTGTTTTGATTCTTGATTGCCACCTAAAGTTTCAACATCAGATAATAGTCTAACTATTCCATCAGTATTTTTTGATAATTCTTTTGATTCAGGAGTTTGAATTTTTTTATTTTCTAAAATTGCTGGAGCGTATACAACGAACAAGTTCTGAATCTCGTTAAGTTTTGATAATTCAACACTTTCATCTAAACCAGTTTTTTGAGGTAGCTCTAAAGCAATTAGCTTGTTAAATAATTTTTTTGTATAGTATTCTAATTGTTCCTGCTCTCTTGTATTTCTAACTCTTCTACCCCCCCCATTTAGTTCATCATAAATTTGATTCATGGTTGACTGAAGCTGCCCTGAAAAAATTCTATTTGATTCAAAAGCTCCATCTGGATGAAGAAATAAACTTACTTGTCTATAGATTAATTTTGGGTTAAATTGTTGTGATTTTTCTTGATTTTGCATAAAAATAGTATTTATAATTAATGATTAACCAATTTAGTATACTACATATTTTATACAATGTCAAATCTCCTTATTCCCTACTCTACCGTGACGCTTTTGGCGAGATTGCGTGGCTTGTCGACGTCTAATCCGTTGAGTACACTGCAATGATATGCGAACAGCTGGAGAACTACATTATTGACGATTGGTTGTAGATATTCGCTGGTTTTGGGGACGACGATATAATCATTGACCATATTAATCAGGTCGCTTTCTGGGTCTGTGAGTACAGCGATTACTTTGCCTTTGCGGGCGATAACTTCCTCGACATTGGACGCCATCTTGGAGTACAGACTATCAGATGGAAGTAGTGCAATGGTTGGTTTAGTTTCGTCGATTTGGGCAATGAATCCGTGCTTGAGTTCGCCTCCACTGAGACCTTCAGCGTGTGTTTTGTAGCTTATTTCTTTGAGTTTGAGTGCTCCTTCTAGGGCGATTGGGTAGTTGAACTTGCGTCCGAGATAGAATATACTGGTTGATTGGTAGTATCTACTGGCAATTTCTTTGATTCGGCCATTATTCTCAAGGGCAGTTTTGATTAGTTTTGGTAGTTCTTTGATCTCAGTCAGGAATTCTTGACCATCAGCGAGAGACATATTACGAAGTCTTGCAAGGTACACAGCGTGCATTAGTAGTATCAGAGCCTGCGATGCAAAAGCCTTGGTGGAAGCCACACTAATCTCTGGACCAATGTGATTGTAGACACCAGCATCAGTAATTCTAGCGATTGTCGAACCGACGCTATTAACGATTCCTGTAACCAGAGCTCCTTTTTGTTTTGCTTCTTGAATGCTCGAGATTGTATCCGCAGTTTCGCCACTTTGGGACAGAGCGATTACCCAAGTATTCTCATCAATACAGTTAGATTTGTATTTGAATTCTGGGCTCATCTCGGCTTTGGCAGTGATTCCCACGATATCCTCGAAGAACATTTCGCCTAGTTTGCACGAATAAAACGAAGTTCCAATTCCAAGCAGAATTACCTTGTTTATACTGGCCATCCTGTCTTTGACATCGATAAGACCACCGAATACAACATTGCCATTCTCAATGTCCACTCTACCACGAATTGACTCGATTATAGATTGTGGTTGTTCCATTATTTCTTTGATCAAAAAATGCTCCCAGCCTTCCTTGGTCGCTTGTTCATCGTTCCAATCTACGGTTTGAATTGGCTTAAAGACTTTGTTGTTCTTGAAGTCGTGAATATGAAAATCACCGTTCTCAATGTCCACTAATTCCTCATCTTCAAGATAAATCACATTTTTGGTTTTGTTGATAATTGCACTGACATCACTAGCGATAATAATCTCGTTGCGACTAACTCCATCCGGAGATTCCAAAGCTGACCCAACACCTAGAACTAGTGGCGAGCCTTTTTTGGTAGCGATAATTCGCTCTGGATAATCCTTGTGAATAACTGCGAAGGCGAACGCTCCCTCCAGATGACTAACTGCCTCTAACACAGCTTCTTTGAGATCGGTTGTAAAGAACTTAGCAATTAAGTGAGCGATAACTTCAGTATCAGTTCGTGATTGGAAGACTACACCTTCAGATTCTAACTTGACCTTAATTGACTTATAATTCTCGATAATTCCGTTATGAACTACAGCAATTTTGCCATCGTAGGAGATGTGAGGGTGAGCATTGACTTCGCTTGGTTCGCCGTGAGTTGCCCAGCGTGTATGTGCAATTCCAGTATTCAGAGATTTTACACCTTGAGTATTGACCTTGTTCTCCAGCTCCGCCACCTTACCAGTTGCCTTGATGATATCCAAATCCCCACTTGGACTGACAACTGCAACTCCAGCAGAGTCATAACCACGATATTCTAACCTCTTGAGCCCAGCAATTAGTGTATCTACAACTTCGGTATTATCACCATAAAATCCAACAATTCCGCACATAAAAAAATAAAGTAAAATGTTTAATAAAAATAAAAATAATTCTTTTAATAATGGATAATATTGAGGATGATGTCAAGGATAGAATCGCCAAAATTGGAATAAACAACCATCTAATTTCCTCAAAACAGTTTAGAAATAGTTGAAGCTTGGTTCTGATATTTTAGTAATCTTTCGTACAATTCCTTGTCTTTTTTGATAAAGTCTGTTTCATCTTCAGAATTTTTTGTATTTTTCCCACAGATATAATACTTGTTGCGACGCGAAGATCGTCCATCATTGTAGAATTCTCGCCTAAGTTCCAAGTTAGCATTCGCTAAGTATTCCTTAATTTCTACAACCTCAAAACTATGCGAATATCGGTAAGATTTAGTAACTTTGATCCAATCTAGGATATTATCGCCATGCTCTAGTTCATTCTTATTAATGTTCAAGCTTCTTAGAACCTCTTGAGATTCCAGTGTACCGAGATCCAAAACTCGCTTACTGAGTCTAGAACTATTCATATATTCCCAAGTTGTAAACACCAAAATTCCGTTCTCAGACAACAATTCGGAGACTTCTTTGATAAAGTTATTGCGAATCTCAACGCTGGGAATATGATGTATCAAACCAAAAAGTACAATACAATCGAACTTTTGAGACTTTAGCTTATCCAAATCCTTAAGAATATCAATATTCAACAATTCCAAATTCTCAAAACTACCACTTATTTCTTTGTCAAAATTATCAAGAAACTCATTCGAAAAATCAACACCTGTATAACTAGTTCGTTGCAAGAATTCAGGTTGCAAATTCTGCCTTAAAAAGTTGGCGAATCTAGCGTTACCACAACCGAGATCAAGGAATTTTATAGTTCTAGAATTAGAATATAGTTGTTCAAAGTTTACAACAAGATCGAACCAACCTTGCCAAGAATAATCTTGACTTTGATTCCAAATCTTGGAGCCAACTTGATCGTAGAATTTTTGATTAAGATTATTCAGATTATTAATTGTCTCTTGATTCATACTTTTTGAATTATTTGCCAATTGTCTGGGTACAAAAAACCTTGATTATAAAACTCTTCAACTTCTGATATTGCAAAAAACCCACACTCACTATTTTCGTTATTTATCTTAATTCTTGGTATCAAATCATCACTTAACTCGTACACAAAAACTGATAACAAAGTTCTAAAAGTATCTTCTCGGTAAGTATAAAAATGATTTTTGCTACAAATATATTCTAGACTATCAGCATCTAATTCCAAAGTTAATTCTTCCTTTATTTCTCGAATTAGAGCCTTTTCCGAGGTTTCTGTATTTTCCACGAATCCAGCGATAATTGCCCACTGTCCTTTGCCAGGATTAATATTCCGCTTCGCCAAAAAAACCTTATTATTATTAGTCAAAACTACTCCAACAGTGGCTTTGGGATTATCATAAAACTCAGTATTACAAGAATTACAAACTTTGTATGATTCTTTGGCGATAATATCATTAGATCCACATTTAGAACAGTAATTAATCATAAGCTAAACATTATTCCAATCAAAATTAGTATTGTTTTGAAAGGTTGGGTAAGTCGGTAATATGTCCAAATAATTAGAACTTCCATTGTCATAATAAGTTCCTCCATAGTTATTGTCATAAATACCTCCCAAGGTTCCAAAACCTGTATAATTCCCAGATCCTCCACCGAATCCTCCAAAATATCCATAACTACTGCCAATGTACAAGCTTCCATCAGAGTTATATTTGCAACCCTCTAAGCTAGAACTACCAGGAATTACCACGAAGCAAGTTGTGTAATTATCAGTGGAATAATAACTTCCATAATATCCATAATTAGAACTAGAGCCGTTATTAATGCTGTAATTAGTTGTAATGTTGCACTTGCGAATATTCTCACTGT
>JAYUIW010000016.1:0-9546 GCA_043765655.1 bacterium
CAAGATATGCTAAATTGCTCACTTTATCTATACATAGCCAAACATAACGAGGGCAAACTAAGATTATTAAAGACTATCTAAGGATGGCAATGCCAAAAATTAAGGATAGTATTCTCCAAAAAAATTTATTTGTAATTCAAAATTGCCAAGAAACTGTAATTTTGGTATAATATAAAGTATTATAATGTGTATTAGGATTTTTGAACACTGGAGTCAAAAAACTACTTATCACGAAATCACTTGTTTAACTATTTATATTAGAAAATGTCAGCAAAGTTAAATAAAATTAAAAAAGTAACTCCAACTAAAAATACTTTTTGGAGAGGAATCTGGCGGTTACGCTATAGATTTTATGTGTTTGTATTAATTTTTGTGATTCCGTCACTTCTTCATTCTAGTAGTTATGGTGTCAAAGCTAATGTTCCTATTGATTATGGATATGAAGTTACTGATTCTAATTATTTGGCCAAAAAAATCTCCAAAATTCCAATCCCAGAAGAGACTAAAAAAGAAATTGTTAAAAATGAAAGTCAAAAACTAGAACCAAAGCCAAACTTGAACGATAGAATTATCAAAGATTCTCTTAATATCAAAGATTCTAAGTATTACGCAGTTAACAAAGATGGTAAAGATATTACTAAAGACTTTGTTGATTCAAGTATTTTTAGAACTTTTTTTAGGAACAATAGAGACAACTCTAAAGAACTAAAATCTCTTGGAATGCAATTCTCGATTCCTTCTGAAATAAAGAAAAAAAACTGGCTAAGTTACCCAAAATACAATATCCAAACTCCAATTTTATACTCTGGTTTTGAAGATCTTTTTGACAAAAACGAAGGTAGTTACAATTTTGGAAAGTTCAAAGAACAGGCTAATCAAGGCTCACCAGTCCAAGATAAACTCAACGATGGAATTGTACATATTGGATTCACTCCGCAACCTGGCGAGATTGGTAATAGTTACATTGTAGGGCATTCTTCTAATTTTGACTATATTGTTAGTGATTACAAAACCGTCTTCAAGCCTATAGAATCAATATCTCAGCCCGGTGAAGAGTTTTTTATCTACGATCAAGACGGCAGGGAGCTCAAGTTTTGCACTTATGAAACCAAAGAAATTCGTGAAGAAGATATCGAAGAAGCCTATAAAGACTCAGAAGGCAAGCGAACTGTAACGCTACAGACTTCTATTCTCCGCTTAAAAAATGGCTTTTTGGAGCCTACACACAGATGGCTAACTCGTGGTGAACTCTGTAATCTTCCAAGCTCACCAGAGGTAAAAAAATAATTTGTAATCATACCCATACATCAAAAAAACTAACTTCTTATAATGTCTGAACTCAACCCAACTTTTTCACTTCTAAATAATCTTAGCCAAAGACTTCAACTAACAGGTAGTGATAGATTTTTTTTGGATATTTATTTTATTCTCACGATTGCGGTTCCAATTTCAATTTTTTTGTACTATGTTTTTGACCGTTACAAAACTAAAACCTTTGTAGATTTAGGATTCCATAGTTGGATAGTTCGTAAATAAAAATTAGTGTAGATACTCTTATAATTTTACTTGGTACCAAAGTACTTGGTGTATAATTCGTCGTAAGTTCCATCTTCTTTGAGTGATAATAAGGCTAGATTGATTTTTTTGGTCAAAGAACTTCCTTGTTGAAGTGCGATTCCGTAGTTCTCAGGCTTAAAAATCTCTCCAACTAATTCGACTTTGCCATTGCCTTCGTGAGTTGAATAATAGGCTAGGGGCGGAGCATCATACACCAAAGCATCTGCACCGCTGGATTGAATAACAGCTAGAGCATCTTTGAGATTGTCGTAGTCTTTGTGATCGACCTTGATGGAATCTAGGTACTTGGAAGCTGTGCTGGACTTGATGCTAATTACAGACTTGCCAGGAAGATCGTTAACGCCATTGATTGAGCCTTGGAGCTTGGCAGCGGTGAAGTCACTGGTAATTCCTGCCTGAAAAAAGGTTATAAAGATTACACTAAAGTACATCCAGACAACTGCAATTCCTTTGCCCCAGCCACTGACTGGATTGTGGTCTGCCTGTGAAGCTAGTCCTGATAATGACCACCAGAACGCCTGCCAAATTCCCACAAAATAGTTCTTAGAAAAAACTCCATCTAGATGTCTTCTCTCTACTAGATAAATGATATTCGCCAAAACAAAACTAAGAACAATAATGCTAATTACTAGATTCAGGAATTCGACTCTCCACAACGCGGTCGCAATTTTTTGGAAAATATTAGTCTGAGAGCTGTCACTGCTAGAGTTCTTGGGAACCATAATCTGCAACCCTGCGTTGAACATCGGCTGACTAAAATCAACCTTGGATTCACGATCCGAAGTAATACTAATGGCGGCAATTCCTGCGTCAACTTTTTTGTCTTGGACGCCCTGGAGCAGATCTCCAACGTTTTTGTACTCCGTAAAAGTGGGCTTGCCAAGTTCAGCTTTGGTTGAGATTTTGTCCCAGAGTTCGACGCTGAACCCCGAATAAGTTCCGTCACTACTTTTGGTAACAAAAGGTTCAATAACTCTAACTCCTAATTGCAAAGGTGCTGGTTGAGCTTGTTGTGTGGTTTGAGGTTGTGTTGGAGTTTCGGTAATCCCCTGAGATAGAACTTGGACTGGAAGCAACAGACAACATATGAAGATTGAACTAAAGACAACTGTGATAATTTTTGGGATACTGAACATTTGAAATTTTATTGTGTGTGGTTTGTTATATTTGGGAAGGTAGAATTAATCTATTGTTGATTGATAGTTGGCATATTGGTCGCTGGAGCATTAATAGCTGGATTAGAGTTGGGATTAGAAGGAATGTTGACTTGGACTTTGCCTTCGTTGACTCCGCTAATGTCTAGATTAATATCTTTACCATTAATATTAGCCTTCATAGAACCTTCTGGCGTGTTGATGTTAATATCTCCGCTGGTTGGATAATTTTTGTTCATATCCATACCTTTGTTCATACCGTTATAACCTCCTTCCATCATAAAGTCGCTATCACCAGCTTTGGTACTAGCACAAAACGCAACCATTTCAGGTTTTGGATTAGCACACACACTTGCAACACTAGCTCCAAATATTAATGCTAAAGGAATTATTGATAGTAACAAACCAATATAAGCAATAAATATTATTCCGATAGTTTTGAAGTATTTTTGAATTTGTTGAAAAGCTAACAGTGAATTTTGATTATACTCATCTTGAGTTTTACTGTTCTTGGTTTCTTTTACTTCAGATCCAAAAGAATATATTTTTTGAGCAATATAAAAATACAAGACTGATAACAAGGCAAATAGTATGAATGTGATAATTCCACCTACTGGATTAAATGGAATACTAAATAGAACAAATACTGTAATAAGTGCAAAAAAACCAAACCCAATATAACCAATCACTCCATAAAATTTTGTCCAAAAGCTAAGGCTTGAGAACATTTTGAGAGTTTTGGAATCGGTAATCATTCCAGTTGGCGAACTGTTGGAATTATCTAAGCTTGGCATAGTTGGCATAGAATTAACTACTTTGTCCATAGTTGCGTCCATTTTTTGATCTAGATTATTAACAGCTGAAGTTATAGTTGTTTTGGTTAAGCTAGAGATGTTTTGGGTTGTATCTTGTACAGTGTCTTGAACTTGGTCCATTGTAGAGTTAATTAAGTCAGAATTATTATTGTGCATAAAAAAATTAGTTGAATTGTAATATAGATATTAAACTATTTATGTATGATTATGTCAACTACTGGCAAGTTTTTGGTCTATGAATTTTATGATTTAGCTGGCTGTATAATTTAGATTTGCTAAAACTGAATATCTGTGGTATAATATAAAAGTAAAACAAAGCTTAAAACTATGCAAGAACAGACACAAAAACCATGGAACTTAATAGAAAGAGGTGTTCCCCAAGATATAATAATTGGTGAAAGAATAGGTGGAGGTCTTTTCAAAAATGCTTATAAGATTCTTAATCATTCTGGAATAATTTTACTAGAATTAAATCCGCTTGGACATAATCAGATCGAAGAAATTTATGATATTTTACTCACTTCACAAAAAACAAATGCTAACTTTCCAGTTCAAATTTTATTCTCATCATTAAATAATAAAAAAACTTACATTATAGCAGATGATTATGGTGAGATTTTGTATAAGAAAAATAATTTAGAAATAAATAAAAAGGATACTGTGGAGTTACTAATTAATTTGATTAAGCTTTCTAATAGCTCAGGAATTTCTTGTGATAATCATGATGGAAACTTAACATTTAATACAACTGACAGGCTTAGAGTTATTGATTTGTGCTATTCCAGAAATTCAATTCAGTTTGTTTTGGATAATGTAGATCAAAATAAAAATGTTGTAGAGGGTTTTAGGTGGATTAAATCTAAAATTAGTTACAATCCTTATATTTCTTATTTGTGTCAAAAACCCGCCAACAAGCTTTCCAAGAAAGAAAAAAATAGTATAATTAAATTTTTGAAGAGGCTGATAATTGAGAAAAAATTCATGGATAGTTCAAAAGATAGAGAGTTCGTCAACAGTTTACCACGCTCTTTTTGACATTCCTGCTATTGTGGAATATTCTTATTATTTGCTAAAAGTAAGTATATAGTGTAGAATTAAATTCTGTTTTGTTTGATTGGTTGTGTCAAGATAGGAGCTCTATAACCAGCAAAAAAATCTCTTTTGTTAGGATTGATGACAACTGGACTAATAAGTGTTACTGGAATGTTAAATTGTTTTAAAATATAGTATATTTCTGGATAAGTTAAATCTCGAATTAATTTTAGAGAATTAGGATCTTTAGCATCTCCAACATACAGCCCACCACTATCTAGATTAATTCTTCCTTTTGATGAAGGGTTAAAATAAAACGCATAAACTATAATTTCGCCACTTTCAGTATTATGTTTAGCTATTGTTATTCTTCTAAACTTGCCAGCTTGCTCAAAACTTATCTTTACAGGCATTCCATTTTTAGGATTAACTGTGTCTGTCTCATGAGATGTATCAAAATCTTTTTCGGTCATCCATATGTTGTATAATAAGTCAGCTCTCTCAATTAAAGGAGGATTTTGTTCTATATCTTTTGACAGAATTATCTGTTTAATTTCCGGTGGAGTTATAAGCATTAATTAATCATACAATATTTTTTTTCGACTGTCAATCTTTTTATGTCCATAACTCCAACAATTCCCACGATAATAACCAATCCTAATTCAACTCTACTTAGTGCCAAGCACCTCGAACTTTATTATGCCAAAAAAAATATTCTCAACGACATTAGCTTCGAGCTAAAAGCCAAGAATATAATTGGGCTAGTTGGACGCAACGGCTGTGGTAAAAGTAGCTTGTTGAAAATCCTCGACGAGAGAATTGACTATGATGGTGGACGAATCGAGTACAAGAACGACACCACGATTGGTTATCTGGCACAAGATCTAGAGTATGATTTGGAACTGACAATTAATGAAGTTTTTGAGTTATCAAGAGCCAAGATTGAGAAGATTTTGGAGGAGTATTTGGTACTTCCTGATGGCGTCGAAAAATATGCTTTGGAGAACAAAATAAGTACGCATAATTGGTGGAATTTTGACAAAAGTCTAGAGACACTTGCTATAGAATTCGGCATTCCAGATCGTTCCAAAAAACTAAAATTCTGTTCAGGCGGAGAGCAGCGAAGAGTTAGTCTTGTGGCGAGTTTGGCTTGTAATTTTGATGTTTTGTTACTCGACGAACCGACGAATCACCTTGATCTAGACTCGATTATGAAGCTAGGCAAATTCATCCGAGGTTATAGTGGCTGTGTAGTAGTTATCTCGCATGATAGAGCTTTTTTGGATGAGGTTTGTACCGAGATTTGGGAAATATTCGGCGGAAAGTTGTACAAACACAGTGGAGGTTATTCCCAGTTTATGGAGAACAAAGCCATTCGTATGGAGATTGCCTCTAAGACTGAAGTTCGCAAGAATCAGTATCTCAAACGTGAGCTAGAATGGGTACGGGCAGGGGTGAAAGCTCGTGGAACCAAGGACAAAGGTCGAATGCAAAGATTCGAGGAACTATCATCGCAAGGCAAATTAGTTCGCGAGAGTGGAGTGCAAATGCTACTCCCAAAGCCAACTCATATCGGAGCAAGAATTCTTGACTTCAAGAACGTTAGTCTGACACAGAACGGAGAGAGTCTAATTGATAAGTTCGAATTCGACTTCCAAAAATACCACAAAATTGGAATAGTCGGAGGTAACGGTGTCGGCAAGTCCACATTCCTTAAGCTGGCAATGGGAATATTATTCGATGCACATCCACAACTTCATATTTCTAATACGCTTGGAGAAGATGGCTTGTTGCCAGTTGTACCACCCAATACTGATTTATTTAAGACTAATTTTAATGAAACTGTACCCCCCAACCCCCTTACAGGGGGAGAAAGTTCCAACCAAACTTTAGGAATAAACAATTTTACGGGAGATCTTAGCGATAATGATTTTTTTGAACTGGAGAATAATGATATTGACCACAGCCAAGGCTATGAACTCAAGGGAACTATCAAGACTGGAATTAATACTAAGTTTATTTACTTTGACCAAAACAAATTCATACTAGATCCTGAGCGAACACCTTTTGAATTCCTTGCGAATTACCGTGATATTATTGCTTTTGGTGATGACAAAATTAACTCTCGCAAGTACCTTCATAGATGGTTGTTCTCCAAAGACCAATACAACACGCCTATCAAATTCCTCAGCGGTGGAGAACGTTCTAGACTTATTCTTGCCAAAATTTTGGCGGAAGGTGGGAATTTCCTCATCCTCGATGAGCCGACCAACGATCTAGATCTGGATACGATTAGAATTCTGGAGGAAGCTCTGGTGGATTATGGTGGAATGGTTATTGTGGTGTCACACGATAGATACTTTTTGAATCGAGTGTGTAACTATGTATTCGGATTCGAAGGTAAAGGTAATATTACGGTATCGACTGGGAATTATGATGATTATTTGGACAAAAAAATTGACCTTGAACAAGTCAAAGCCTATCACCAAAAACTCAAAAAAGAAGCCAAGCTCCAAAAGTCAATCTCCAAAGATGCAGGAATTCAAATAGTTAGAGTAGAAAAAGAAATCGCAATGGTAGAATCCAAAATCAAAGAATACACGACAGCCTTCGAAGATGTAGAATTATATACTCGAGATCCAGCACGGTTCAATAATCTGCACAAACTCCTCAACGAAAAAGAACGAGAGCTAGAAAGTCTGATGAAAAAATGGACAGGATTACAGGGAATGGTTTAGACAAATGTTTTTAGAGAATTAAGAAACTAACTTTTCACTTATTTCACCTGCTAATTCTTGAAATTTTCTTTTTAACAGTTCATGAGACTCTTTAATATAATCAAATTCTGATTTTGGTTCTGGGTGGAGAGATTCTTTTAACTCTTTCATCTCTTTGTTGTAATGATCTACTAATTTTTGATCAGTAACTTTTTTTCTGTTTAATTCAATGCATTGGCTAAAATATAATTCCCACAGACTATCAGCATCTTCATTATACTTAAGTTGCTCCGGAGTGAGAGGTGTATAAACATATTTAGGTCTAGTATCTTTTGTATTTGCTACTTTTGGAAGTATTTTTCCTATTTTATATTCCAAATATAAATCTATATCTCCTTTAGCGTTTTGGACTAATTCTTTAATTTTTTTAGTAATCTGAAGTATTGCATCTTCATCAAAGGTAATTTCAAATTCTGAATCGGTAAAATCTGGAGTTTGGAGTATTTCATCAATTATTTTTTTGAGTAAAACAGAAAGCTCGCCTTCGCTTAATTCTAGTCTTGGATATGCTGTTTGTTCTAAGTTTGAAGCTTGTCCAAATAATCCACCTTCTAGTGAATCTGGTCCGTAAAATTTTGTTGATTTGTATTGTGTGATTTGCATAAGAATATTAATTAGTTTTGGTTCCAAGAATGGACGGGATTACAGGGGATGGTTTAGGTAAATTTATGCTTCTGGAAAAAGATCGTAGATTTCTTGCATATCAAAATCTCTTCCATCATAAGGGTTTTGTATATCAAAAATAATTGGATTTTCAGATCTCAAAAAAATTCTAGTTATTCCAGAATTCAAATATATTTTAGAATCAGATCTAATTGCATTTATTAACATTTGCATTTCGGTCTTACTTTTTCTATTCATATTAATTTCATCATATTTAGATTTCAAATAATTGATTATTAATTTACAATCACCTTCAGATAATCTATCTAATGATTCATTTTTAAAAAGATCTTTAACTTCTTTTCTTGTATGAATTTTGTTTTCTCTTTCAAAAGTACTTCTTGTTGGAATTTGAGTTTTTTCATTGTCTTTTGGAAGATCATGAATGTATTCAAAATATGAGTCTACTCCGTAAAATTTTGTTGATTTGTATTGTTTGATTTGCATAAGAATATTGATTAGTTTTGTATAAATCTTTTTAACTTTACCTTATATTTACACTTTCGTCAAGAGTTATTTTTGGGTCTATCATCTATATAATTTATAAAACCTAATATTTAGCTTTTTAGATCCTGAAAAGTAACTGGTTGCAAGTCGGACTTGTTCCGACGATAGGTTCTAGCACGACAAGTTCAGGATGACAATAAAAACTACGGATAATATAAAACAACTCAACAAAAAAACCACCGAATTGGTGGAATTAATTTTTGGGTGTTTTTACAATTTTATCTAGATTACAAAGCCAAATATTCTGTTTCTTTGCCTAGATCCGTAATAATTACATAGTAGGTTGGGACGCGGTATTTGCGTGGGTTGGATTGACCGTACTTAGTGATAGCTGAGTCTAGAATCGCTCCTAGATCTTCACTAGCATCCATTCCTAGATCGCGAACGAGAAGGTTGGTAATTACACGGTCTTTTTCGGTTTGGTCACTTCCAGAGACTAGAGCTGCGTCAATTGTGGTGTCATACGCTGCTACGCCGAGCTTGGTGATGATTTTGTTGAGCAAGTCAGAATTAATATCTGAATAACCTAGAACTGTAGTAAGTTCGTTCATATATACTTGGGTGGCGAGTTGTTTTGGTGTTAGGTCGTCTGACATAATATTATATTATTTGGGTTAAAAATTGGGCTAAAAAAAGTTTGTAGTAAACTACCTTTATTATGGAATAAATTCACTTAAGTTGTCAATAGTTTTATCTTTAAGAATACACAAAAATAGTAGGTTTGCCCAAATAATAAACTTATGGTATACTCTAAATATTATTAATTAATCAAAACTACTATGTCACCAGAATTACAAATTAGAGAAAATTATGTTCCAAAACTTTATCAAGCTGAAATTGTTAGAGTTGCAAGTGTTGAGCTTGGTCAAAAAAGTCGAGAATTTACTGAAAAATATTTGGCAGGGAATAAAAAACCTCATGAAACCAATGTTAGACTTCCCTCAATTAGAGAGCAGGTGGAAATACAAAAAGAAAAGCTACTAGACAACTGGACTCCGGCTGAAAAAATATATAGGATTG
>JAYUIW010000017.1:0-9329 GCA_043765655.1 bacterium
GTCGGCTATAGAGTTAATTCAACTCTTGCAACTCAATTCAGGATTTGGGCAACCAAAATTCTCAAGGAATATATCATCAAAGGCTTTGCGATGAATGACCAAAAGCTAAAAGATGTGGAAGGTGGCGATTATTGGAAGGAGCTATTAGAGCGGATTCGCGATATTAGAAGTAGCGAAAAAGTACTATATCGTCAAATACTGGACTTATATGCCACCAGTACAGATTATGATCCCAAGAGTAAGGAATCAATTACTTTTTTTAGGATTGTTCAAAACAAACTACACTACGCCGTCAACCAAAAAACGGCAGCAGAAATTATCTTTGATAGAGCTGACTCCGAGCAAGAATTTATGAGATTGACAAGTTTTGGGGGTGATATTCCCACCAAAAAAGATATTAGTATTGCCAAAAATTACCTAGACAAAGATGAGCTATTCAGGCTCAATCGTATAGTTTCTGCTTTTTTTGACTTAGCCGAAATCAAAGCTCAAGAACAAGTTCAGATGAAAATGCAAGATTGGATAGTGGAATTGGACAAATTCACCCAAAACTATGGCAAAGGTATATTGTCTAACTCTGGGAGTATCTCACACCAAAAAGCCATACAAAAAGCCGAAAAAGAATACCAAAAGTACCAAGTCAAAACAGTTACTAAGGTTGAACAAGACTATCTAGAAAGTATCAAAACCATAGAAAAAATAGCTCAAAAAGGATCGTTAACAAACAAAAAATAATCAAATCAATTATGATCGAATCAATCAAATATCTGTACCAAGAAATAAACACTCAAAAAGAAGGCTTAAGAAATTTTAATCCTGAAGTTTTTGATATTCCAAAATACATTACTGAAAATCTAAAATATTCGTTTTTTGATTGGCAAAAAGATTCTTTTGAAAATTTTTTGTTCTACAATAATCCAAAGTCAAAATTGCTAACCACTCCTACTCATCTAATGTTCAATATGGCAACTGGAACTGGCAAGACTCTATTGATGGCTAGTACAATTTTGTATTATTACAATGCTGGATATAGACATTTTATATTTTTTGTTAATCAGAATAATATTATAGACAAAACTGAAAATAACTTTGTAGATAATACCCACATCAAATATCTCTTTACACAAAAAATTGTGATTGATGACAAGACTATTGAGATAAAAAAAGTAGACACATTCTCTGATAGCCCTCAAGGAATAGAAATCAAATTTACTTCAATGAGTAAACTGCACAACGATGTTCATACACAAAAAGAAAATCAAACCACACTAGATGATCTAAATACCAAAGATATTGTTATGCTCGCCGATGAAGCCCATCACTTGAACACTGATACCAAAAAGAAAAAAGGTGAGCAAGAAGTCCTAGATCTAACAATAGAGTTGACAGGTAGAACAAGTGAAAAAGAAATAGAAAAAAGTTGGGAACATACAGTCATAGAGCTAATTTTGAACAAAAATAATAAAAAAGGTGTAAAAGATGAAAATAAAAATGTACTTTTGGAGTTCACAGCAACTATACCAGAGACGCAAGAAGTTGCTAAAAAGTATGAAAATAAAATCATATCGAAGTTTGGTCTCAAAGAGTTTTTGCAGGCTGGATATACCAAAGAAATAAATCTTGTATCATCAAGTTTTGGCAAAAAAGATAGAATAATGCAAGCATTGTTGTTCCAGTGGTATCGCCACAAAATTGCACTCAAGTACGAAATAGCTAATTTTAAGCCAGTAGTTTTGTTTAGAAGTAAAACCATTGAAGAATCCAAAACAGATTATCAAGAATTTTTGGGTTGGGTTGACAGTGTGTCTGCTGATGATTTTAGGTTTTTGAAAGACATAAAACAAGCAATAGTTGATGGCAATAATCCAAATGAGCAAGGCAAGTCGCGGACTGAAAAAGTTATTGCATACATTGCCCGTGAAAAACTAAATTTTGGAGATATTGCTAATTGGATAAAATATAGTTATCAAGAAAAAAATGTAATTATAACTAACTCCAAAACACTAACCATAAAAGACAAAAAAGTTGATGAGATAGAAAAGCAACTCAATAATCTTGAGGATAAAAATAATAATATTAGGGCGATATTTACTGTTGACAGGTTGACAGAAGGTTGGGATGTGTTGAATTTGTTTGATATTGTCAGGCTGTATGAAGGACAAAATACTGGTGGAACAAACCAAAAAACAGGTAAAACTCCAGAATCAACAACCAAGGAAAAACAGCTTATTGGTAGAGGTGTGAGATACTATCCTTTTGAATATACAGATAAAATCAAGAATAAAAGAAAATTTGACGATGATACAGACAACGAACTAAGAATTTTGGAAGAGCTATTTTATTATACTTTTGATGAAGAGTCAAGATATATTAGTCATCTCAAAAATGAACTCAAAAAAGATGGCTACATTGCCGATAACAGAACTACCAAAACTTTTGACTTAAAGGCAGGGTTTAGAGAAAGTAATTTTTATAAAAATACCAAAATTTGGTACAACAAACAAGTTGACAACCCGAATAGAAAAAAGAAGACTCTTGAAGATATTCAAAAAACTTTTAGTTTTGTATACCAAGTAAAAAAGCCTAAACTCAGTGAACAAATCGTTCAATTCGAACTAAACAACCAAGACAAAGAGCAAAAACTCAATATACCAACAAAAAAAGTCAGAACAGAAACTATAAAATTCAGTCAAATTGAAAAACATATTGTCAACAAGGCAATTAATATCAAAGCCAAGCAAGATAAGTCTTTGTTTAGATTTAGCCAGCTAAAAACAGAGCTAGATATTGGTAGTATTGATCAATTACAAAACGTTATACTCAAAGATTTTGAGTTGAGTGTTGTCTTGGGTGAAGGTCTAAAATTCCAAGACATTGATAATAGCCAACAGCTTGATATAGTCATTAAATGTTTAGATAAAATATTTTTGGAACTAAAAAATAATATACACCCTAAAATTGGTAGTGAGTTCATCGCTGGTAGTTTTGACAAATTCTTCAAAGAACCAAAGACAAAAATAATTGAAACTAATAATCAAGATGACAAAATTTCAACTGATAATCAATGGTATGCTTTAGATGGTTTTGTAGGTACTAATATGGAGAAAAGCCTAGTTGAGCTCATAAAGACTAGGGTGGGTAATATAGAAGAAAAGTATGATTCTGAATTTTATTTGCTACGCAACGAAGAGGTGTACAAAATATACGACTATGAGCAAGGTCGAGGTTTTATGCCTGATTTTATCTTGCTATTAAAAGAAAAGGATACCAATACACAATATCAAATTTTTATAGAACCTAAGGGTGGGCATATAGAAGATAATGATAGATGGAAAGAAGATTTTTTGGTGGAAATATCCAGAAAGCATGGTTTAGATACAGTTATTAAAGCGGAAAATAAAGACTACAAATTAATTGGATTGCCATTTTTTACAAAAGATAACAATTCTGTGTTCGACAACAGATTCAAAGAACTTCTCGGATAGAAATTAATTTTCTTCATAAAGACTTTTTTTGTAATATCTCACTATCTACCACCCAAAACAAGTAGCTAAATTAGGATTTCCTAAGCATGTGTGGAGCGTTCATGATATCTGTAATCGCTAGTCCTGGAATCATTACTATGAAGAATAGAATTCCGTAGTTAATATTAAGCAAAAGAACTAGAAGATTAAGAAAATAAAACACTAATCTGGACTTAACAAAAAAACTAGACTGATCCCAGATTATTTTGTTCCCGAAGGTCAAAAGCACCGAAACTAAAAGCAAAAATATTTGAGTCGTTACGATCGGACTTTCGCTAATAATATTCTTGGTAGAGTAGATATAGATGAATTCCTTGGAATATTGTGCAAATATAAAATGACAAATAATTACTAGGATTAGACCTATAATGAATCCTGCAGGTCGTATTTTTCCGGTTTTGTTGATTGCGACATTAATTAGAATTCTAGCCACGCCAATGATTGAGAACAATGGAATTATCAATGCCAAGGTTAGATTATATATATTGTTGCGAACACCAAAAAAATTCAAATTCTCGGGAATGCAGTCGCTAGTCAGACAAAGACTCTGATAGTTAATGACTACAAACAAAAAAAAACAAAAAAAAGTAAGTAAAATTACCGATTCTATATACCTAAAAATAGTCGTTAAAATATTAAGATTATTGGATTGTGGCATTATGAGATATAATAAGTTAGGGCTTTTTTGGGTTAATATCTACTGGATAATAAGACTCAATTTGGGACACTAGAACACATATAGCTTTACTAACTTTGACATTATTAATACTCTATATCCTCAAAAAACAATTAGAGTTTATTTTGTAAGCTTGTATATCTATTGTCAAAAGCTGAAAGTTACACTTGGTGTTCTTATAATGATTCTATAATTCCAAATCCGCACAATTATCTTTTTTACTGATTTTTTTGGGAGGCAGGGAATTTTGATAATTTTGGCTGTAAGGTTATCTAATGGTTATCTATTATTAAGCTTGAACTTAAAATTAATATTTGTCAAAAGTAAAATAAAAAAGTACACTTATATTAATATGAAAATTCTCGGATTATCACAACATAATTATTACCAAAGTACTTTTGGAGGCTCTTCAGGCTCATATTCTAGCGAGTATTCTAGCGCTTTTGAAAACAATAATAATCAACTGACTAATTCTGAGAATCAAGGCAATCAAGAATCTGGAGCTGGTAATATTGCACAAGGTCCGGGCGAAAGTCAACGCCACCAAGAAATTCTCAACAATGACTTTGAACTAGGTACAACCATCCAAAAAGCAGGTACAGAAGGTACGGGTTTTGACCTTGGTGGAATTAATGCCTTGAACTCGATTATCGGTAATCCTAAAGCAATTATTAATCTTATTGTTACTAATTATTCGACTGTAATTAACCCTCAGACTGCCATTCGACTCAATAGAATACGCCGACAAAAACAATTCTATCAAAGCAAAAAAATCGAACCTACGAAAGCTGTAGATGCTAATTTTGGTAACGCTAACGATCTTAATCTTGGTAATCTCAACGATCCTATTATCCAGGCTTTGGTTCGGCTTATCACTGGTCAAGACCTACGAGCCTACAACGATACTAACTATCAATATCAACTCGCCCAATACTCCCAAAGTGCGCTTGTTCATTATCTTTTGACCTTCATCAAACTCATCAACTGGGACGACGCGGCTAGAATCTATAGCAGTTACAAGTTCCACGATCCGATGATATTCCAACAATTTCGATCTGCACAGCCAACACTACTAGAAAGTTACAGCAGATTCATTGCTATCACTAATCAAGCCAGCGGAGTTTACGATCAACCTTATAATAATACACATCAAAATCAATCTCACAACCACCACCAAGCCAATTCTCAATACGGATATCAACAAGGTTATTAGGATTTGACATTAGCACAAAAATGTAGTAATATTAATAGGTTATCAACCATTATCTCAAATTTATTTTATGTTAGAAACGCCATAATTCAATAGACCAAAAAAACCAAGTGCATTCGAATTAATTGTAGATTATGCAGTTAATAAAAGACTTTTTTTAGATATTGAAGAAATTAACAGTAAACAAGAAGAACCAATTGAAAGTTCAATTCACAAAAATTTTACACCAGAAGTTGTTGATACTGAAGTAAAAGTTATTAATTCAGAGAGTGCTACAAACCTAGAACGTCAAAATGCATATAAAAATGTTCAAATTTGTTTGGATAATTGTTTAGCAAGTGTTAAACGACGCTTAAAAAAAGTGGAATCACTTGAAAGTGGTGTGTTTAATACAGATGCCATGGAATCATTTATTGCAATATATGAGTCTAATTCTGACCAAATTATAAGTGGTATTCTAGAGCATTTTGTATTTTCAGAAAATGATTCTCTTAAATTTTATGGCAAAAGCAATGATAAATTAAAATTAGAAGATATACTCCCAGATAGAGAGCTTGAAAATAATATTTTTAGATATTTATTTATATGTCGTTTTAAAACTATTCGCTGGAATAAAATGGAATGGCTTTTGGACAAACTTAACACTCCTAGATAATCTCTAGGTTTTTTTTGTTGGGCTTTGTGAACTCAGAATTTAGCAACCAACCAACCTCCTTGACAATTTTGATGTTAAAAAGTAAAATTAAAATCTATGCCTAATCTTATTCCAATGGTAATCAAACGCACCTTCGACGGCGAACGGTCGATGGACTTATTCTCTAGACTTCTGGACGAACGAATTATAATGCTCAGCGATGATTTTAACGACGATATGGCGAGTTCGATTGTGTCTCAGCTCTTGTACCTCCAATCCGAGGATTCCACCAAGGATATTACGATGTACATTAATTCTCCAGGAGGCTCTATCACTAGTATGTGGTCGATTATCGATACGATGAACCTAATTAAGTGCGATGTCAGTACTGTGTGTATCGGAATGGCAGCTAGTGCGGCGTCTCTAACCTTAGCAGCAGGAGCCAAAGGAAAGCGATTCATCTTGCCACACGCCGAAGTTATGATTCACCAGCCTCTGGGCGGTGCTCGTGGACAAGCAACCGAGATCGAGATCGCAGCCAAGCATATTATGAGAACCAAGGATCTGTTACACAAATTCATGGCGGACAAAACTGGTCAAAGTGTCAAAAAAATCGAAAAAGATATGGATCGTGATTATTGGATGACTGCCAAAGAAGCTCTAGAATACGGAATTGTAGACAAGATTTTGAGTTAGGTTTTAATTTTTGATTTGGTTATTTATGTACTCAAAACTACATGAACTTTGACTAATTTTTAGCTATAAATATTTTTTAAATAAAGTAATTTATTCGCTTTTTAAAAGGTGTTTTGTAAAATTGAAAGTGATATCAGTATAATTCAGCTAGAACTTTGGATTGCCAAGAATTGACCCAAAATACGAACTCAACAAATAATTTGCCCAAAACTAAAAAAAACTGTATAATTATAGTAACTTAAGGTAAAACTTCCAAAAACTAAACTTCTTAACTAAGATATTTTTGACCAGCTAAACACAATCTTACAAAAAATTATAATTAAAAATTCTACTCTAAATTCTATTCTAATGTCCAAGGAATGTTATATCGGCTTCAAAAACAAGCAAAACAACCAATCTCTATTCGGTATCAAAACCGATAATCGTCGCCGTCATATGTACATTGTCGGGAAGACTGGAATGGGCAAAACTACTCTGCTCAATAATATGATTTTGCAGGATATTTATAACGGGCTTGGAGTGTGTTTTATTGATCCGCACGGTGATTCTTGTGAATATATTTTGGATCGTATTCCGGCTCATAGACATCAAGACGTGATATACTTTAACCCTGCAGATCTGGAGTTCCCAATCGGACTCAACATTCTAGAACCGCAACGCAACGAGGAGAATTACCTTATTACTTCCAGCCTTATTGGTGTCTTTAACAAAATCTGGGCAGGAACTTGGTCAGCAAGAATGGAATATATTCTCTCCAATACACTTCTTACATTATTAGAAAAACCTAACAGCACGCTTCTGGGAGTTATCAAGCTTCTCACCGACGAAAAATACCGCAAACAACTCACTAACGACATCAAAGATCCGCTGGTCAAGAATTTTTGGCAATTAGAATTCGCCAAGTTCAACTCCAAGTACCGCCAAGAAGCCATTAGCCCTATTCTCAACAAGATTGGTCAGTTTTTTTCCAGTGAATTAATCCGTAATATTCTGGGTCAACCCAAGTCAACCATTGATCTTCGCCAAATCATGGACGAACAAAAAATCCTAATTGTAAATCTAAGCAAAGGTCGCCTCGGTGAAGAAAATTCTAATCTTCTAGGTTCGTTATTAGTGTCCAAGCTCCAAGTTGCCACAATGAGCCGTGTGGATATTCCAGAGGAAAAACGCAAGGACTTTTATCTTTATGTCGATGAATTCCAGAATTTTACCACCGATTCGTTCGCTGGAATATTGTCCGAAGCCCGAAAGTACAGACTCAATCTTATCCTTGCGCACCAGTATATTGATCAATTAACCGAGAATGGTAGTAGTGTTATCAAAAACGCCGTCTTTGGGAATGTTGGTACTGTGATTGGCTTCCGTGTCGGGTCTAATGACGGAACATTCTTGTCTCAGGAATTTGGTTCTAAGGTTACAGCCAACGAACTGATTAACCTCGACAAAGCCAAAATCGCCATCAAGCTAGATCTCGACTACGACAATCAAGATCCATTCCTTGCTTACACGCTATCCCCTCTTTTTGACAAATTGTCTGGTAATCGAACTAGAGTTATCAAGTCTTCCCGCCAAAACTACACCATTCCAAGGGCTGAAGCCGTCAAGCAAATTGCACAATATCTAGAGGAGGAGAAATAAATTTTTATACCCAAGTCCTTATGAAGCTTGACTGGTTTTTTATTTATAAATATTTTTAAGTAAAGTAATTTATTTGCTTTTTTGAAAGGTGTGTTGTAAAAGTTTAAAGTGATATTGGTATAATGGTATAACTAACTCAAAAAGCACTTTTTCAAATAATTTTTTATATTTTCGTTGTTTCTTTGCTGTTTCTTTGTTCCAAAACTTTGGTTGGTTTTGGTTATTTTTGAATATTAAGTAATTTTTGAATGAGTTAGATGGTTCGGGGTTAGGGATTCGAACCCCAGTAGGCGGCACCAGAAACCACAGTCCTACCACTAGACGAACCCCGAATAAGTCCTTAATAAGGATATTAAATTCTATCGTTTTAGTCAAATGACTAGTTCTAAATTCAATTCTAAAGTAATCAAAATATCTTTGACATAAATTCAATTCTAAAGTATTATCTATAGTATTATGGAACTATTACCACCAAACCTACAACAAGAACCATCTGCAGAAGTTAGAATTGCCAATGAGCCTCAAATTTCTACTGAAGAAGATTTTATGAAAGGGATTTTTAAGGATAAAATCCAACAACGAAAGCAAAAGTTAATAGAATCTTTTAAGCTTAAAAGAAGGCAGATCGATAGTTTTATTAAAGAAAATTTTGGCGATGTTAATTATACACTCGAGCTCGATCCAAAATATATAGTTAAACTTGAAATTCCATTTTTGAAGCTTAGATTTGGTAGTGATGTCGCTTTGGAGCAAAGAGCAAAAATAGTTAAAGCCTTAGAAAATAAATATAAAGTAAAAGTTACTTATAATGGTAACTAAATTGTTAATAATTGACAAAAATTCCCAAAAAAATGATAATATAAAGATATGATCAAAGACATTCAACTCACCAAAACTATTGCCAATATTATCACGATCAACGCCCAAACCCAAGCTATTAAGTACAACACA
>JAYUIW010000018.1:0-30801 GCA_043765655.1 bacterium
ACCTGATGTAATTTCATTCGCCAAAAACTACCAAGCCAAAACTAGCAGTAATTTTGAACCGCTTCGAATAGAATACATTGACACTCAAGGATTTTTGAAAAATTACTATCCTGATTTTTTGGTCAAGACAACAGCGAATAACAGCAAGGAAGTGTACATTGTAGAAACCAAAGGTCAACAAGATACAGACGATATTCTCAAGTTCCAAAGGCTAAAATTATGGTGTCAAGATGTCAACAAAGTCCAGTCCAAATATGTTTTTAAGTGTCTTTATATTTTGCAAACCAAGTATGAGTCTGGCTATCGCTTTGATAATTTTGGGGAGTTGTGTAGAATTTTTGGGTAAAGTGATGTGTTTTATGCTTTAACCCTAGTCAAATAGTTTTGATATTTTGTATTTTTGCCTTCTAGCATAGCTGTAAATTTAACTTTAATTTAATATTATGTCTAATCCAAACAACCCCGAAGGCTTTGCCTTCACCCCTTCGGACACTGTGTCGCCGAGACAAGCACGACTGTACCAGCATCTTCAAAAGGGGTATTTTTAGAAGCACCTAACAGATTGTCATTCTGAGCATCGCGAAGAATCTCCTGTTGTTCAAGACACACCTCCATAAGAACCCCCGTCAACTTCGTTGACACCTCCTTAATAAGGGGTATTTTTAGCACGCCCCACCACACTGTCATCTTGAGCAAGTGAGAAGTGGGTTCGGGTTTCCCGAACAAAGCCTCGCCACGACAAGCGAAAGATCTCCTGTTGTTCAATATACACTTCAAATAAAAGTCTGATATATAGATCTACGAGAACTTTTGGGAGTTTTAAGATTTATTAGGCTTTACTTATGGAGTTATAGCGTTCAATAATTAGACTTTTACAGTATTTTTTGGGTGGATTATTATTGTTTTTAGATTGTTTTTGGCTAAACTTGCAAGAATCAAAAATCTGTGGTATAGTTAATAGTATGTACCAAAAAAATTATACTAATAATTTCAATAATCGAAGATTAATAGCTGAAACTAAGGGCTTTGGTCCAAAACCAACGGTCGAAAAACATTCTTTATCCAGACAATTCGGCGGGATGATATCAGAAGAAATTGATCAGTCTCTTGATAATTATTCTAATACAGCAAAAGTAATATTTGAGGCTAATAAATCTAGTCTTACAAAAAATAATTTGGAATATGTAGACTTATTGTTAGTGTTTTTGTTTAGTTCTGGAACTAGTCAAATTAAAGATTTTTTTAACGATTCTAATCTTGATATTCCTAAAATTAAAAATTGGGCAAGAATACTTTATAGAGACTTTAATGAGAATGGATACTCACTAAAAGAAAAAGAATATCTCGAATTATTTGCTGGACTTCCGATTGGTCAAACTTTTGATGAGTTTGTTAATCAAAAAAATATTGAATTCGGTAATGTTGTAGACCAAGATAGTGAATCAGAGATAATAATTGACCTAACTCAAATTCTAAAATATGTAGAGATTAAAGATAAAAATGCTACTAACAGACTGATACATAGAACAATATATGATTTAAGAATATATAATAAGTTTTATCCAAATTCACCAATTACTACCAAAATATCTAAAGCGCTTGTATGCACTTATTTTAGTATGACGGTTGAAGCGTTGATCAAAGAAAATAAAACAGCAACAACTTTATTTCAAATCAATAAATTAATTGAAAAAGCTACTAACTTAACCGCTGAAAAGAAAAAAGCCCTTGATAATATTGATATGACTTATAAATATATATTGGGTGATGGATATTTACTTGTTCCCAAAAATCAAGCTGATTATGATAGACTTTTTGGTGAGATGCAATCTGTAGAATTAGCCTTTCCAGGTTATTTTGGAGGTGAGGTTGAGGAGGAAAAAAAAGAAAAAAGTTTAGAAGATAAAAAAACTACAGCCGAAATAATTAAAGTTATTGAAAATTTTATTGATATTTATTTTCCTGACAAAGGTATTAATCCACTAGAAGACGATTTGAATAGAAAAATTATAATTGCAATGATTCTGAATTGGGATGGGAAAAGTGATAAAGCTAATCTTAGATATGCTAATGATTTTTGGGAGATTGTTAAACTAATAAAACAAAATAAAACTATTTCTAAGAGATTATTAGCTGATGTAAAATTTCGAATTCGAACTGGGCTAACACAAAGTCAAGCTGAACTTCAAAAAATCTTGGAACAACAAAACTCAGATGAACTTACTGCAGATCAACTAGAAAAATTAAATAATTTACAAGATTTAACTAGAGAAGAATTAATACTTGCAACCAGTGAAGCTTATAATCTTCACAAAAATAGTACTTTTAAGGTACAGTTCACAGATCTAGATCTTAAGCTTTCCCTTGCTGTAATTATTTTTGGTGATAGGCTCCAAGAAGTTAATGATATGATTCTCAAAAAAGATGAAAGATATGAAGCAAAATTAACCAAAATACTCCAAGACATTGATAGGCTAGGTGATGGTCCAATTAGAATTATTCGCAAGCTCCGTGTAGGCTTTAGAAAAGAGGAGTCTGAAAACTCAGTAGAAATTCACGATGGTTATATTATCCAGGAGGAAAAAGGTAGATTCTGGGGAATTGGAGAGGATCCTGTCGAGATTAATCCTACCGCCAAAAAAACAAAAACAAACTCAAAAACAAAAAGTGAATTCGTTGGTGAAAGTGGAAATATGATCAACACTGCTGAGAATGAAGAATATATAACTTCGATTAGAGATGTCATGGTACTCAACAAAATTCAAGCTAAAGAAATCCACTACGCACAAGACGGAGTTACAGTTTTTGTTAAAGATAATATGATTTTGATTATCAAAAAAGGTGGAATCTTGCAGGTTATATACGAACCAAGTATGGAACTGGAAATGATGGAAGAATTGGTTAATCAAGACCTTAGAGGTAAGTTGAATTCTGTAGACATGGAGGCTTTTTGTGTTTATAATAGTTATAGATATTTTACTAGAATGCACAAGGGAATGAGTATTGGTGAGGGAGTTCATACCGACCAAAACTGGAAAGATGTACAAGTTGAAATTATAATTAATCCAAATGAATTCGTTGGCTGGAAAATTAATTTATCACAAAAATACCCAAGAAATGACTTAAATGATCTACTTTTGGCAGGAATTAATTATAAAGGTATAAGTTCAATTGATAATTTAATCAAAGATTACAAAAGAATGATGTCGGTTAATGTTGGAACTGGGATGATTTTGGACTTCCAAAAAGCTGAGCAAATAATGGAAGTAATAACATTCAAAAAAGATTCAGACTCAGACAATACCCAAAAAGTAAATGCTCTCAAAAAATTGTTGGGAATATTAATTAAAGGTGAGATTATAGATAATGAACTAATCAATGAATATGTCGCAAATCTCAAAAATTGGTTTGAATGGCTTGAAGAATTATTTATTTTTTATGAGAATGCTCTCAATGAATGTGGTAGAAGAGATTATCCAAAGCTACACGAAGTTCTCTCAACATTGGACAGAACTCTCAAGCGTAGTAATGCATATATTTCTGAAAAAAGAATTGCTCTTGGTAAAGAAATTTTTGGAGATTATGGTGATATATTCGAGTCAATTGCAGTTCTGGAGTCAATTGTTAGATCTTTACACGATCAACTTGTAATTCAAACAAAATTCGAGTCAGAAAAGTCAAAAATTAGTAACCAAAAACGTAGTATTTTATGAGTAAAAAAGATTTACAAAAACAAAGAGATCTAGAGGCTCTAAGCTATATACAAGGTTTAAATGGCATTAATTTAGTAGAAGAAACCAATGAACATTTAGAAACAAGCAGAGAATTAACAGCAATGGAAAGATTGCAACTTCTTGAAGATTTAGCCTTAGGTAATAACCCAAGTACTCCTAGAAACAGAACTTTTGATGACAAAAAAAACCCTACTCCAAGTTTATCTAGTTTCAAACCTTTGAGTACTCAAGATTTAAGTAATATTCAAGATGGAATTATTAGCTCTATGATTAGTAAGGAAGAGCAAAGACAAGTTTTTTTGAACTTAGAATTAAATATAGTTAAGGAAGCTTTAGGCTCTCAAGATATAGAAAATTTGAACAACCTGATACTTCTTATTCAAAAATTCTACAATAGTTCAAAAATTATAATTCCACAAAAGCTACAACCAATAATTAACTTTAAATTTCAAGATATTAATGAAAAGCAGGTTTTTTTGAATAATCTTGTTGGAGTTGTTAACGAATTAATTTTGACTTTAACCTCGCAAGTTTCTCAACCTCAAGTTGAGCTAGATCCAAATAATGAACTTATTGCTAATTACAATTTTTTTAAGTACGAAGGTGTTTATTTTGCCCCGTGCTTTATTTTGGATAGTAGTTTTAGGAATGCTCTAAAAAATAAGGGTTTACAATACACAGAAAAACAAGATTTAAATTCTTTGATCAGTGCAATTAATAATTTTTATCTTCAGCTTTGGCAAGAACATTCTGGAGATATTCCAAAAACTATAAATTTTTATGATGAGTTTTGCCATCGATTCGTAAGGGGAAATGAGTTTGAACATACTCAGTCTACAGAATCAAAGTCTTTTATTCCGAGTAAATGGCTTTTTGAAGCTATTCCTTCAATGTCTTTGGTTAGTGCACGGTACACAGTAGGAAAAGATAAAAGAGTTTATATAGGAAAATACACCGATGATAGTGAAAATAATTTTATTTATTTAGAAACTCTAGATAGTAGTTTTACTCATATTTAGAAGATTTTTTGAAGATTACCCTTGTTCATTGAGTCCTTGCATCTTGAGGATGTCCTTAGGGTTAGTCGTGATAACTCTATGTTCGGTCGGGAAGGCGATAATACTAATTGCCACGTGCTTAGAACCTGCGAAGAAAATTCCTTGACCGATTTCGGAGTCTAGTAGAACTTGTTTTTCTCCAGTTGTTAGATTGAAGGTTTGACCAATGAGATCGATTGCACCACTGGATTGTTTGAGCAATATCTTAAGAGCCGAGTTGGTTACGATTGGTTTACCCCAGGATGATCCGAGGAAATCGCTAACATCTTGAGTAATTGTTGTCACGCCGAGATAGTATTTGCGGGCACGTTTGACTAGACCATACAAGAACTTGGCAGAATCTTCGTATTGCATCATAATCCAAGCCTCATCGACGACTAGAATACGCTTTTTGAGCTGAGAGCGGATTTCATTCCAGACGTATTTGAGCAGAATATACATCGCAATTGGACGCAGTTCGTCTTGGAGATCGCGGATATTGAAGACCACGAATTCATTGTAGACATTGATATTGGTGGGCTTGTTAAAAATTCCCGCAAATGTTCCTTCGGTGAATCTGTATAGTTTTTGGGCCAGAAGATCGCCACCAACTATTCCATTGAGAACTTCTACCAGATCAGACATTGTTGGCGGAGTAATATTGTCAAAGTTAGAATCGGGCGTAATGTCTTTTTTGGCGTAGGTTTCGATGATCGCCTTTTCCATCGTGGCAGTTTCTTGTGGGTTCATTTTGCCAATCATAATATTGATTAGACCAATCATATCGATAACCGCGGAACGCAGAATGTCAGTGGAATTTTCCCCAGGAATGGCTTTGGGAAGGTCAAAAGGATTAATACGATTACTAGAGTTAAGACTGAAATTAATGTAAGCTCCACCAACTGTATCGCAGAGCATCTTGTATTCTTGCTCAGGATCGATGATAATAATCGAAGTTCCCATCATTAGGGATCTCAAAACTTCAAGTTTGACCGTGTAGGATTTGCCGGCACCAGTAGTCGCGAAGACCACACAATTAGCGTTTTCCAGATCGAATCGGTCATAGATAATCAGTGAAGAGTTATGTCTATTGATTCCGTACAGAATTCCGTCGTTTGAGGACAAGTCAGAAGATATGAACGGAAAACACGCCGATAACGGACTAGTATTCATATTGGAATACACATACAGATCGTCCTTGAGAATTGGCAGACAGGAATTAAATCCGTCGTCCATCTGAAGAGCAGAACGCTTGAGAATAATGTTCTGTTGGTCAAAGACAGATTCCACGAATTGGGAGTTTTTTTCTAACTGGTCTATGGTGTCGCCGTAGATCTGAACATACACTCCGATCTTAAAGAAATTCTCTACACCTTGTTGAATCGCGTCACGCAGAGCTTCCACATCACGATAAGCGGTCTCGAGTGCAGGATCACGAGATTGACCTTTTTCGGCGTTGACTTGGAGGGAAGCTTGAATTTTGGCGACTTTGGACTTGAGGTCTTTGATAACATCGCCTGTATTCTCAGGATAAATAAAGATGGATAAATCCAGTGGAATGTCGGCGTTAATAATTCCCTCTAGCCAACCACTGGTAATAATTCTGGAATAAGTTAACACGAAGAACGAACGAACTAGCTTGGTACCAACCTCTAAGTAACTAGTGGTAATACTAATACTAGACGGCGAAATTAAATCACGAATTGTACTAACATCTTGACGGTAGTTTTTTTCTGATTCTATAAGGCTTTTTTGGATTTCAATTTCAGTTTTGACAACTTCTTTTTTGAGTTCTTGGGGGCTTAGAGTTGCTAGATAGGATGGAGAATTTTTATTTTTTATGGACAAATTCGGGTCGCCTTTGATTGGAGTTTGAATTCCGTTTTGGATTCCATTAGTCACTGCGTCTTTGAGATTGGGAAAGTTAATCTTGGGGCTGTTGGTAGAATTATATTGATTGTAACTGCTAACAAGGGATTGAGAATTCAGACTATTGGAATTTTGTTGTGCACCGCCCGGATTCTGTGGAGGGAATTGGGATTGGTGGTTGTCTTTGATTTTGGCAATTTGGGAAGCGTTGAATCCTTGGTTAGGAGCGTTTCTAAAAGCCTGTGGTCCAAAGTTAGGATTATTGGGAAGCCCGCCTTGAATATTTCTAAAGTTAGGATTGGGTCCTAGATTTTGATGTTGATTTTGAGTTCTTGGAGAATTTTGCTGTTGCCCGAATCCTTGGTTAGAGCTTTGAGGATTGTTTGAAGTTTCGTACCCCCTAGCCCCCTGATAGGGGGAGTTCGAGTTTACAGTTTGAGGTTGTGCAGAATTTTGTCCATTATTTTGTCCAAAAATATGATTAATATTGGCGTTACTGGGAGTTGTCTTGTTCTGATAACCTTGTCCATATTGCCCAAAAGCTCCGTATACATTATTCTTGGATTGGATTGATTCCCCGAAGGTTTTGGTTGGAGCGACTGCAGGAGTGAAGCTAGGATTGTAAGTCGGCATCTGTTGACCGATTGCAGGGCGAGCAATATTAGGAGACGGAGTACTAAAATTCATTGGTTGTGGGCCGGCTTTGAAGGAATTCTGGCGATTAACAGGCGTGCCCAAAGAACCACCGATACCTGAACCAGTGGCAAAAAGAAAATGAGAAAAACCTTTGAGAATCATAAAAAATAGGTTATTAGATATTTGAAAACGGAATAATTCACCCCAAAAAACCAAAATAAAAAAGCTCTCCAAAAAGCCAGAATCACAGAATATTAGTTATATACTTATAGTATACTAGATAATTCAGCTTTGGGCAAATACCTAGCTAAGTTTAGTGTGTAATTTGTAATATTTGACTGGATTAAAAATATTGATAAACTTTAAAAGCAAGTTACAAAACTATTTGAAATATAAAAAATTAAAATCTTACCAGCTTCCGCCACCGCCAGAAAAGCCTCCACCGCTAGAAGATCCGCCTCCACCAGAACTAGAAGATCCACTGGGTGAATACATGTTAGAACTCGACCAGTTATTGAATAACAAAGTTGTATTATTGATTTCGCTAGAGTTAGGAAGAATCTTGGTGATATATTCTCGGAATTGGGGCATTACTCCCAGAGCGGCTGCGAATGGAACTGTAGCTAGATAGTATTGAACGCCTTTGGTTGGATTGTTAGAAAAGTCTAGTTTGTATTTTTCGACGTAGTTCAGGTAATACCGATAACCTTCTAATTGATCGCGAATCATTGCTCCATTATTATTAAGTTTGCCCCAATATCGAGCCAAAAACCAGCTAAGAATAAGAGTAATCAAAAAACTAAACCAAATTATAACTATATAGCTATTTCCTATAAGCAAAAACTTTTGGAGAGTATTGCTAAAAATTAACAACAAAAATCCAAGCCCAAATAATAAAACAAAAAATACAGTCAGTGGTGAAGAAAGTGGTTGAGTATCGTGGAGATTTTTTAACCTATTTTTGATAAAAATATGAAGAGAATCTTGGTGAGACTGAGGAGAGATTTTGGATTCTAACAGTCCTTTTTGAAAGCCTTTTTGGGCAATTGCATTAATGGCAATATTAAAAATTTCAGGCAATAATCCATTTGGTAGCTCCTTGATAATCTCTAGTTTAATTTGGTCGTCTTTTTGGTCGAATATTCTTTTTACTAGACTTGTCAAAATCTTTTCGTTTTGAGTGTTTTTTTGAACAGGAAGAATCTTGATTGAACCGTAATGATTAAGAAACAAAACATAACTCAAAAAAGTGTTTTTGAAATCGGATTGTCCATCGTTAATTATAAAATCAGCTTCCCATGGCAAAATTCCCTTAGGTGGTTCAAAAACTGGATGACCTGGCAATCGTCTTCTAGCAGGATCTCTGGCTATCTTGGACCAAAGTCCATAAAAAACTCCCAAAATTGTACTGGTTGCAATAATGTAGGGAAGAAGTTGATAAAAAATTACTTGAGCATTATTTAGCCATGAAGATTGAGTACCGTTAGTTTTGAAGAATATTTTTTGATTGGAGCAAGTAGCTATTGGTGAATTGTTACAGATATTTTGTCCATTAGAATCAAAAACCTCAACTTGATTAATTGGATCTAGCCAGCCTTGCATTAGAGTGAGTTTCACGAATGTGTCGACTGGAAAATTGGCATTAACAACAAATTGGTATTCGTATCTGCCAGTTGTAGCAATCTGAGGATCTCCGATTCGTATTCTGAACTCGTTAAATTCTTTGATTTGTTGGTATTCTTCTGGAATAAAAGCTGCGTTATTGGAAGTTTCGGTGACTGCTTTTTTGACAACATTATCTATACTATGTTCGACCCAGACGCCGTTATTATTCTTGGGCAAAGACAAAAAAATTCCATGGCTATTGAGCTTAAAATCTTGAATAATATTATACTGAACCTTTAGACTGGATGAAGTTTGCTCTAGAATTGTAGCCTTGAATAATTCTGTAGTATTACCGTTTGTGTATGCATTAGTGTTCAAATTTCCAAAACCCAAAAAGAACAACAAAAATACGAGTAAAGTCAAAAATTTGTTTTTACAAAATCTAAGGAACATATCTGCTAATTATATCTTTTATATTCTAATTTGGCAAGATTGAGGAGTACATTTTATTTAGTAGTGGATTTATCTATTTACCCTCACTAACTAAACCTATATTTTTTGATTTTCTAACTTTATTTTAAATACTTAAGCCTATTTTACACTGTCATTCTGAATTTATTTCAGAATCTAAAAAGCTAATTATTAAATTTTTGGGTCTAAATTTGAAGTTTCGTTATTCTGGGGTATCTACCAAAAACTGTAGTTGGAATTTAGCTTAAAAAACTTTTTACTTTACAATTATTTTGATTTGTACCAAAATATAAAGAATATGAATAACAATAATCAATCTTTACCAACCGTATTAATCACAGGAGCTTCATCAGGAATCGGCTATGAAATGGCTAGAGTTTTTGGGCAGAATAATTATAATCTTGTACTCGTGGCTCGTAGAATTGAACTTATGCAAAGTTTAGTTACAGAGTTCTCAGACGTCGAAGTTACCTTAATTCAAAAAGATTTGACATTAGATAACGCTTGCAGTGAAATCTTTCAAGAGCTCAAAGATACCAAAATTGACATTCTTGTTAACAATGCTGGTTTTGGAGATACTGGCGAATTCGAAACTTTGGAATTACCTAAGCAGCTCAATATGATCGATCTCAATGTTCGTGCTCTTACAGAATTGACTCATCTCTTTGGCTCACGAATGATAGAAAGAAAGACAGGAAAAATTCTCAATGTGGCCTCAGTGGTGGCTTTTATGCCTGGGCCAAGAATGGCAACTTACTTTGCAACCAAGGCTTTTGTACTTAGTCTATCGCAGGCTCTATCTCAAGAATGGGGCAAGTACGGAGTTCAGGTTATGACGCTATGTCCAGGAATTACAGCTAGCGGATTCCAAGAATCCAGCGGTCAAAGTAATATGAAAATGACCAAAGCCAGCAATATTCCAACCTCCGCAGAAGTTGCCAAGTACGGATATGATAAGCTTATGCAAGGCAAATCGCTCGTAGTCCACAAATTCATCAATAAACTGGTTGTTTTTTTGGCGAGGATTTTACCGCGAAAGTTAATGTTAATAATAATGGAAAACGCACTTAAATAATTTACTTGTTTTAATAATTTGCTTACTTTATTATTATGCCAAAAACTCTAACACCGCCAACGTCTGATACGCCAGTTAATGAGCTCTGGAATCTGTCCGAGCTAACTGCCAGCTGGTTAATAGATGACGGTATTAATACCTACGGAGATCTAAGAAAGTCCGATCTAGTAGAAGTCTGGCTAAGTCTCAAAAAACAACACAAACAAGTAACAAGGCTAATATACTACGCGTTGTGGGGTGCGGTCAACGACTGTCACTGGAACAAAATTCCTGAAAAAGAGAAGGATAAATTAAAAAAACTCCAAGTAATCTTGAAGAAGTTAGAGAAGTTGGTTTAGGTTTGTGGTGGTTGCTTTGAGATAAAATTCCGGAGCCATTTGGCTCATTCCCTCTAGTCTACGTGTCTTCGTAACAAGTACGGCTATGCCATTTATACTCAAACCCATATGAACTTTGACTGACTTTTACTCAAAAATACTTTGAAGTAAAGTAATTTATTTGCTTTTCAAAAGGTATTTTGTAAAAGTTGAAAGTGATATTGGTATATCTTTCTCAAGGGGAAACTATTTATTACTTTTCTCTAAAATGTAAAATTTGGAGTGAGTTTGAATATATCAGTACAACATACTAACCCAACAGAATCTTGGCAACCGAAACCAAATTAGGCGAAGCTACGAAGGTACTTATAACAGCCACGATTGTATAAGCCACGATGGAAATAATCAGTCCAACTACGGCGTAGCCTACATTATTGAGGGCTTTTTCGTACTTAGCTTTGTCACCGCCGGCAAAGAACATTCCATAAGAACTAATCACGATAATTAGAACTGCAATAGCTCCACCGATGTAAGTAAGAAGATTAGCGATTACAAGAGTGAACTTAATAATGTTTTCACCTGGTTTAGCACTTTTTTCGTAGTCTTTAGTGTTAATCAATCCGATACAACCACCTAGTCCAACTCCAGGATCACAAGGATTAATGGGTTTTCCAACAGTTGTAGATGCTGTTGGTTCAGGTGTAACTGCAGGCTTGTTCTGAGCAAGAATAGTTATCGAGCCAATGTTAGCAATCTTATTCAAGGTTTGGTCAAAAGAGCTAGTAAACGAACTAACTGAAGTCGAGCTACTAAAGAAAAATCCCACAAAACCTACAATTACCACCAATAACAAGGCTAGTTTGATAAGATTTTTGCGAATTAAAGTATTAGAAAAAGTCATAGAATTACAGTTAGGAATTAAAGGTTGGAATTGTTGTAAGTCGCAGAGTTGTACCAGTTGGCAGGATTAATTCCGTTGGTGCTTTCGTTGTTTTTGACATTAACAATAATTGTCTTAGGGCTAGGATTGGAGCTAGAACACTCTACAGTTAGTCCGCAAGTAACATGTTCATCGTAGTAGGCGCGGAGCTTGGTAGAGATATCAGAAGTTGAAAAAACCTCGTATTCGCCAGCTGGAACATCAATTTCGTAGTTGGATTGGTTGTTGGAAATTGCACGCTCTGTACAGTAGATATTACCGTTAGCAATGTTTTGAGCACAGGCATTGACTCCGATAATTCCTTCAGAAGGATAACTCAAAGTTCCAGTAATTTTACCACTTTTAGCAACTTTGGAGATTGATTCCTGAGAAGATGATTCCTGAGAAGATTCAGTAGAAGAACTTGATGTAGAACTTTTGGAAGAATTTTGGGAAGAGCTGGAATTGGTCTTGGAATCTGAAGAGTCTGAACCAAAATCAAAAGCCGAGCTAGAATTTTGAGATTTTATTGAGCTAGAATTCTTGGAAAGCTTGGATTGACCAGGTAATTCCTGAGTACCAACAACGACTGAGGATTCTTGAGTTTTGGCAATATCGTTATTACCCTTAGAGTTGAGATAAAAATAAGCTCCACCAGCAAGAGTGCCTAGAAGCAAAGCTCCAACCAAGCCTGCGAATATTACGTAATTATGTTTTTCGGTCATATAAAGTTAAAATTTTAGCGATAAGTTATATTGGCAGTTGCCGTGTAATTAAGTTCTTTTTGACCTCCGCTAAGTACATTCTCACCGATTACACCCGATGAATCTGAAGCACTTTTGGCATACATTGGCATTGGATACATTCCGCCGTTATTGCAGTCATAGCCTTGAGTATACTGAACACTAGCAACCTTGAAGCCTAGATTGTTGGACTTCTGAGTAATTTTTTCGCGGAGTTTATTTTCGGCTTCGTTTTGAAGTTCTTCGCAGACTTTTTGTTGATCTTTGATCTCGAAGTTAACCTGTCCGAAGCTACTAACGCCATACTCCAAAGATTTTTGGAGAATGCTGTTGATATCTAGATTAAGATTCTCAAAACTAATATCAATATTGCTGTTCATTCTATAGATTTTGTCCTTACTAATTCCACTTGGATCGTAGATTTGATCTTGATAAGAATTCTTGTTAGACTTGATTTTGTCCTTACTAATTCCACTAGAAATCAAATAATCTACGACTTTAGACACAACAACATCGTTGTCAGAATTTAGCTTTTTGACATCGGTACCATCGGAATTAACATACAAGCTAACAGATCCTGAGTCAGGCTTAATGGTTTTTTTGACGGTTTCGGAAAGCGTGATTGTAGAGGTTGGTAAGGTCTTTTGGTAAAGGAAAAAAGCTCCAAAGCTAGTAGCTCCAATAAGAATGATAATAAAAATTGCTAATAAAAAATAAAGAATTTTGTTCATAAGGCTGTTTTGTTATTATTTGTAAAAAAATTACTAATAAGTATATTATACCATAATTAACTTTTTTGGGCAAATTCTTGGCAACTCTTAAAAATCTAATCTAACTTGCACAGTTGAAATTTATTTGATATAATAATAATATATGCCTGAAGATTCAAAAACAACCAACTTTCAAGAGTCTCGTAAACATAACTTAGCTAGTGATATTCTTAGAATGCAAGGAACAAAAAAAGATCATGTTCTTTATGAACAATATTTATTCAGGTTAGCAAATAAAAGTAGCCCAGAAGAGTTACAACAAAAAGCAAATTATCTTAAAGCTCAACATAAAGCTTAACAATCTCCAAAAACTTTATTTTAACTCCTTGTTCCAGATATTTCTTTTCAAAAGTCGTGGTTGTGTTTTCGTAATGGAATTTTGTCTGATTGTGCAAATCTGTACTTTGGTTTTTTATCAGCCAAAAATCTGTAAGCTGTGATAATTCGGCAAGTGTGGATTCGTACAACAGTTCAGAATCGGTCTTGAGGTAGATTGTTCCATTTTCTTTGAGTAAAGAATAATATTTGGTGAGAAAATCCTTGGAAGTTAGCCTTTTGTGCAGTCTATTGGGCTGTGGATCGGCAAAGGTTATCCAAATGGAATCTACAGAATTAGGCTCGATGAATTTATCAATATTCTCAATCGAAGTTCTAATGAATACAGCATTGTCCAGTTTTCTTTCAACACAAATCTTAGCTCCAACTGCCATTCTATCACCTTTGATATCTATTCCGACATAATTATTCTCTGGATATTTGGAAGCTAGATCTACGACATATTCGCCTTTGCCACAACCAAGCTCTAGAGTTAGGTTTGGAATTTTGTAAAGCTGTACCCCCTTGCCCCCTGACAGGGGGAATTCATTTTGAGATTTTTCTAAATTTTTTTGGTACCCCCCGACCCCCTGACAGGGGGAGATTGCACAACTTGATAGTGGAGATTCTTGTAATGATTCCTCAAATCTTTCCACAAAAAACTGACCCAAAATTAACTTTGGGTTTGGGATATTGCTGAGTTCTACTAATTCGATACAATTAGGCAGATCTTGGAACAACTGGAATCTTATGAGTTTTTTACGTGATTTTGGCAAAAAAAGAAAAATTAATCTTGAGCTTTTGGTTTTTGTTGACTTTGCATTCTTTTCTGCATTTCTTGAATTTCTGCAGGGCTTGGTTGCTTTGGAGATTCAGAAGATGGTTCTCCCATAGCACCGTTTCTATCATTAGAAGGTTTAAGCCCAAAAGGATTTCCACTAGCAAAGTGTGATGCAATAATCTTAAAAGCTTCAATTGGATTTGGTAAAGAAGGTTTTTCATTGGAAGGTTGTGTGACACTTTTAGCACCTTCGCTAAGAGCTCCTCCAATTCCTTTTACTGCTCCTGTTGTTTTTTCTGCAATATTTTCGGCAGCTGACAAAAAAGTTGAATTAATCATAATAATAAAATAGTTTAGTTTGTTGATAATATTTTTATTGGCAGTCTACGACCAAGAACATATACTTTTGTTTGAAGTTAGTTTTTGATAGTTCCTGTTCCAAATAATACATTAATTTTTTGTATTTGTCAATAGAGACTTCCGAATGTGCCAAAAACACGAATGGCAAGATAAAATCGTCGCCCAATCCGTGACTTCCCTGGATAATACTAGCTGCCAACGCTCCATAAAAATCGGAGCGAATCTGTCCGTCAAAGTTGGAGTTAATAATATCGGTTAGTCCGAAGGCGGCAATTCCACCCAGGTGCAACAATCGACTGAGACAAATGTGTGGACGATCCAGGCTTTCTAATCGCATGTAGTCCGTGAAGAAGACCGCATATTCTGGGTGCAAACTAGCAGGTTGTCCGCCAATATACTGCATATCACAACTGGCTTGGTGGCTAGAGCGAATCTCGATATCGAAGTTTAATTTGAGTTTAGCAGTCTGTAATTCTCCATACATTCGGTCGCGGTAGTTGATCTCACATTCGTAGTCACTAAGTTCCTCGGCGTTTGCTGGGAATGAATTTTTCCAGATGTTTTGGAGGATGTTGCTAACCATTTTGGACTTGCCAAGAGCGGCCGCTCCACAACCTGTGTGTGAGTAGACATCAATTTCTTTGATACTGTTTTTGTTGGCCCAGGTTAGTAGATATTCGCACCATTTGGTTAGCTGTTGGTCGCTAAGTTGTGCTCCACAACCAGCAAGTTCTAGATCCAGAATGCTTTTGGCTTCGCAAATAGTTCGGGTATTTTCCCATTGGCAACGACCGTCGATGCAGGTAATTCTGATTTGGGTTGGAGTTTTTTGGGTAATTACATCGGTTGGATTAAGTTCTAGACATTCTAAAAATCTATCAATACTGATTTCGTAGTAATTGTCTTTTTTGGTAGATCTAAAGATAGAAAAAGCAATGTTTTTGTAACCATCTTGGAATTCTTTCCAGGCTAGGGTTCGGGAATTATTGAGTTCGAGTGATTGAGTAGGGGACATTTTGACAAAGAATTATGTTGAATAAGTATTTATTTTTATTTTATTTTTTGACCAAAAAGACTAGTTACTTATAAGTTTACCACACAAAAAAAATATTGACAATAGTTGTATTTTGCCTTTATTTACACAAAAATTTGAGTTTTATATTTTTACACAAAAAAAATCTCTAAGTTTTTAGAGAAAGTTTAGTTTAATTTTTTTAAAAAATTATATGGTGCGTCGTGAGGAATTCGAATCCCCGACCCTCTCAACGTCAATGAGATGCTCTACCACTGAGCCAACGACGCATAAAAAAATATCTTAACAAACTAATAGTAATTATTAAATAAAATAGCTTAGTTGTCAATTACTGAATTTTTAATTTTGGGTTGTGACCACGTTAATTAGAGTTGATATTAACTTGTGATATTGGCTTTATTCCAGGTATTGCAATGCCAGTTTTTTGATAGTTTATTTGTTTTATCGAAGGATAGCTTTGTTGTAAATTTGATTTTATTTTGTCTAGGTCAGAGCTAGATATTGAGCTTGCAAGGCTCGGATCTTTTTGTATTTTTTTGACAGAATCCTCAGAGTTTTCCAAAAATGTAACATAAACTTTGGAGGTTATAGAATTGGCGGTTATTTTGGTATCTACAAGATTAATGTCTGTGATATTAGAAAGTTGATTTTGAGATTTTAGCTCATCTAAGATTTTATTTTGTTCAAAAGCAAAAAATTCTGTGTTAACAATAGTTTTATAGCTTCCTGATTCCGACTTAGTGTTATCTTCTGATTTTTGATTAAGATTGATTAGCCAGTTTTGGTTACTATATTCACCAGTTTTTTTGAGACTATCAATAAATTTTAGTTGCTCTAATCTAATTTTTTGCCAGTTTTTTTGATTAGCCAAATCTATATCTAATTGACTGAGTTCTAGTTTGGAATTTGCTTTTGAGTTATTAGCCAAGGTTGCAGAATTAGAACCTTGATTAGACTCGATTAGCTGTTGAGCATTATTAGATACTTTGACAATCGCCACAAAATCAACTGCTACGAACTGATTATTGTTTTTGAGAACACTGAGATTAGCTCCACTTTTGAGATCATAATTATTGCCAAAATCTTCTGCTTGAATTTTAATTTGGATTGGTTTTGGATTTTTTTGAAGCTGAGAGGGAACAGTTAATACATTGTTATTTTTATCTTCCCAGATTGGATAGTATTTGAACTTAGTCTTGGAATCTTCGAACCAAAAAGTGTTTTGTTGTAAGTTGACGTCGTTAGAACTATTGTTCCAAAATTCTATAATTGCAGTACTTCTAGTGGTTTGTTTGAGAATTTCACTGGAAGCTTCTGAGGTTGCTGATTTGCTGGGGATAACGGCTTCACTATTTTCGAATTTTTGATTGTACTTTTTCATTTTGGATGCATCAAGACTGAGGTCAACAGCTACTTCTCGAGGGAATGAACTAGATTGAATCTGCCAAGTGATCTTGGGCCAAGCCAAAAACACTGCGAATCCAAGAACAACTATTACAGAAGCAAAACTAAAATTCAAAAAAGATGAACTTTCTCTAAAAAGCTTAGTAAGTGTACTGCCATTTATTTTAGTGCTAGCTGAATTGTTTTTTTGGACAAATTGAAAATCATCAACGCTAGAAGCCTTAGTTCCAAAATCAAAACTATCACTATTGCCACGAATATTGGACTTAATACTATCAACCTTGCTCATCCATTCTTCCAGATTTTGCGTTGTTTGTTCTGTGTTTTTTGAGTTTGGTTCTTGTGATTTGTTCTCAGAATAAATTTCTTTATTAATGCCAAAACTGTCTATTTTTGGTTTGAAACTTGATTCTTGATCAGAGGCAATATTTGAATATTTTGTAATATTTTCTTTGCCAAAATTGGAATTACTTGGGTTACCCTCAAAAGATGAACTAAAATCAAAATTAAAATTACTCAAGTTCTGATCCTTCAATGCGATGTTTGAAGTATTCTTGTTACTTTCAAAAGTTTTTGGAGAATCTGGGCTATGGACAAAATTTATATTTTCGTTCTTGAATTCTTGAGTTTTAGGAGTTAGATTTTCAGATTTTGAAGCTTCGATCTTAGGATCTACTGCGAATTCTATCTTATCATTTGATGTTTGATGAGCACCAAAAAAAGTTGAATTATCAGTATTTTCAAAGGGTTTATTTTCTTGAATATTAGTTACAAAATCTTCTTTTTTGCTAGATGAATATTTGGGATTATCAAAGCTAAATTGAGTTTTAGAATTATTAAAATTATTAGAACTAGAATTTTTTTGCTCAAAATTACTTTCAACAAATTCGTGCAGACTAGTTGTTTTGGCTTTATTGGTTTGATTCAAAATTTCTTCTTTGAATTTTTTTAGCTTTAGTTCTATTTCGTCAATTTCTTTGGAATCTTGATTATTGGAATTATCTTGTATTAGATTTTGTGCAAAATTAATAAAAGTTGGTGCAGGCTTGGTGTCATAAGAGTCACAAAACTCAGCTTGTTGATAATCCCAACTTTGATTGTCACTAAAAGAATTTTGATTAATTTCGATATTTGAATTAAAATCTGGGGCATTATAAAGATTATCAACTAGAGTTGGAGGAAAGCCTGTTTTGAGGCTGGAAGTCTGAAGTAATTCAAAAATTGTAATGTTTTGAGAATACCAAAAGACGGATTTAGGATAATTATTTATTTTGTTTTGGAATACTCTTATAGCTGGAATTGAACACAAAAATATTGGTAAATTCTCAACTTCTATATATAGATCGCCTGCTCTTATTATTTCGTTTATCAAACCTTCAATCAAACTATTTTGAGTTGTGTTTGCATTAATTTTTAACATATTTATTTTGATTTGTATGGTAGTGCTACGGGGAATTGAACCCCGATTGCAGGAATGAGAATCCTGCGTCCTAACCATTAGACGATAGCACCATTTATTGTTTTTGGAATTACAAACCTAACCTAAAATAGTTAAATAGTTTTTGTAGAAGTTTAATTTATTTTTTGTTACTAATTACAGTATTCGATGTTACTATTCTAGTATAATTGTACATAATAACTAGCATTTTTGTCAAGGATTTTTTGTTAATAGTTTTGTTCCTTAACCTATTGTATAACCTGTTGCTTAATCTAAAGTTTTACTAGCTTGTTAATAGTTCTGCAGATATTTTTTCAGGTAGTTTTTCAAGTAGTTTTGCAGATATTTTTTGGTTAACTAGACTATGAGTTAATTATAATAAGTCTCGATATAGGTCTTGACAATATATTACTAATAGTACAATACTAAATATTGAATTTATTATCCAATAGTGGTACATTTTTTGTTTGTTCAAAAAAACTTAAAAACTATTTATTTTTATAACTATTACAACTATATATGAACGAAACTATTACTAATTTATTGATCACAATCGGAGTTGTGCTAATCGCAGGCTTTGGGCTTTGGAACTACAAAATTGCCAAGGAACTCAAGCAAAAACTGGAATATAAAATCTACGGACAAAATGAATTCGACAAGGAATTAGAAACCAAAATCGACAAAAAAACCGTAGAACTCAAAACTTCTCTAGAAAAAGAGTTCAAAGACAAATACACTTCCAAAAACGAACTTCTCCAAAAACAAAACCAGATCGAATTCGACCAACTAGAAAAAAAACTTCTAGAAGAATTCCGTCTCAAAAAAGAGGATCTGGTAGCTTTGGAAGGTTCGGTCAAAGCCAAAAATGAACTTTTGGAATCTAGCAAAAACGAACTAAAACTAGAAAAAGAAAGATTGGAAGACATCAAAACCAAACTAACCGATTACAAGCAAGCTCTGGAACAAAAAGATCTAGAAATTCAAAGCAAACTGCAACTAGAGCTAGTCAAAATCGCTGGAATTGACGAATCACAAGCCCAAGAAATTCTTTTGGCACAGACTAGAACAAAAACTGCTCAAGATCTGATTGGATTGCAGAACAAAATGCTCATTCACGCTGAGCACGACGCTAATATCAAAGCCCGCGAAATTGTAGCAATGGCTATTCAACGTTGTTCTAGCGAAGTTACTAACGAGATTACAATAACCACTGTCAAAATCGCCAACGATGACGACAAAGGAAAACTAATCGGCAAAAACGGTCGCAATATTCAATGGCTAGAAAAAACCCTTGGCGTAGAACTAATCATCGACGAAACTCCTAATGTGGTTACAATCTCTGGATTCTCAGGCGTGCGTAGACATATCGCCAAAAGAACTCTCGAAAAGTTGCTCCTCGATGGTCGTGTGCATCCAGCTTCAATCGAAGAAATGTACGAAAAAGCCAGAGAAGAAATTAGTATGGAAATCCAAAGTGCAGGCGAAGAAGTGGTCAACGAACTTGGAATTTTTAACTTCCCGGATAAGTTAGTCAAACTAATCGGTAGGCTCAAGTTCCGCACTAGCTACGGTCAAAACATGCTCAAGCATAGCTTAGAAATGGCCAAGCTTGCTGGAATTCTGGCGGAAGATCTCAATGTCAACTTTCCAACGGATGCTAATATTGATAAGAATATCTGTATCCAAGGAGCCTTACTTCACGATATCGGTAAAGCCGTAGATGAGGAAATGGTTCCTAAAGGTGATCACGTCGCTATCGGTGCCAAACTGTGCGATATGTTCGAATTGGATCCACGGGTCAAAATGTGTATAACTAGCCACCACACAACTGGTGGAGACTACCAAAGCTACATTGGCGAAGACCAAAAGTTCTGTATTGAAGCCTGCATCGTCGACGCGTGTGATAATATGAGCGGATCTCGCCCAGGAGCCCGCAAAGATTCCACTGAATCCTACTTCCAAAGATTGGAACAAATCGAAAAGATAATCAACTCAATGGCAGGTGTCAAAAAATCCTACATTATGCGTGGAATGAAGGAAATTTATGTTTTCTTTGACCTAAAGAATAATGATATTGGACAAACCCAAAAGATGATGCATGAAATCAGTGATCAGATTACAACAATGGTAAAATCACCTTTCAAAATAAAAATTACAGGCTTTCTAGAGGAAAAATTTACTCAATATACTTCATAGTAATATGAGATTTTTTGTTGCGAAGATTTTCTCAAAAATATTAATCCTTGACAATTGTAACCATAGAATGTAAACTTAAAAAGAAATATTTTCAACTTAATTTAATTTTTTTAATAAATATGCTAGACGGAATCAAAAATGCAATGGGATCAGCCGGTAATATGGCCAAAGCAGCTCAAGCTCAACAAAGAATCAAAAAACTTCTCGACGCAATCAAAGTTGTCGGAACTACCAAAAATGGCTCAATCAAAGTAACTGTTAACGGTGAGCAAAAAATTATTGACATCGAAATTAATCCAGAATTAATCAATACAATTGCTGTTGACTACACACTCAAGAACGATGACGCACTAATTGCTAAAGGACAAAAAATCTTCCAAGATGGAATCATCGAAGCTGCCAACAACGCTATGGCTAATGTCCAGGAAAGAATGGTCAAAGAAATGACTCAATCTGGAGAACTTAGTGATATTATGAGCATCCTTCAAGGAGGTCAATAAATTACAATCTATATATAAATCTGGCCTACTCTAGAATCTATTGTTAATTTTGTTAATTCAAAGTTAGTTTTTAGGTAGAGTGGACTATTTTTTTGTTTAAAACTTCAAAAACATTATGACTAATAGCTCACACAAGTTAGAACTAAGTTCTGTAGAATTAGATATTTTGGCCAAGTATGATTTTGACATTAATATTAACAAAAATGAGCTAAAAAATCAATTGAACCTCAAAATTCAAGAACTATCTCAAAAAGTTATTGCAGGTGAAATTCTCAATCCTTATAAGATGACCACAATCGACAGTCTTCTGATCCAAAAAAATCTCAAAATTATGGTTGATAATGGTTGCAAAGTAGCTATTTTGGAGATGTCTTCGCAAGGTTTGGAGCAAAATCGACATATCGGATTGTCTAGATTCTCAGTGGCTGGAATTCTCAACCTATACCCAGAACACATCGAAGCTCATGGAAGTTTGGAAAAATACAAAGCTTGCAAACGCAAACTCCTAGAATGGACTAATTCTGAGTCTAGCGTGCTGATTAATGATAATCAAAATGGTCAAATGATAACGGATTATGCTAATAATTCAACTGTTCCTAAAGATCAAATACAGATTATAATTCCAAGCCAGGATTATACTTTATCAAAATTCCAATATGGAATGGGTCAAGAGATTGAGCTTGATGGTCAAAAATTCCAAACTCAAATTTTGGCAGATTTTGGGATTGAGAATGCTTATTTTGCGACTAGAATTATAACCAAAGTGCTCAATAAAATGTGTTTATCAAGGCTTTTTAGTAATAATATTCTAACTCAAGATATCTATGAACTTCCTGGGCGAACTCAGTGGATTGTCAAAGAAAACAAACTAATTATTTAATCCAAAATTATTCTTGTCTTCAAAATTATCACGATGTTTTTGACTAATAAAACTCTACAAATTATAATTTGACATTAGTTATAATAAAAAGTATACTTATATTGATTGTTAAAAAACAAAAATTCCATTATTTTTATGAATATACTCCATAACTATTACCGTCAAAGACAACAGGAATCCAACAAAAAAGCACTTTCTTGGTCAATTATTACAGCGACAGCTGTCGGATTAGTCGGTTTTTTGAGTCATAAAGAGAATCGCACCAAAGCTAACAAAATACTCAAAACTACACTTAAAACAGTTCAAAGTTCAATTAATGAAAACATAGACTTCAACGAAATTAAAGATAATGGAAGTCACACTGTACAAGATTTTGGTCAAAAAGCTAATCAAAGAATTAATACTGGAATTAATTTTGCCAAAAAACAAGTCGGTGAAATTCTGGATGAGTTCCAATCCAAAGCTAACAATTTTACAGATCGAGCAACTAACGCAGTTCACGATCTTACGGACGAGTTTGTCCAAAATATTATTGATCCAAATGCTCCAAAAACTGTCAATATTAAAGTTAAATCAACCAAAACTAAAACTTCCAACAATCAAGAGCTAGAATCTGAATTAAACAAAAAAGCTGAAGAATTCGCGTCACAATTCCAAGCCAAAAACGAGGAAAATGTGGAATTCGTAGAAGAAAAAACCCAAACTCCAAAATAATTTTTAACCATCAAAAAACTATATATGTCTAGCGAACTATTTCATCAAGATTGGACCGAGAAACTACTCAAAACTTTTTTGGAGAATCCGGTCAACTGGCTCAAAAATATCTTTATTAAGGTTGTAACTGGTGCTAAAGAGGTTGTAGAGCTGTTTACTGAATCTTTTAGTCATAAAAAAATACCAGAAAGAGAAATTTTGTCAAAAAGAAATCAAGGTCGAACGACCCAGAAAGAAGCCCAAAAACATTCTAGAGAAGAAAATAATAATAATTTATCTATGGCTTTTGAAGGGTTTAAACCAAAATTGACACCATCTGATTTTGACGACACAACTAACATTCAAACCACACAAATTGGTTCTTCTAATAACATTGTACCTTTTGGACGAAGATCAGTTCCCACAAAAAAACATCAACGCGATCTTGACCTTATAGCCTAATAATTTTACTTTGCCAAATATCTTTTTTACTTCATTCAAAACTTTTAATTCCAACTATGGAGTTATTTTTTGTAATTTTGAAGTTAATTCTACTCAAGGTAATATTATTTTGCCAGACTCAAAAAATCAGCCTTCTAAATTATACTTTTTGAACCTTTTTACACAAGATTTTGAGGTTAATCAAGAGTTTGTTTGCAACGATAATCAAGAACTTATAATTGTGAATTTAATTTTGTCTGAGAATAATTTTGATAATATCAAAAACTGTACTTTGAACCAAAAAATAATTGTTAATAATCCTAGTTGTGTCGTTCGCCACATTACGCTTGGTATTCAGTCTAACGAATCAAATTGGAATCTAATACCTCGTGTATATATTGAATCCAGGGCTGATAATTCTAATATTCTGCAACTTATTAAGGTTATCAAACTAGACCCAAAGTCTAAACTTAATTGTAATCCGATTCTTCAGATTAATTGTCCAGAGGTAGTTGCCAAACACGGAGTCGCTAACTCCAACTTCGATTCAGATTCGATTAATCTTCTTAGTTCTAGAGGTTTTAATAATATCCAGATAAAAAAAATTCTTTCCAGAGCTTTTCTTGAAGAAAATTTAGGCTTTCTTGAATTATGTGTCAAAAATGCTTTACTTAAAGAATTGGGGATTTAGATAGATTTTGTTTAATAAAAAAATCCTAGCTTAGCTAGGAAATTATCTTATACCAAAACACATATGAACTTTGACTGACTTTTATATTAAAAATACTTTAAACATAAAGAAATTTAATTACTTTTTGAAGGGTATTTTGTAAAAATTGAAAGTGGTATTAGTGTGTAAAGAATTCTAAAACTATAATTGAATTTCAATAGATGGAGACATTGTAGTTGCAAGATGGCAAGATAGAACAAATTTTTTCTTGATTACTTCTGGTTTGGACTTGTTGACGGCATCAATTGCAGTTTCGATATTGCTAATTAACTTAGTTGCATCGAAGTATTTGTTGATTTTACCGACGAGGAAGTGAAGGTTGCCAGATTTGTCGTTTTTGAAGTCGATTTTACCAGCTTTGATGATTCGGATCATCTCTTCAATATCTGTTCCAACTGTTCCTGTTTTTGGGTTAGGCATTACACCAGCAACACCGAGAATTCTAGCAATTGCAGGGAGTTTTTTCATCATTTCAGGTTCAGCAATCGCTTTGTCAAAGTTGACTTTACCATCTTTTTTGATTGTTTCGATTAGATCTTCTCCTCCGACGATGTCAGCTCCTGCTTTTTTGGCTGTGTCAACATTCTGAGGTTCTACGAAAGCCGCAACGATGACTTTTTTACCAGTTCCTGCTGGAAGAGTTACGCTAGAACGTACTAATTGGTCAGACTTGGTAGCGTTAATTCCGAGGTTAAAGTGGATTTCTACGCTTGTTCCGTCCTTGAAATTAGGTTGCTCAAGGCTCATCAATAATTCTACGGCTTCTTTGACGCCTAGTTTAAGATTCTTGGATTTAGTTACAGCTTCTTGGATTTTGGCAAAGTTTGCTGAGTATTTTTTGGATTTTCCACTGATTTTGGTGATTGTTTTGGACATAAATATGTATAAAAATTGGTTAATAATGAGAATTTAATAATTTGTGATAATGGTATTCTCTCCCAGTTACCTTGATTTATAGTCTTAAAGTCTGGACTTAGCTTAATTAATGATTTTCAAGGTTTAATTGTAATTTTTAGTTCTCCCTTGATGAAAGTGAGAAGTAGGGCTTGGGTTTCCCAAGTCAGAGCCTCGTCACGACAGGGAGATGTCCAATGGACAGAGGGATTTGTTTTGTTACTAAATTTACAAAAACCTACTTAATTATTCTAATAATAAATTTTGGTTTCCAGATTTTGTTTTTGGATACTTTGAGACAATATACAATCTTTATAACTAATATTCCAGCGGTTAATGCAAGCCATGCTAATGCCAAAAGTGATCCAATTAAAGATGGAATTAAGGGAACGCGGGTGAAAACTAAAATAATATTAAAGATTGAAACTATGGACAAAACTAACAACAAACCTATTGTGTTTAATTCAAAATTAAGAGTTTCCTTGGCAGAATTTTTGAGGAATTTATCATCATCAATAGCTAAATAAACTATTAAAGCTGGCAATAAACCAAAAATAAAAACTAAAATTGAATACAATCTAGAATTGTCTCCGACTTTTGTGTAGGATTCTTCAGTTGATTGGAAGTTTGCACCTACAGTTTTGGCAACTTTGATTAACTTGGCTTCGGTAGCCTCGACCACTGATTCAACTGTTGATTCTGATTGAGTTACTTTGTTTTGTTCTTGCATATTATTATTTGGTTAAAATACCCCTATGTATATATACTGGTACAGCCGTACTTGTTACGGCGACACAGTGTATGAAGGGGTGAAGGCGAAGACTTCGGGGTAGTATTTGGAAGTGTAACTTGAACAACAGGGGATCTTTCGCTTCGCTCAAGATGACGGCTTAAAAATAATCTTTTTAGATTCTGAAACAAGTTCAGAATGACAGTGTTTTTTAGTGTATTATTAATAAGCTTTAAACCAAAGTCAACTATTATAGTTATAAACTAATCTACAACAGTTACACCCATATTAATTGCAGTTCCTACAACCATTTTCATAGCTGATTCAACATTAAAACAGTTAAGATCTGGCATTTTGGCAGTTGCGATTTCGCGAACTTCAGCCATGGTTAGTTGACCAACTTTGACTTTTTTTGGAGTTGCTGCACCTTTTTCAATGTTGATTTTTTGCTTAATAAGTTCCGCAACTGGTGGAGTTTTGAGGATGAATTCGAATGAACGATCGTCGAAGATAGTTACAACCACGGGTACAGATCCACGCATTCCATTAGTACGATCATTAAAGTCCTTACAGAACATCATTAGGTTAATACCGTGTGGACCCAGTGTTGAACCGACTGGAGGAGCTGGATTTGCTTTGCCTGCTTGGATAAGCATTTTTACTTGTTGCTTGATTTTTTTGGTAGCCATAAAATTATAATTGAGATAAATATTAAAATAAATAAATAGATTAATTTTGGTAAGTTAAGAGAAGCCTTAGTCTACTCGGAAGTATAAACCTATAAGTCGTGATTTATTTGGATTTAGAGCCAAAATGCCAGAAGTTCTTGGATTGCGAAGTTTTTTTGGAATTATTCTTTTCTTTCATCCTAAAAAAATATACAAACACTAAAGTAATGACACTAGTTATTGAAGCCAATACACTTACTTTTAGCTTCATTCTAGCTTTTTCACGCTGGTTGTACTTGAGTAGTTTTTGATTTATAAGCATAACAATCAAAACGATTCTAACTCTTAATTATTGCTTTATTTGTTAAGTTTTGTCAAGTTTTTTATTTTGGCAAAAGTGTGCTTCTAACGAATAAATAAAAACATTAATTAAAGTGTTTGTAATATTTTTAAGAATAATTTTGGATAAATTAATTTTGAGATGGAATTCAAGGTTTATTTTAGATTTTTTAATTTTGAGAGTAGCTTCTAAAGTTTGGAACACTACTAAATTAATTAAATTCAATCTATGATGGAATATTGCCCTTAATAATGAGGTAATACCAAATCATACCAGTGATTACGGCGATTGAGCCTAATCCAAGAGACCAAGAAAATAAATAGTCAAAATAAGTCATAATCCTTTAATTATACTCAGCTAATTAACAATTGTCAAAGCAGATAGTTTTGATTCAAGTTCTAACTTAGCAAGAATTTGACAACGTTGCCAAAATAAAATAAAATTAACAATACAAATCAATATTTATTGACTAATTAAAATTATGCAAACTTCATTAATAATTGATATTCTTGGTTGGATTGCGGTAATTAGCAATCTCATTGGATATTATTTACTTTCTAATAAAATTATCAAAGGTTTTGGTTGGTATTTTCAGATATTAGTTTTTGTGGGTAACTTTTCGTTTATAATTGTCAATTTTTATCGCGAAACTTATTCATTTGTCCTCATGAATGCAGTATATTTAGCAATCAACTTTATAACTTTTTACAAACTTTACCAAGAACAATCTAATCTCAAAAATTAAACCTCAAAACTTTTTAACAATAATTCAATATATTAATCAATTATGTCCAGTCCATACGATATTTTGGGAGTAAAAAAAGACTCAACTCCAGACGAAATCAAAAAAGCCTACCGCAAAATTGCACACCAATATCATCCTGACAAAACTCAAGGAGATAAAGCTTCGGAAGCTAAGTTCAAGGAAGCTAACAACGCCTATGAGACGCTCAGCGATCCCCAAAAAAAAGCCAACTACGATCGATTCGGAGATGCAGGTTCTGGAATGGGTGGAATGAGACAAGGCGGATTCAATCCTTTCGGTAGCGGCGGAATGGGCGGAATGGGTTCCCAGGAATTCTCGTTTAATATGGGCGATATGGGAGGGTTTGGTGGCGAAGGATTGGATGATATTCTCAATAGCTTTTTTGGGGGTGGGATGAATCGTTCCAACTCGTCTGGCGAATCAGGTCGAAGCCGTGGAATTGACTTACAAATGAATTTTGAGTTAACCTTAGAAGATATTGCTCTAGGCTCTTCCAAGTCCTTTGTACTCAAACACAATGTTAGCTGTATTCGCTGTAACTCTAAAGGCTGTGAATCAAATTCTAAAGTCTCGAGCTGTAATACCTGTAAAGGTCGCGGTCAAGTCTACAAAAAAGTCACTACAATCTTCGGCGTAATGCAACAGCCAGCTACTTGTCCTGACTGCAATGGAACTGGCAAAACCTTCGAGCAAGCTTGTAATGATTGTCATGGTAACGGTTATACTGTCAAAGATGACGAAATCAAAATCGACATTCCAGTTGGTATCCGCCAAGGCGAGCGAATTCGGATCCGTGGTCGTGGCGAGGCTGGTTATCGTGGCTCAGCTCCAGGCGATCTTTTTCTATTAGTTCTTGAAAAAAAGCATTCCCAGTTCGTGCGTGAAGATATGGATATATACGCCAAACTCAAGATTAATTACTTTGATCTAATCGTCGGCAAAAAGGTAAAAGTTGACACAGTCTATGGAACAACAGACCTAGAAATCAAGGCTGGAACAAATCCTAACGAGCCAATAATACTGCGAGAAAAAGGAATGCCAAAACTCAATAACCCAAGATCCAAAGGTAATCACATCATTAATCTAGAGGTTACAATGCCAAAACTCAATAACAAACAAATCGAAGAAATCAAAAAAGTTCTTGGTTAAAATGCTTTATATAACACCAACTCCAATTGGTAATCTGGACGATATAACTCTGCGAGCTCTTAAAATCCTCAACAAGGCCAAAATAATCTTATGTGAGGATCCGCGAATCACTGCGAAGCTTTTGACATTACTAAAAATCGAAAATAAGCCAAAACTTATCAATCTAGTAAATTCAGGAAAATTCAACTATTATAAGATCAAAGAAGCCTTAGAAACAATTGAAAGTATATCAGTTAAAACTGATTGTGAACTAGATAATTCTCAGACAAAATATTCCTGCGAAGTAAATATTAATATTGAACAAGATGATAATGTTATCGCCTTGGTAAGCGACGCTGGGATGCCCGGAATTAGCGATCCTGGATTCGAAGTTATAGAATTAGCTCAAAATCTCAATATTCCATACACGGTTCTTCCGGGGGCTACAAGCTCAATCGCAGCCTTGGTTGCCAGCAATATGTGTGGTAGAGAATATAGGTTTACAGGTTTTTTGGCAATCAAAAAAGGCAGACAATCTAAACTCAAAGAAATCCAAAAAAGCTCAATTCCAGTAATTATTTTTGAATCTTCGCACAGAATACACAAGTTAATCGAAGAGTTAAAAGAGGTTCTGGAGCCGACTCGCAGAATTACGATTGCCCAAGAATTAACCAAAAGCCATGAAAGCATTTTAATCGATAGTATTGATAATATTAGTATTCAAAAAATAAACCCAAAAGGTGAATTCGTAGTTATTGTCGAAGGAAGGAAATAGGTGTATTTAAATACTATTACTTTATTTTTAAATAAATTATCTTCGATTTGTTTTTGAATAGTTCTAGTTATCATAAAAGTGTATTTCTGCTAAGTTGGCTTTACATTTCTATATACTTATTGATTAGCTACCAAACAAATTTTTGCAGATTAACGAGTCTTGAACACTGAATTATTATGAGATAAAGGAACTACTGGTTACAACTAAAACCGTAAATAGTTAGCTCCACCAACCCCAAAATCCACCCAACATTTGCACAAACAAAAAACATGGTTTGCTAGCCTTCCAAAAGTGGGAATAAAAATAGCAAAGCAGCTCTTTGTTACTATTACAATACCAAGACTGAAAAGTAAAGTTCTACATTATTTGACAAACTAAGATATTATATAGTATAATTATGAGTATACAACCGCAATATTAACACAAATTTTTAATAAATTATTATATTATGTACCAAAGAATTCTAAAAACTCAAATAATGAATTGGATAAATGTTCATAAAGTAATTATTCTTTATGGTGCAAGGCAAGTCGGCAAGACAACACTGGTAAAAGAAATAGCTGGCGAAATTGATTCAAACTATTTTTATTGTGACTGTGAGAGTTATGAAATTCAAGAAATTCTAAACTCGCGAACCATATCAAAATTAGAGGTTCTACTAAAAGGTAAAAAAACTGTAATATTCGATGAAGCCCAAAAAGTTCAATATATCGGTATAGCACTCAAATTAATCCATGATCACCTACCAGAAATTCAAGTAATTGCAACTGGATCGAGCAGTTTTGAATTAGCTAATAAAGTTAACGAACCTCTCACGGGTAGGAACTTAAAGTTTTTACTTTATCCGATAAGTCTTGGTGAGATTGTGAATAATTCTTCTGGTAATGATAATGTTTTTTCGATTGGTGCCAAAATTAATAATTATTTGCGATTTGGTTTTTATCCTGAAGTTATTGATCAAGATATTCAAAACAGTGAAAAATACCTTAGAACGATAGCGGCTGATTATCTCTACAAAGATGCCCTTGAACTTGGCTGGGTTCAAAAACCCATCATATACAAGAATTTACTTAGAACTTTGGCGTATCTTGTTAGCAAAGAAACCACCATTAATGAACTCTCCAAAAAATTAGGAGCTGATCGAGAAACTATAGAGAGATATATTGACTTATTACAAAAAACATTTGTAATCTATGTTCTTAGACCTTTGCACCGCAATCACTCCAAAGAAATCAGCTATCCATTCAAAGTATATTTTTGGGATGTCGGTATTCGCAACAGTATAATCGAAGATTTTAGGTCTATTGAGATTAGAGATAGTAATGAAATTGGATCATTGTGGGAGAATATGTGTGTTATTGAAAGAATTAAAAATAATGAGTACAATGGAATACAAAAAAACTATTATTTTTGGCGAACTCGAGAAAGCAGTCCCAAAGAATATGATCTTGTAGAAGAAAAAGATGGTACAATGCAAGTCTTTGAAATCAAATGGAGCGAAGACAAAGCAAAAAAAGTCAAAAAGTATCCTGCGTTCTTCGAATCTTATCCTA
>JAYUIW010000019.1:0-9080 GCA_043765655.1 bacterium
CAAAAATATCAACAACTATCATTTTTGAAATTCTAAGCTTCTGGTTGAACCACAATCAGCCTCTCAAAATGTAAAGTATGCGTGAGAATTTACATGTAAAGTGTTTTAAATTTAGCTTTTTTGAAATTTGTTTATGACTTATACAAAAAAATATAAGATTGACTAAAGTTTTTTTATGGCTAATAATTACTTTACTTAGTAAACCTTAATTAATAATAAATGTCCAATAATAACAATTCCAGCAGCAATTCAAATAGTAATTCAAATAGTAATTCAAATAGTAATTCCAACCAAGACTTCACAAGTACTAATCAAAATATAATTGATAGCATTCCACTAGAACTCCAAGAAAAAAACTACCTAGAAATCGGTGTGCGTCCGTGGGGAGTTTATTATGTTCTGGAAGATAAACCAAACTTCAAAGTCAAAAAAATCGTGGTGAATTCTAACCAAAGATTAAGTTTGCAGTCGCATCTTCACCGCTCAGAACATTGGGTTGTAGTCAGTGGAACAGCAACGGTAGAAATCCGCAAAGACGATGATTCTAGTTCGTGGGTTCAGATATTATTACCGAATCAAAGTTGCTATATTCCAGCTACCAAGATGCATAGACTAGCTAATTATGGCAAAGTTCCACTAATTATTATAGAAGTTCAAGCCGGCGAATATACTGGTGAAGATGATATCGAGAGATACGAAGACGACTACGATAGAGCCAAAGTCTAGGAATTTTTTTCTACAATAATAATTTTATCGGCGATAAGTTCTAACTTGGTACTATTATTCCAGGTGTTTTGACTAACTTTAGCAACGATCCATAGCTCAGAATTAGGCTTTTGAATTTTTAGTTTTTGGTCAATCTCAATGTTAAAAGCCGTACAAGTAATTCCATTTTGAGTAGTAAACTTAGCATGGCTTTGGTTCTGTCCAATCCATTTGGTGTTCAAAGTGTTTGACTTCAAAGAAAAAAGAATATTAGGAAACATAAAATCCTGTCCAAAAGGGTCTAAGCTCATAATCTGTTGTAGCAATTCCGCGTCAATTTCATCTTGCTCAAAGTGAATAATTTCTTTGCGGTAACCTAGATTTCCAACCTCTACGGGCAACCCAGAATTATCCCAAAAAGTTTCTTTGTTAAGATCCAGACTTTCACCTTGCTTGGCAAGTTCAATTGTCATTTGTTCTTTAATGATATTCAGATTTTCAGCATTAGCACTGAATCCAGCGGCACAAGGATGTCCACCAAATTTTACAAAAAGATTAGAACTATTAGGAATTGAGCTCATTGCACCGGGCAAATGATAACCATTGGGAGCTCGAAGTGAAGCAGTGGCCACAGAATTATAAAAAATTAAAAGTGTAAAAGAATATTAAGGATATTAAAAAAACCGCTTATCAATTAGCGGAAAGTTTTGTTTGGTCAAGGATTAATTGATAATTAGACTATCAAGATCAAGATCATCAACAATAGATGTTGGCTTAGCAGGTGCCATAGGTTCCATAGGTTGACTAGGAGCTACATATGGTTGCATTGCTGGCTTGTTGTCATAATTATTATTATAACCTGGTCTAGAATCGTTAGAATTATAACTTGGTCTATTGTCATAACCTCTGTCGTTGAATTGACTTTCTTCTTCTGAACGTTCATTACTGTACGGTTCGAAGTGTCTAGTAGATCCATCAGGTTCGAGGAAGACAACATTGACAATCATACCGTTACTCTTGGCGATTGCACGCATAATCATTTTGATGTGTTCTGCCATTGCACCTTTGCGACCGATGACAATTCCCATATCTCTGAGTGCAACTTGGACATTGAGGACAACTCCACGTTCTGTGACAGTTCTAGTAATGACTACTTTGTCTTTTTCGTTGACCATTCCTGTAATAATGGTATGTAATACTTGAGCATCAATTGTATCAAACATATATTAAAATTATTTTGTTACTGTGTTAGTTACTACAACGGTTTTTTCCATTACTCCTTGCTTGACGAATAATGAGGCAACGGAGTCGCTAACTTCGGTATGATTAGCCAAAAGCTCTTTAATTCTATCGTTTTCAAGATTGCATTCTTTGGTCTTAGGGTTATAAAAACCTAAATTCTCAAGGAAAGCCTTGGTTACATGTCGGTATTTTTGGGCAAGTACAACGCGGTATACTTTGTTGTGAGTTTTTCCCATTGGTTTGAATCTTATAATTAAACTTCTCATATAAATAAAAATTAATTAGGCTACTTTTCGTGAATAATACTCGACGATATAAGGAAGCTTAAAGTCTTGTGGAAGGTCAGTACTAATCGGGAGATTGAGAACTTTGATTGTCTTGGACTTGGAAGCGTCTAACCATGTTGGAACATCATTGGGAACTCCGAGTTTGAAATTAGTCCAAAAAGCATTCTTTAACTTGTTTTCTTTGACCGTGATAACATTACCAACTTTGACTTGGAATGAAGGAATGTTGACCTTGACACCATCAACAGTAAAGTGACCGTGAGCAACTAATTGACGAGCCTGAGCGCGTGAATCTGCTAGACCTGCTTTGTAGACTACATTGTCAAGACGAGTCTCGAGTGCAGTAAGAGCGGACATTGCGGTATCGCCTCTCTTTTTGAAGGCTTTTTTGAAAATATTAGCAAGTTGCTTTTCTTGAAGACCGTAAGATAACTTCAAAATTTGTTTTTCTTGTAATTGCTTACCGTATTCGGATAGTTTACGCATTTTTTTGCCATGGACTCCCGGACGATAAGGCTTTTTTGTGTAATCATCTTTGGCAGAGAACGATCGAGCACCTTTGTTAAAAAGATTGCGACCAACTTTGCGTGATAATTTGGTTTTGGAGCCTGTGTAACGTGACATAAATTGTGTGATAATTAATTATCGATTGTGATTGTTTTTTGAACAAAGGATTAAGCAGAAAGCTCACCATTATAAAAATCTCTAATTATTTTAGGAATATCTTGAGCATTAAATTTTATAACATCTGAAGTTTGCGAGTCTTTTAAGTAGTAATTACTTTGTATTTTTGTATTATAGAATTGAATGTTATAATAACTATCGTTAGCAACAATTATAAGATTTTCTGATTTAGTATTCCAAAATGAAACAGAATTTACTTCTTTGCCTTTAATTACAGACTCGTATTTTTTATTAGATTTATCTGATTGAAACTTAATAAACTCAAGAACAGCAATATTGATTTGTTCCTCAACGGGTAATTCTTTTTCAATTTTATAAGTTGTTATAAATTCTTTTGACATAAAATAATTAGTTTGTTTTTGGGATTCTGAAATAAATTCAGGATGACATCTTGTTTGGAGTGTATTCTTAACAACAGGGGGCAACCCCCTCCGTCACTTTGTGACACTTCCCGAGGGAGGACTATTCAAAATGATAGTGTTTTTTAGTGTCAAAACTATACTCTTCTTCTCTTGCGGAGAGTTGGGCCACCGAATGGGAATGAAGTTGTGTCTTTGATTGACTCGATCTGAAGATTAGCCGCTTGGACTGCCCTAATGAACGAATCACGACCCATTCCACCACCGTTGATTTGTAAGTGAACAGTGCTAACTTCGTAGTTTTTGGCTACAGTAAGTACATCTTCAGTTGCTTTTTGGGAGGCGAATGGAGTTGATTTTTTGGAGCCTTTGAACCCCATTTTACCAGAACTTGACCACGAAAGTACTTTACCATCCATATCAGTCAATGTGATGATACTATTGTTAAAGTTGGCTTTGAGGAAAATTCTAGCAATTGGAAGTTTAATTTTTTTGGCTTTGACTTTCTTGGCTACTTTTTTAGTTGCTTGTTTTACCATAAATTATATTACTTCTTGTCTTTAATTTTACCACTACCTCCAGTGTTTCGCTTGTTACCACGAACAGTTCTAGAATTGGTTTTGGTTGTTTGACCTCTTACTGGAAGTCTCTTGCTATGACGCGATCCTCGGTATGTTTTGAGGTCGATCATGTGCTTGATATTGGCTGTAACGACTTTGTTTAGCTCAGATTCGATAAGAAAATCTTCATCGATAGTATTACGAAGTTTGGTCAACATATCTTCTGTTAAGTCTGCTAGAATTGTGTTCGGTGCAATACTTAATTTTGCCAAAAGTTGTTTGACGTTGGTCTTCCCAATACCTTTGATTGGAGTCAAGGCGAATCTAGCTTGTTTTTTGTCGTTAATATTTTTTCCTGCGATACGAATCATATTCAACTAATATTTACGAGCTTTTTTGACGAGCATTCTACGTGAGCGAGAGATTGGGCCTCTTGCTTTTAGTCTACCTCCTTTGAGAGAATTTTCTCTAGGAACAATGTAGACAATGCCTTTTCGTTTTGTACGGAATTCTTCTCGGCTCTTGCGTCCGACTACGATTCCACGAAATTTTAACGATGTTTTTACTTTCATATATTATATCTTTCTTTCAACAATTGTACCCTTGAGAATACCTTGCTCCTGATTAAAATACATGTCTTCAGGCAGGACTTCTACTTTTACAAAATCTCCTTTGATTATCTTTAGTTTGCGAACAAGAGCAGCCTTTAGTTTGGCAACGATATAGAAGTAGGTGATTTCAGCAGCAGGATCTTTGCGAGGTCGTTTGACTTTGACGCGAAATTTGGTTCCTGGCAATGCTTCAAAAACAATACCTTCAAAATATATTTTGGAATCTTGTTCCACAAAACTTTTTCTAACTTTACGAGAATTATACACTGGCAAAAAATTACTATTGACTAATAATAAAAGGCAACTATTAAAATATACAGATTATAACCATTCTTGTCAAGGTTATTAGCTTCAATTCACATAGAATTTTAGTGGCTAAGGTTTTGAGGTTTGGTTGAATAGAGAGCAACCAAGATTAAAGTTATCTGAAGTTTGTAAAAATTAATTTGACAAAAAAACCCTCAAAAAGTATGATATTTAGTATGATACAAAATAAAAATAAATATAATTTTAATAGTTTAGTAATAAAATCTTTTTTGACAACAATATTATTAATTAGTCTTACTGTATGTTCCATTCCTACACATGCTCAGAATGTAATTATTGTAGGACGTCCTCAAGCCCAAATAACTAATAATCAAACTCAAGGAGCTAACTGCGACGATTTGTTGTTCAAGGATTATTCTTTTGGGGCCGAAAATAATACCATCAAGCAACTTCAACAGTGCATGAAAGACAAAGGTTATTTCGACTACTCTGGTGGAATTACAGGTTACTTTGGTAATTATACTTTATCTCAATTACGCAAGTACAAAGATTCAAAAAATAACTCTAACCAATCACAACCAAGTAACAATACAAATAACCAAAGTGTGAGTTGTGACGATTTGTTGTCCAAGGATTATTCTTTTGGTACCGAAAATAATACCATCAAGCAACTTCAACAGTGCATGAAAGACAAAGGTTATTTTGACTACTCTGGTGGAATTACAGGTTACTTTGGTAATTATACTTTATCTCAATTACGCAAGTACAAAGATTCAAAAAAAACAACATCTAGTACTTTGGCAATATCGCAACCAACAGTTCAAGTCCAAGCTCAAGCACAGTCTTCAATGTCCTCTTCTTCACCGCGAGCTACTACTAACTCTAATGTAATTGTTGTAACATATAATAATATTGGAACTGCTCCGATTCCTAATGTTGCTCAGACTAACAACAATCTTATCACCACTGTAACCGATAATGAGCTTTATTCTCTTCCTGACAAATTCAACTCAGCTGACAAAATCAACAACTTTTTGCAATCTCAAGGTAGTTTTTTGTATAATTATCAAGTTGATATAAGCTTAGAATCTGATGACGATATTTTTCCTGGAATTAGCCAAACAATGAAGAATAAACTTGGCTCCAAAATAAGATTTGCTGATATGATCTGGGAATTATCGCGTACAAGTTTTGGTGATTTTTGTTCTGTATACGATCGTAATGTCTGCGTAGACAACAATTCCAAGCCCATTAATCCTGCATATATTTTGGGAATGATTCAACGCGAATCTGGATTGATCTATGGTGGTAATGCCAAACTCAATCCTAACAGCGAAGATGCTAATTTTTTGATTGATAGAGCTACTGGTTATTATTGCTACGAAACTAATGTCAAAAAAGATACTTGCTACGATGAAAATCCAAGCTGGAAATTCTACAAAGGTTTGTTTAGACAGACTTTTTATATGATTAGACTTCAGAGACTATATTCCAAAAGATGCGACAGTAATGGCGTCAATATCAACGGCAATGTATATGCAACTGGAAGAACCAGGAATATCGACGATAGTACAATGACCCCAGGAAACGGTTTGACATGTGCTTTATTTATATATACTCCACATTTTGCAGCTCAGAATAGTCTTCGCAAAGTTATGGACTACTTGAAGTAGAACTCGAAAACTACATAAAAAAACCTAACTATGATTATACCAACTAATTGTCCAAGCTGTAATTCTAAGCTTATTGAATCTTCCACGGGTATTGATCTTATTTGTACTAACTCTATGAACTGTCCCGCCCAGATTATAGGTAGATTATCATATTATTGTGGACGAAATATTGGTAATATAACAGGAGTTTCTGAAAAGCAAATAACCAAATTCAATGAACTTTATAACACAAAAGACATTTGTGATCTTTATAATCTAGATTACTCAAGTATCTCTGGACTAGAAGGCTTTGGAGCTAAGTCAGCGATGAATATTGAGAACTCGATTAATAAGTCAAAAAGTATACCAGATTATAAGTTTTTGGCAGGGCTCGGATTAGAAGGAATCGGCCCAGAAGTTGCCAAGTTAATATGTAGTATTCTTTGACGATAATCCAAAAAAATATAATTTTGGACTTGACAAATTTTCTTATAAAAAGTATTTTTAATTAGTAAGTATTTAGTAATACATTTAACAAAAAATAAATAACATTATAATATATGCCACAAATCAGTCTAGACGAAAACACAAATAATACAACTTCTACAGATTCCAACTGGAAGCCTAACCAAGTTCCACAATTAACAGTAGATGTCTACAAAAAAGGAGAATCAATCTTTATTATCTCAACTGTAGCCGGCGTGGCTCCTGGAGATATCGATGTAGTTGTCGAGAACAATACTCTCTCAATCAAAGGATTCCGCAAAAAACCATACAATGCTGAAGAAGGTCTAGAATTATTACTAGAAGAGTGTGTCTGGGGTGAATTCTTCCGTGAACTAACAATTAATGAGAATCTTGATGTTAATAAGGTCAAAGCCGTTCTAACAACTGGAATTTTGACAATCGAAGTCCCAATTATGAAAGTTGTTGGTCATCGCCGTGTTCAAGTTGAGTACAAATAATATTTTTGCTTATTTTTATTAAAATAAAATTTCTCCTATTTTTAATTTATAGGAGTTTTTTGTTGGAGTAAAGTTCAAAATAAAATTTCTCTATCATAAAGCTGAGAAGATATACCCAAACCCATATGAACTTTGACTGACTTTTACCTAGAAATATTTTGAAGTAAAGTAATTTATACCTATTTCACTAAAGACATTCTAACTAGTTACCCCTTTTTGAAGGGGTGAGCCGGATGGCTCGGGGATTTTACATTGGAAGATAAATAGTGGAATGAGTATATTTGCTTTTTGAAAGGTATTTTGTAAAAGTTGAAAGTGATATTGGTATACAATTGGCATAATTAATTTAACCAAGTGTGAAATCTAAGGCGAGCTTAAAAATAAGAAGTTATTCTATGAGCTTTACTTCCCACTCAATATTTCTCTAGTAAGAACCTTGCTTCGTTCTACTCCGGGCTGATCAAAAGTGTTAATCTCTAGAATTTCGCCAATGTAGGCGACACTAAGTTGCAATAACATAAACAACTCTCCTAGACTTTTCTCGTTGATTTTGTCAATCTCAATAGTTAGATTCGGGCGTTCAGATTCTACAAGGCTCAAGGTTGTAGCTTTTAGTTCTGCTTTGATAAGCTCTCCAAAAGTAACGTTGCGAAGGTATTCGAATCCGGGAATGTTTTTTTGGGTAATTGTTAGATCTGTACTAGGTTCCAGAACTTCTGTGAAGATGATTAATTTGTCGTTTGGTCCTTCTTTGAATAATTGCATCTGCGAATGTTGATCGGTCGCTCCCACAGATGGAATCGGAGTAATTCCAGAATTAACCACTAGATTATCAAGATTGACTTCTTTGCCGATGCTTTCTGATAACAACTGAATATACCACTTGGCAATCGTTGCTAATTGACTGCAATACGGCATAAATACACACTGATTAATTCCTTCGCTTAACAATTTGGTCTGAATCATCGCTAATTTACAAGCGTCTGACTTTTGGTTCTCTAGAACCTGTTTGGCACCATTAAGCATCTGTTGTGCATCCAAGCCAACGATAACACTAATTACTAATCCAATTGATGTCAAAACTGAAAAGCGACCACCGACATTCTCAGGAACAGGAAAAGTTACAATACCATCGTTATTATTAGCCAATTCTCGTAGATAACCAATCTCTGGATCGGTAATGAAGACGAAGTGATCTTGAAGTTCAAAGTTGGCATTCATAATCAGATTCTCAAAATAAAAATATTGAGCCAAAGTCTCTGGAGTTCCGCCTGATTTAGTTTGAACTAAGAAGAGTGTTTTTTCAAGGTTTAATTTCTTACTAATGTTATTAATTAATACAGGATCAATGTTGTCCACATAATGAATCTTGAACTTTTGGATTTCTTTGGTATGATACAGAGCGTCCATAATCGCCTGAACACCTAACATCGAGCCACCAATTCCCAGTATCACGATATCGGCAATGTATTCTTGGAATTTTTGGGTTCGGTCTTCGATGTCTTTAACAATACTTGGGTCAAAAATAATATCACAAAAACCTTGCTGTTGCCAAACTTTGTTTTTTTGGAATAGTTGGTTGGCGTATAGTCCGAATTCGTTAATCTGGGCAATGTCAAAGCCATAAAAGGTGTTGTCGAGAAGATTGAGACTGGTTGTATTGAGTTGTAGCATAAAAATATAATATCTAAGTTATAATTGTTTCTTTAGTTTACTTTTGAACTGTATTTGTGTCAATAGTTTTGGCT
>JAYUIW010000020.1:0-8973 GCA_043765655.1 bacterium
GTCAATAATATCTTGATCGTGAGTTGCCAGCAGAACTGTAGTTCCAGTATTATTAATTTTTAATAAAAGTGAAATAATTTCGTAGGCGTTTATTTTGTCCAGATTACCTGTAGGCTCGTCAGCAATTAACAGTATCGGATTATGCGACAAAGCTCTTGCAATTGACACTCTTTGCTTTTCACCGCCACTCAACTCTTTAGGATATTTGTCCGCCTTGTCCGCTAGTCCAACCAGATTCAGAAGCTTCGGAACATCACGGCTAATCTCTAGCTTACTAGCCCCAGCTACTTCTAAGGCAATACTAATATTCTCGAAGGCAGTTCTAGTCTCTAGAAGTTTGTAATCTTGGAACACGACTCCGATTCTTCTTCTCAAAAAAGGCAAATATTGAGCTTTTATTTTGTCTACACGAATGTCCTCAATCCAGACTTCGCCGCCAATTTCGGGAGTAATCTCGGCAGTAAGCATCTTGAGAATTGTGGATTTGCCAGCTCCAGAATGTCCGATGAATGACACGAATTCCCCGCTATTAATAGTAAAGTTCACATTATCAAGCGAAGCGTCGTCTACTTGATTATATTTTTTGGAGACTTTGATGAATTTGATCATTTTTTATTTTTGATTAAAGATTGTTATTCTAATTTTGTTCTATATAAAGTCTATTGTCAAGGCTGATTTTGGATGTCAAAATTTATTATTACCTAGTTCAAAGATTAGCTGAGGTTTGACAAAGGTGATTTTTTCGTTAATAATTCTAAATGTTAATTTTAAAAAAACTAAATTTGGTTTTGTAGCTCAGCTGGTAGAGCAGAGGACTCTTAATCCTTTGGTCGTGGGTTCGAATCCCACCGGAACCACCATAATTTTATAATTACTTTAACTTAATCTGAATCTCCCTTTTGGGAGTATTTTTGTTACTATTTTTAAGCCAGAAATCAACAATTGACATTACCATAAAAGTGTGGTGTTATTAGAACAATGAGTTTGACATCAGCAACTCAAAAAATTATTTATACTTATTTTATGTCAGAATCATATCCTAATATATCAGAACAAAATTTACAAGTTAAAAAAGAAAGACTAATTTCTTATATTACAAAAGAATTTCATTCGCTTATTATGAGTAATAGAAATCAAGTAAGTATAGGTGAAATTTCATTAATTACCAATAGACTAATATCGATAGAAATTTGTTCTAAAAGTAGGTCATACTCAGAAGATATTTATTCTGTAATAATTAGAACAAGCAGTGTTCCAAAGAATATATTTGATATTGCTATTGTTAAAAATATTGAATTAACAGTTTCAGAAGTTCCTGAGGTTATTAGTGAATATGCCGACTTATTGCTTGGTAAATAAATTATAAGCTGTAATATCTCAAGAAAATTATTCTCACCACTCTCCCAGTGGTTTTTTCTTTGCCCAAAAAATGTTTTTTGTATATACTTTAGAGTACGATAGAAATACCAAGAAACAAATCAAAACAAACAAAAATATAATGAATATCAACTTCAATTTTCTTGACAGCAACATTCAAATTTTGGCACAATCAACTATGAATTCTCTTGCCCAAACGCTGACTCAGATTGCTCCATCTAACAACCTTTCTAACAACTTCGGGACGGATTCTGGATTGGTGTCGAGTGAGCTTAGTAATCCTTTGGGAGGTTTTGGCAACAACGCTGGAGCTAATGGTGGGAATACCAACTTTATCAATAATGCTAATGGGAATACTGATTTGTTGGGACTACTCAGTGGATTTTTGACATTCTTATTATGGAGTGGGATTATTATTGGTATTGTGTTCTTCACTGTGCATATCGTTAGGTTAATAAGATATTGGATAATGTATAGACCTGAGAATCATAAGCTCAAGTTCTTAGAGGTAGCTTTGCCTAAAGTTAGTAGTGAAGAAAACGAAAAAGAAATGGGACGCAAGCAAGATCAAGATATAATTAGTGCCAGCGAGTCGATTTATCAAGTTTTGAACTATTATTCTAGAGATTACTTTATAAGTGATTGGTTCAATTCTGTGGATTCTTTTAGCTTCGAGATCGCCAAACACAAAGGTAAAGTCAAGTTCCTAATTGGTTGTCCTGAGTCGGCTGTGGAGACTATCGAAAAACAAATCATCAGTACCTTCCACCGCTGTAGAATTACCATCCACGACCATATCGATTGGAAAGGAGATAATAAAGGACATGTGGCCGAGATTTATCAAAGAAAAGAACTAGAACTCCCGTTCAAAACCTACACACAATTCCAAGGAACCGATCCGATGAACAATCTGGTCAATGCTATAGAAGTCGCCAAAGAAACTGACACAATGGTCTTCCAGATGGTGCTTAGTCCGATCTCCAACTGGTGGCAAGACAAAGGTCGCAAAAAAGCTCACAAAATCCAAAACGAAAAAGACAAAAACGAAGTTGCCAAAAAAACTGGGGCTCATGTCAAAGAATTCGGCGACAAAGAAAAAGAAGACGACAAAATGGGCGGAGGCTATCTCACACCCAACCAACAAAACATGGTCAAAAGACTAGAGGAAAAAGCTGCCAAACCTGGATTTCGTGTGGCTTTTCGAATCGCTGCCTTCTCAGATTCTAAGGCTAGTGCCAAAAGTCTGATTAGCTCGTTCATGCCTGCTCTCAAGATCTTTGATGTACAGCCTTTTAATTCTCTTGGCGAGCGAAAATTCTTCAAAAAATATCTGCTCAAAGATTTCTTTAGATTGTTCTGGTACTTTCAAGAGAGTGATTTTATGGTGCGTCGTCCTAGTATCGACAACGGTGCGATTATCAATGTCGAGGAGGCTGACACGCTTTGGCATCTTCCTAATCACATGATTCAATCTCCCAGCATCGACTGGATGAGTAGCTACAAGCCAGCACTTCCGACGACTATTATTAGTAATCCAGATTATGGAATCTTCGTGGGGGAAGCTGACGGCGGTTATGTCAAAAAAAATGTCTACCAATCCAAGGAAGATCGAACTAGACACAGCTACATTCTAGGAGGTTCAGGCTCTGGAAAGTCTGTCTTTATGAACAACCTAATCTTAGAGGATATTAAGGCTGGTTATGGAGTCTGTGTTGTAGATCCACACGGCGAAACTGTAGATGAAGTATTGATGAGAATTCCTGAGAACAGGCGCGATGATGTGGCGATTATTTCTCCGTCCTTTCTTGATTTTCCCAACGGCTTGAATGTACTTTATACCGATCCGAGACACCCTGAACACAAGACTTTGGTGGTCAATAACTTGTTCGAGATCTGGGACAAATTGTACGATATGAAAACTGCTGGAGGGCCGCAATTCGAAGTCTATATGAAGAACGCTGCAAGACTCGTTATGGGACACCAAGAATCTGGTAATACTCTGCTAGAGATCGGACGTATCTTCGAAGATCCTAAGTTCCGACAATTCAAGATCTCAATGTGTCAAGACGCCGAAGTTGTGAATTTTTGGACTAAGCAAGCTAATCAGGCTACTGGAGAACAGTCGTTAGCCAACATGACGACATATATTACTTCCAAGATTTCACCCTTTACGACTAATGATTTTCTTAGGCCGATGATCGGACAATGTGAGAATACCATTGATCTAAGGCGTTTTATGGATAACAAAAAAATTATATTGGTAAAACTGGAAAAAGGTGTAATTGGTGAAATGTCGATGTACCTTCTTGGTATGATTATTGTTAGTAATATTGTGCTGGCTGGAATGGGAAGATCAGACGGTCTCAAGTATAATATGGATGGAACCGTCGAAAAAATCTCTTCGCAGGAGCGTCCGCCGTTCTTCGTGTACATCGACGAGATGCAAAACTTCTTGTTCAAATCTCTCCCACAAGCCCTAGAAGAAATCCGTAAATACAAAGTTGGATTTACATTAGCGCACCAATTCGTGAAGCAAGTCGTCGAAAAAGGCGAAGAAAGAATCAAAGACTCACTTATGGCGAATACTGGTTCCAAGTTCATCTTTAACTGTGGACTAGAAGATGCAGAGATGTTAGAAAAAGAATTCAAGCCAACTTTGACATCCAGAGATCTTATGAATCCAGAACGGTTCACTTGTAATGCCAGAATTATGCTTAATGGTCAAAAAACTACACCTTTCAACCTTCGTGTTAATGATCTCTCTAAAGAAATCAACAAAGAACAATCAACATTCATAGTGGAACAAAGCAAACTATTATATGGAACGGCGATTGATGATGTAGAAACCGACATCAAAACCAGAATTCTAGTTGGGGTTTAATTACTAAAACTACTTTTAGACTGTCATCCTGAACTTGTTTCAGGATCTAAGATGGTAATTATTAAGCTTTCACAAATCAATTGCTGACCAAATTTAAAACCAACCAATATTTGACATAACAAGTATTCCCAGCCAAAATTAAACAGTTATACCTTATTACAATTTTTACAAATCTTTTATAAACACCAAAATCTCAAAATATGCTTTACCTTCCCAAAGAACTCTACCTTACAGCCTTCGCCACAATGCTGGCAATTATCGTGTATAATATGCAAATGTTCTATGTCATCAAAGCAAGAACTACTTATGGAATCAAAGCTCCTGCAACTACAGGTAACGAGAACTTCGACCGCGTCTGGAGAGTTCATTACAACACATTGGAACAACTTCCTATTTTCTTTGCTTCGTTGTGGCTTTTTGCGTTAACAGTTAGCTCACTATACGCTGGAATCCTTGGAATTCTGTGGTCAATTGGTCGCCTCGGTTATATGTACGGCTATTATAAAAGTACCAAATCCCGTTCTAATCCAATTGCTTACGTCGGTTCATTCTCTTTTTTAATTCTCTCTTTTGGCTCGTTAATTGCAGTTATTATGGGTTTTTTTAGATAAAATATTAAAATATTTTTTAGACTGGTTTAATAAAAAACCAAAGTTAAATAATTCCAACCATAGACCGCCTTTTGTAGAGGAAGGTCAAATTTGGTGGTGTCATTTTGGTCAAAATATTGGAACTGAAATTAATGGAAAAAGTAAAGATTTTACTCGACCTGCAATTATTTTTACAAAGTTTTCAAAGTATGCTTTTTTTGTAATTCCAACAAAAATAAAAATAAAAAACGGATCATGGTTTAGTTCGTTTGAGTTTAAAAATACTAAAATGACAGCTGTTCTTAGTCAGACTAGAATTATTGATTATAGAAGACTTCAAAACAAAATAGGAATTTTGGATGAACAAGATTTTATAAAAATTACCAACGACTTTCAAAATTTACACGCAAAAAAAATAACCCTTCGAGGATAAGCCAAGAAGGAACGCAGGAAAATCCCTGAAACTGTTTTTAATTATACTTTTATTGCAAATTTTTGTCAACACTAAAACCTTTTTTTATTTTACCAAACCAAACTTAAAACATCCACCAAATGCCTCAACCTCTTCCCAAAGCTCCAATCAACCCTCCAACCCAAAATTCAACCCTAACCTTCAAGAACTTAATCAAAACCTACCAAAAACAACTTTTGGGATTGCTTGCCCTAGTCACAATTGTTACAGGATTATCCTTGTCGCTTCCTAATCTAGCTGGGCAAGTTATCAAAAGCATCGAGATAGGAACTACCAACTGGAATCTGATATATATTCTGGCTGGAGTTGGAATTATTCTCTTCATTGTTGAAATGCTACAGATTGTTGTCGGTGCAAGGTTCCGTGAGCAAGTTGGATTCGATCTACGCAGAAGACTAATGAACAAAGTCGTTACCCAAAACTACACCAAAGTTAGCACTATTGGAATTGGGCAGATTATCACACTTTTTGGGAGTGATATTAACAATGTCAAAGATATAATGGCAGGCGAATTGGTCAATTCTGTGAAGGCAATATTATTGTTCTTGGGAGCTTTGATCTTAATATTCATAACTAATTGGCAACTCGGATTCATAGCCTTCGTGTCGCTTCCTGTTATTATCTTAGCATTTTTTTTGATATTCAAAAATGTAACCAAATACTTCAAACTTAGCCAAGAAAACCAAAGCTCGCTCAACAACACAATTAGTCAGAATATCTACGGCGTCAACCTTGTCAAAGTCCAAAACGCACAAACTTGGGAAACCTCCAAATTCGGAAAATTAGTTGCCCAAAGTCGTGACATAAGTTACAAAATAATTGGGGCTTTTTCGGCATTGATTCCGATAATTAACACTGTTACCAACTGGACAACTTTTGGGATATTTTATTTTGCGGCGATATTGTACATTAATAATTCTATCAAGCTCGGTGATATTAACACCTATATTGGCTACTACACACTCTTGTCCGCTCCGATATTCATAATAGGCTTCAATTCCCAAGGAATAGCTCGAATGGGTGTCAGTCTCAAGCGAATTAATGAACTCCTCGATAACGACGACATTGATCCAACTGGAGTTTACCGAAGTGAAATAAAACAAGGAATTGAACTCAAGGATATTAATCTAGAATATAGTGGCAAAAAAGTCCTCCAAAACATCAATCTCAAAATCAAACTTGGCGACAAAACTGCAATTCTCGGTCCAACTGGTGCTGGCAAATCTCAACTAATCGGAATTCTCACAGGAATGATCAAACCAACTTCTGGGGAAGTTCTGGTGGACAGTGTGGAGATCTCGGATTGGGATGCCAACTATCTCAAAGACCGAATGACGACTGTCTTCCAAGATTCGCTAATCTTCTCTGGCGACCTTCAATCCAACGTAATTATCAATCGTGAATGGGATGAAAGTAAGTATAATAAAGCAATAACAACTGCGACTTTGAACAAACTCAATGAAGAAATAGGTAAAAAAGGAAGTCCTCCCACGGGAGGTGGCAACGAAGTTGACGGTGGGGGTAAGGATCCCATAGCAATCGATTCAAACAACCCCCAAGCTACGCTTGACCCCTTCATAAGGGGTACAGCCAAAAACTCAGTCTCAGAACTGGGTTCCAACCTATCAGGTGGACAAAAACAACGCTTGACGCTAGCTCGAGCATTATACAACGATCCGCAGATTCTAATTCTAGACGACTTTACAGCTAGGGTGGACAAAGCCACCGAAAACAAAATCCAAGAATTATTAACCAAAAATTATCCCGATACAACAATCGTGAGCATTACCCAAAACATCGAAACAATTAAGAATTACGACCAAATAATCTTATTAATGGAAGGAGAATTACTAGCGACAGGAACTCACAATGAACTAATGTCCAACAGCCCAGAATACCAACTCATCCAAAAAAGCCAAGTGGTCATAGAGTAAAAATAGAGTTTTCAGTTAATCGAAAACATTTAAGCCTGCCAAATTGTAACTAATAGATGTCTCACCACACTCAAGATGACGACTCCAATAACCTAATTTGACCATAAATCTCTCAACAAATATAATGTATAAAGAATCAAAACAAATACGAACATCCAAACCATGCTTAATTTTTTGACAACCTTCAGAACCTTCGACCCCAAAAATAACAGTCTAGACTTTTTGAGGCTAATCTTAGCAATTCTAGTAATTATTAGTCATGCTAGCGGGAATTATGGTCGTGAGTTTATGCTGATTATGCACGATTTTGATGGTCTAGAAACTCATCTTGGAACCTTTGCAGTTTACGGATTTTTTGGGCTTAGTGGTTATCTCATAACAGGATCTTGTCTCAAAACTTTTGCTAAAAACCCTAATAATGTCGATCGAGCCTTAGACTTTTTCAAAAAAAGAATTCTGAGAATTTATCCTGGATTCATCGTCTCAATGCTAGTTCTTTGCTTTATTTTCGTTCCGCTTTGGTTAGTTTTGGAGAATAAATTCAGCTTTGATATTTTTATCAAAGAATATCTTGTGGAAATCTGGAAGTACATTGATGCTAATATTTTTTTGAGAATTACTAAGGAAAACATTGGTAACGCTAACTATGGTCAAAATATCAATGGCCCATATTGGACTTTAGCACACGAATTCAGACTATATATTGTTACTTTTGTACTTGGAATAATGGGCTTCTTAAGTTCCAAATTCAAGGTTTTTGGGTTTTTTCTATTGACTTGGATTGGATACATTCTGGTGGCTTTTGTGCCTTGGATTAGAGATTCTTTGAACTGGATTATTCCTGATGCTCGCACTGTGATTTTGTTCGCTTATTACTTTGCTGGCAGTTTTTTGTTCACTGTCAAAGATTATCTCAAGTTCAATGTTCTTAGTGGGCTAGGCTCAATTCTAATACTTTTTTTGGGTTATAAACTTGATATTTTCCCGTTCATATCTCCGCTTGTTTATGTCTATTTATGCTTGTGGCTAGGGATTTTTTTGCCGTTCAAAAATCTAAGCTCCAAAGTTGGCGATTATAGCTATGGAGTGTATATCTATTCCGTTCCTGTTATGTTGACGCTAATCAAGCTCGATCTTGTCAAAATTGGTGCAATTCCTTTTATCTCTCTCAACATCGCTCTCTCACTAATTATGGGCTATCTCTCCTGGAATCTTATCGAAAAAAAGTTCTTGGAACATAGAAAGATCTAATTATACTAATCCCATTAATGACATTTTAAACTAGTTACTCTTTTTTTTGAAGAATGTTATACCCGTTCCCACCTCAACTTTGACAAATAAATCCCCCGTCACTTCGTGACACCCCCTTTCTCAAGGGGGAACCACTTATTAACTTTTTTCAAAATGTAAAAGTTGGAGTGATTTTGAGTATAATATGCTCGTAATTATTATGGCAACGCAGTGCTAGAAGGATGATCCCAGTCGCTTGGAGATTTTATTTTAGAAGCTAAATAGTGGAATGAGTATAAATAATGAAACTGGTATAAATTCTTTTATTTAAAAGTATTAGCTCAGTGACTTGAGTATTTTTTTAGAGGCTAAATAGTGGAACGAGTATGCTAAATAAATTCACCCCGCCGCAAGCAACGGGGTATTTGCCTTGACACAACCTTCAGGTTTAAAAAAGAAAATCTTGTTCGGTTGATGCTTGATTGTGGA
>JAYUIW010000021.1:0-8755 GCA_043765655.1 bacterium
ATCTTCGATAAGGTTGAGAATAGTCTGGGCAATACTAGGATCGAATTCTTCTAATTGTGTACGGAATTCTTCGTTGAGCGATTGCTTGAATTTTTTGGCAAGATCCATTGCTTTTTTGTGGTGTTTTTCGTAGTCATACAAAGCTGTACTTTTTGCTTCTTTCGTTCCTTCGCCGTACATTATATTTTCGATTTGTCTAGTATAATTATCCCAGTAATCATAAAACTTGGAATCCACACTTTGAGAAGTCAAAGCAATTTGCTTAGCTAGATTTTGGGCTTTTGCCTTGGTGATAAAGTCGTTTTGGAAGTCTGTTAGGGTTTTTAGCTCCTGACAAGCAATATCTAGACATTCGCCGATGGTATTCTCGTCAATAATTCTAGCTCCAGCTTCGACCATCATAATATTCTCACCATCACCTGACACGATAAGATCTAGATCCGAATTTGCCATATCTTGGTATGACGGATTAACAACTTTGAGATTATCAACCAATCCGATTCGCACACCACTCACTGGACCTTGGAAGTCTGGAGTTGCTAGACTCAGAGCCGTAGAACCTGCTAGAATTGCTAGAATGTCAGGAGAATTGACTTCATCCACAGATAGAATTGTAATAATAACTTGGACAGAGTTACGGAAGTCGTCGGAGAACAACGATCTGAGAGAACGATCCACGGCCCGACCAGCTAGAACTGCATTATCGCTAGGTTTACCTTCACGTTTTTCGAATCTAGAACCACGGATTTTGCCACTGGCATACATTTTTTCTTCGTAGATTATCTGGAGCGGAAAATAGTCAATATTCATATCAACTTTGCCAACGACGACATTGGCCATAACAGTAGTTTCGCCGATAGTTGCTACGACCGAAGCAGTTGCCTGAAGAGCCAAGAGCCCAGTCTCGAGAGTTAATTGTTGGTTGTTGAAAGTTATAGATTGTCGAAGTGGAACGGAATTAAACATAAGTTAGAGCAAAATTGAGAAGTAAATTAGTGTATAAAGATATTCTCTAAATTGTGATTGATAAAATCAGGCGTGTCAAATTATATTTTTTTGGACAGAATAATTATTGCATCCCAACTCAGATGAACTTTTACTGACTTTTACTCTTTATATCTTCATTATCTCAGCCTCCTTATCTTTAGCAATTTTAGCAACATCAAGATTGACTTTATCAACTTCTTTTTGGAGATCTGATTCCATATTCTTTTTTTGGTCTTCGGTAATTTCTTTGGCATCGAATTGGTGCTTAATTTTTTTGAGAGCATCTTGGCGAGCGTTGCGAATTACGATCTTGATATCCTCTAGCATTTTGTGGACATTTTTGGCAATCGCTTTGCGAGTTTCTTCGTTCAGTGGCGGAAAGTTCAACCGAACTCCAGCTCCATCATCAACAGGATTAATGTTAAGATTAGATTTGCTAATTGCTTCCACGATATGCTTGTTAGCACCTTTGTCAAAAGCAGAAATAAGAAGTTGTGCAGGTTCGGGCATTGTAATTGTTGCGAGTTCCCTGATTTTCATTCTAGAGCCGTACAATTCGACATCGATAATATCTAGAATCGAAGCATTGACGCGTCCAGTTCGCAGACCGCTGAGGGTGTTGGAGAAGTTCTCGGTGATTTTGGTGGTGTTGAGATATTGTGTAGACATATATTATAATTAAGGCTTGATTCCATGGAATTGTCAATGGTGAACAATCTGGATTGGCGTCAAACCCAGTAATTCTCTCGATTTATTAATCAAATTTAGCGTGAGCCACGATGCAGTAAAAATAATACTAGAACCCAAAATTAAACTAAATAATTGATATTGTATAGTGCTGAATAATTCTTTGGAAGTGGTAGATAATGGAAGATTATAGTTGATTCTGGCAGGATTATTAATTCGAATATTGTCAAAAGAGCCATTCAAAACTTTAGGAGTGAAATTCTGAGGTTTATAAATGTTATTCAAAGGTTCAATGTCTTGTAAGTTAGAATTTTGGGTATTGTTCAAAGCGTTGGAATTGTTACTTTGTGGTATGTCTTGTGAAATATTATTAGCTTCAAAGTTATTTTCTAGTTGAATAAAACTACCAAGATCTACAGTCGCTAAAGTTTCATTTTTTACTTCTGGTTCAATGTTAGTTACAGCTTCATTATTTTTATTCGCAACCAAAATTGTATTAGAGTTACCAAAGTTTTGAGGTTTTATAGAGTCGTCCAAAGATTTAGTTGTTGTAACTTTAGTTTCGCTTTGAATATTTCCAGAAGTTGAGTCTTGAGTTTGTGTAGTTTCTTTTGTATCAGTGTTTGATAGGTTTGATAGAGTTTTAGTTTCTTGACCGCTTGAATCTGATAAGTTTTGGGCTGGGGTTTGAGCTGGTTCAGAATTTTGAGTAACTTTGGAATTCTCATCAAAAAACTCTCTACTCTTAAAGCTGTTTGGGTCAACTTCAACAACCTTTCCAATATTTATAGTAGCTGTCGAATTCCCACTACTGTTCTTTGGAATTACTACAACTCCAGTTCCACTACTTGTTTGTTTGCAATCACTTCCTGGAGTTCCGAACCAGTTAATTCCGAACTTAATAGAGTAGATACTATCTTGTGTTTGGATCCACGAATCAGAGCCCAAGCATCTTTGGAAAGAGTGAAAATTATCGCCTTTAGTTGTGTTAAACAAGCTAATATCTTCAATTTTTTTATGGTTTTTAGAGAATATAAAAGTGTTATATTTGTATGTCAATTCTCTGCTTAGAGCGTTAAAATTTACTGGACTTTCCGCTAAATATGAAATTACAAAGAACGTTTTTGGATATACTAAAAGTGAAGTCTTATAAAGTTCGTTATTATCAAAATAATAATCCTTAAGATCTTGAGCGACATCAGTTGGATTGTATAATTCAAACCACTTAGCTTTTTGACAACTATTCTGAGTGCCTAGATTTTTACAACCGTTATTAAGATCATCCGCCCTAACAACATTAATTTCTGTCAAAATTAAAGTATTGCCTGTAGAATCAGCAACGTCAGCTTTGGCAAAATTAGCGTTAAGAAATCCATAATTAGAACCAAAAACTACACCAAAATTAATACAACAAAAAACAGCCAAAACAATGACTGCTATATATTTTTTGATACCTAAATTGATTGATTTTTGATTTAACCAAGGCATAATAACGTATTTTTGTTTTTATTTGTATATGTGCTTAATTATGATTTTTTTGATGTAGATTGTCAAGGCAAAATTAACAAAACTCCAAACATAATTTTCTTTTACTTTTTATAAAACCACTTCCAAATCCAAAATTGAACATGAAAAATCACTAGTATTATTCCTACAATTCCAAAGATGTGATAGGGCTCACTTGGCAAAAAATTCATTTGACCACCGCTTGGTTTGGACATTAGATACATGTAATTAGAACCAATTAACCTATTAATCCAGAATACGAACCCGAAACAAAAAGATAAAAGTAGTCCAAAATATTTCCAGACGTCAAGGTATTTCAAGTTTAATCGTTGAGTAAAGATTATCCAAAATGTGATAATCACGATTAGCGAATGCGACCAAAAAAACTCTATGAATCTAAAATTCGGGAAATTCTCATTAGCGCCAATATCAGGTAGAATTAAAGCCAAAAAAGCTCCAGCTGGTACCCAAAAAAACTGAATTTTGTAGAGCCAATTTTTCTTTAGTAATAGAGCCAAAACTGAAATATAGGCTGAGATTGAACACAAATGAAGAGGTAAATATCTAGTAATATCAAAGTCTCTAAAGTACAAATGCCAAGCATTAAAAACTATAATTTGAAGACCTAAAATTGAAGCTAAAAGTAGTTGAATTCTAGATTGTTGATTGACAGATAATCTCCTACTCCAAAAGGTTAGAAAGGAGAAGAACAATGTCAAAAATATCACGACCAAGTGCGAACTTCCAAAGAGTGTAAAAGGCATCTAATTAGTGTAATTTATTTTTGGGGTATTAGTCAAATAAATTTTAAGAGCGTTTGATTTGAGAGGAGAATTGAGTGATTAAAACTATTTACCCCTTTGGGAAGACGCTAGTATAGCCGTATTTGTTACGGCGACGCATGTGCTAGAGGGGTGAGCTGAATGGCTCGGGGATTTTAATTTAGATAAGTATTTGTAAATTTAAACTACAAATGTTTGACATTTTTGGCAATAATAGCAATAATTATCATATGCAAAACAAAACTAAAACAACCGTAACTAAAACAAAAAATCCTGATTTTACCATCAAGGAACTCTTCGTAATAGTAGAAGATTATTTAGGTCAGATGGTTAATGATGATACTGTTCACAATGTTGAAATCGCCGAATATCAAAAAATAAGTGATGGCTATTCAATAACACTTTCTTATTATATCAAAAGAAAGGATTTATCTGATCTTGGTTTTTCAAGTTTTGCTCCATTGTTAAAAAATTTTAAGACTTTTATTTTAGATAATAACGCCAAAATAATACAAGTTAAAATTCATGAATTCAGCAAATAAAGTTATATTTTTGGATACAAATGTCTTGCTAGTTTTTTTGATTGGTAAAATCGGAGAGCTGATTGGAACTAATTATCTGAATAAGTTCTTCAAAACCTCACAGTATAAGGATCAATACGAATCAATTTGTGAAGTTATTTCTAATCATAGTCTAATTATATCTAATTCTTATATTTTTTCAGAAATATCACATTTAACAATATATTCCAAAGACTTTAGTAGTGATTTGCACTTTGTTCTAATCAAATATATTCAAGAATTACTAAAGAATAAGCAACTAAAAATAGTCGAAACTCCAATTATAGACATAATCAAGAATAATTCAATTTACTTTTTGGGGTTTAACGATGTCTCGATACTAGAATCTCCTGAACCTAATTTTTCTCTTTTTACTTTTGATCAAAATCTGATAAGTTTAGCCCATAATTATTCTAACAAAATTAATGTAATTCACAGCTAAGGTTTTGCTTGACAAAAAGGCAATATTAAGCCAAACTAAAGACTATGGCTAATGCACTTTTACTCCAAATACGAAATATTTACAAATCCTACGGCGACAAAAAAATCTTTGAGGATGCTTCGGTATCCATTAACGAAAAAATGAAAATTGGAGTAATCGGTCGCAACGGCGCCGGCAAGTCTACCTTGTTCAAGATGATAATGGGGCTAGAAGAAATCGACAAAGGCGAGGTTCTATTCATGCCTGAACTGCGTCTGGGCTACATTCCACAGGTCGATCCGTTCACACCTGACGAGACAATTATTGGATTTTTGACACGATATACACACCGCGAAGACTGGGAATGTGCGAAGGTTTGTGGACAATTTCAACTCAAAGGTGATATGCTACTCAAGCCAATTGGAGATCTATCTGGTGGTTACCAAATGCGTGTCAAACTAGCTGCAACCTTGTTATTCGAGCCAAATTTACTCCTACTAGATGAGCCTACCAACTACCTGGATCTTTCAACTTTGATATTATTAGAAAACTTCCTCAAGTCGTTCCGTGGCGGATTCTTGTGTATTACTCACGATCGCGAATTCATCAAAAAAACTTGTACAGCTACGATGGAAGTTGAACACGGTGGAATGACGCTTCATCCTGAAGGATTAGAGGATTATCTGGAGTACAAAGAAGAGCAAAAAGCACTTGCAGCGCAGGTCAACAAGAATATCGAAGCCAAACAAAAACAACTTCAAACCTTCGTAGATCGATTCGGTGCCAAAGCCTCAATGGCAAAATCAGCCCAAAGCAAAGCCAAGCAAATCACGAAACTAGACAACAAAAAAATCGGAATTAATCACGCACTTTCAACCGTCAAAATGTTCATTCCACCAGTGCAATCTCGCAATGGCAATGCTCTTGCAATCAAAGATCTAGACATTGGTTATCCTGGTAAGACTGTAGCAACTGGAATTAATCTCGATGTCGAAAAAGGTCGTAAAGTAGCCATTCTGGGAGATAATGGACAAGGAAAATCTACTCTTCTCAAAACAATCGTGGACAAGCTCGATCCAATCAGTGGAAGTTACAAATGGAGCGATCAACTTCGAATTGCATTCTATGCCCAACATGTTAATCTGGCTCTGGATCCTGAACAAACCGTAGAAGGCTATCTCAAAGAATGTGCTATTAACAAGACTCGCGACGATATGATCTATAGAATGATGGGCAACTTCCTATTCAAGAATGCTGATTCCAAAAAGCAAATTAAAGTTCTCTCTGGAGGTGAAAAAGCGCGGTTGTGCTTGGCTGGAATATTCCTTGGGGAATTCGATGTAATCTTACTGGATGAGCCTACGAACCATCTTGACTTTGAGACTTGCGAGGCTATGGGAGCGGCTCTGGGAGAGTTCAACGGAACGGTATTCGTAATCTCTCACGATCGAACCTTCGTGAATCTTCTTGCTAACGAAATCTGGGAAGTTGGCGGTGGAACAGTCAAACGTGTTCTGGGAAGTTATGAGGATTATGTTTGGCAAAAAGAACAAGAAGCTGAAAGAGGAAATGGAGGTGGAAACGGGGATAATAGCGATATTGGCTTTGACGAAAAGGGAAACGAAAGCTCCAAACCTGCACGAACTTTGGACAAACAACAACGAGTTAGATTATTCGAGCTAAATAAAGAACTAGGTAAATTAGACAAAAAAATCGTTAATATCAAAACTAAAATCAGTGATAGTCCAAATGATTCCAAATCTCAAGAAGAACTAGCAATCGCAGAGAACAAATGGCTAGAAATCACAACCGAAATTGAAGGGTTGAGTTAGAGATTGGATGTTAAATGTCAAAAAATAGCCAAAAAATTGACATAATCTGCCAAAAAAAGTATAATATATTGTATGTCTAGACCTTCTCTTCCTGCCGACATTGATGAACTAATAGCTCAAGTCACACCTTATATCTCCAGTTCTGCCAGTCCAGTGGATATAATTCGTATTGCTTTATTTAGAATGAAAGAACAGTTTATCCTTGGTAATAATGCCCTAACTCTAGACAATCCACAGCATCCATATTATTCCAAAACAACAAAACTGGAAGAGCAAAAAATTATTGAAAGTCGAGCTGATATTAATAATACTCAATCTGGAAACGCTAAAGAAATTATAAATTGGTTGAATTCCTAAAAATATTACTTTAAAATAAGTCCTTGAGTGAATTTGACATTACTTTATAAGTATAGTACAATAGTAAAACTATGACTGAAAAACTAAACCCAATTCCAAATCCATACTTAGCTTTTGAGAGACAATCACATAAAGTTAGCAATGCAAAAGAACTTGATAAATTAAGATTTGACCGTGGTGGCATATATGCATTTTATGAAGATCAACAGTATTGTCTTGTTGGTGGATATCAAGGTAAATTTCAATTAGATAAAGGTTTTAACTGGCTTCAAAGAGGTAATAAAGCCATTCCAATGAGTTACGAAGATTTAAAAGAAAAATGTATTGTGTATGTAATGATGAAAAGTGAACCAGTAGAATTATTATAAATCTAAGCTAACCCTTATCTCCCTCATAACACTGAACCAAGACTTCCAGACCTTGGTTATTTTCATTTTTATTAGAATAATATGATGTCATAAAAGTTCGCAGGAATTCATAGGATTGACTGGATTTATCAGTACTTTCTTGAATTTTATCTTTTGCTTCTTCTTCATCTTCTAATTCACTTTCTTGCTCTCCAACGCCACCACTGAGAATAAAGTTATTGACATTGATCATCTTACCTTCGCGAATAGTCTGCACAAAAACACTTGCAAGCGGTGCAACCCCGACAATATTGTCGATTACCAAGGTTATAATATCTAGGTTAACTGGCTGGGCTAAGATTATTTTTTGGTCGCCGATGACACGTTGTAACATTGAGAGTCGATCTCGATACAGACTTGCTAGTTCGTAGTTTTCTAGGCTTATAGCGTCTTGAATTTTAGTGTTTAGCCAAGATACAACTCCAGAGGTATTACCACTAAGAACATTTTTGATTTGGGAGATTTTGGCAGAATATTCTTCGATTGTTTCTTTGCCACAGCAGATTCCATCACATTGTCGCAGTTGCACATACTGGCAAGATTTGTCAAAGTTACCTAGTTCTGATAGGCTTTTTTTTTCGCAATATGGGAAAATTAATCTAAGGAATCGCAACACATTAGTAATATCGTATTTTTTGGTGTAGGGTCCGTAGTAAGTGCTGGATTTGTCATACTTTGACCTCGTGAATGTTATGAATGGAATAGCGGTATTGGTAACTCGGACATACAGATAGCTTCGGTCGTCTTTGAGCTGAATGTTGTATTTGGGTTGAAGAGAATTAATAAGATTAGCCTCTAAAATCAAGGATTCGCTCTCGGTACTGACGATTGTGTAGTCAATTCTGGAGATTTGGGAGACCATCAATGTTAGTCGTGGATTGTTTTTTTGGCGGTTGTTTTGGAAATAAGTCGTAACTCGGTTCTTGAGATTTTTGGCTTTGCCGACATATAGTAGAGTTTCAGTCTGATCATAGAATCTATAAACTCCCGGTTGATTTGGGAGATTTTTGAGTGTACTTTGGATTGAAGGGGAGTATTCCAACATATTGTTATAATTATGGTCAAAAAATCAAAAAATGGCAAAAATATAAAAATATAAAAACCTTTAAACATAAAAGAGTGGCATTGCTAACCTCTAATAGTTTTGTCATAATTTAACACATGAGTATTAATTGTCCAAAATGTAATTCAAATAACTTTTTTAAGAATGGTATTG
>JAYUIW010000022.1:0-29108 GCA_043765655.1 bacterium
TTGGCGATTATGTTGGGAGCAACTTCGCCGATTTGTATTGATTTTGACATATTCTAATTAAAGTTCATTTAGCTTTTTTTGGCAAATATATGTTGTTTGACATATCTCAAATCCTAACAAAACCCAAAACAAAAACTCCCTAATTGAGAGTGTGCAATTATTAGCTTGCTCGCTTACAGATCGCCATTGCGTATTTTCCAGAACGGTCAACTTTAATAGATTTTACGTTTAATCCTGCAACTTTTGTTTCTTGCAAAAAAGTCTCTATTGTAAATGGATAATGCCTCCAAACCGATATTTTTTCACCTTTTAGTAATTCTATTATTATATCAATTTTTTTGTGTTTAATAGTTATATTATAGTCTTTATCTAATATGTAATACTGGTCTTTATATCCTTTTGAATTATATTCAACCATAACTTCACACTCTCTAATATCTACTCCCATAAGCTCTAAAGGCCAACCACCATCATAAATAAATTCATCATTTTTCATATAATTAATATCATTTTTAGTTTTTTCACTCAAAAGTGTAAAGTGAAGTACGAATAAATCTGATTTTTTGAGAGGACTTGCAATATGTTTGTAAACTAAATCTCTATCTTCCATATTACAAATAGTTCCACCTGTAAGCATTATCAAAGAAGGATTATCCTCTGAAATTCCAATTTCTTCTGTAAAATATTTTGCAAGAATGTTTGTTTCTATATCTGATTGATTAAAGGTTGTGTTTAAATTAGGAAAGTTTTTAGTAATATTATCTTTTGCAATTGCTATCATTTGTGGACTAATATCAATACCGATATATTTATCAATGGTTTTGTGTTTTTGTAAGTCTTTAATAATACCTATCGCTGGCATTGAATTACCTATTCCTATATCAACTATATTAATATTTTTACTGTCAATATAAAATTCTACATTACTAATTAAGTCATTTTTTAGCTCTGCAACAACTTTTTTGAAAGTTGAATTATCTGTATAATAAAAATTATCCCAAAGCTCAGCTTTTTTATAAAAATATTTTTCTTTGATCATTTTATCATAACGAAGATTATTAATTATTTCAATCTGTTCTTCATACTCGAACAAGCCAAAAAAACTATTTTTAACCGTTACTTTTTTGAGGCTGGTATGCTTGTATTGGATTGCGTTCTTGGATAATCTTGCGAGTTCTAGCTCGTTGTGTTCGTTCTTGGATATTCTCAGAATCTTATTAAAAAACTCTAGTTGTAAGTTATTTTTTCCTTCTTTGGCAAGTTCGAACCATCTTGTTACTGTTGGTTTGGAGATATTAAATTGCTTGGAGATATCAATATTGCGGAGATAATTATTATTTGGCATTATGTTAGTAGATTAATAGTTAGTTTTTTGGTAGTACTGAGCAATTATACACTAGTTTTTTTGTTTTGTCAAAAGCTGGAGCTGGGCAGACTTTTTGGTTTAAGCTTGGATTTCTTGTTTGTCAAAAAGTAAAATATGTACGATACTAAAATGGAATAATAAGAACTATTTTTAACCCCAAAAAAATCAACTCCAAAAAAACCAAAACTCAATATTATGGCAGAACGCAAAAAACCACTAAAAGGTCTCAAATGGAGCCTTCCAACCAAGAATTGTATGATGTGTGATCGTCCGTTTCAGTACCGCAAAAAGTGGAGAGAAGACTGGGAAACCATCAAATTTTGTAGTGAAAAATGCAAAAATGACTTCAAAATAAAACAAGCCAAAAAAGTAATTTTATAAGTTTGTAATATTTGACACTTCTAATTCTTGAGACCGAAGTCAAAAGCCGCGAATGAAAAAAGATAGAACAAAAGCTGGTGAAAAAACATTGTGTCAGTTCCAATAAAACTCAGAAAACTAGAAGGAATACCGAGAATTATAAAGGCAGTAATTAACGTTGCCAAAGACATTATGACAATTACTTTGAGAAAGTTGTGAATTGTTTTGGTAATGAATTCTATATTAAAGTGAATCTTGGACTGAATAAGCCCGTTGAAGATATGGGCAAAAAATCCAGTAAGACAGCCGATAAACGAGTAAAAAAGGCAAGAAAGTAAAAAAGTCATAATTTGGGATTTTTTATAGTAGCGTCGAACTATTTTTATATTTTAAAATAAATCAATTATTATTCAATCCTGGCTATCTGTCAAGCGAACATGTTAGATGGTAGACTGAGTAATTTTTGTTACCTTGACAAAAGTTGAGATATTCTGCATAATATTAAAAGTATTAATAATCAACTTGGTATAACACTTTTTTAGATGTTTGGGTTAGACCCGACAACTTCAGATTGTGTTATTAGCCACTTATTTTTTTTGTTATAATGTCCAAAATCTCCAAATTCCAAAAACCAAAAATTATCGCAGATAATCAAATTCACGCAACCGACACAGGTTCATCAGAAGTCCAAATCGCTGTTCTTACAGTGGATATTAAGAGCCTTACAGCCCATCTCCAAGCTAACCCAAAGGATTTTAACACCCGAAGATCACTCCTCAAAAAAGTAGGAACTCGTCGTAGACTCCTAAAGTATCTATTCTCAGAAGACAAAGATCGTTACCTTAAAACCTGTAAAAAAAATGGTGTCAAAGTATCATCAATCGCATTTGGTGCAATTTAGTATTTTTTATTAGAATACATCTTAATCTTTGCCCAAAAAAATTAAACTCATTCATTATATTTATACAATGTTAACAATTACTAACTCCCAATTCATTGATTCTGAAACCTTCGAAGCTAAATTCCTGGTTGATATTGCTGACTATGAAACTCTAGAAAAAAAAGTACTAGAAGATTATATCAAAAATGTTGAAGTTGCAGGATTTCGCAAAGGCAAAGCTCCTCGCGGTAAAGCGCTTCTCAAGGCTGATCCACTCCAAATCCAAGAAATGGTGTATAATCAGTGTCTGCAATCTAACTACGCTAAAGCTATTGAATTAGCAACTGAAGCCATGAATAAAGACGGTGAACGGGCTATTCTCAATGTTAATCTTGTCCAAAAAGCTGATGCTGTAGGTCTAGATAACAAAGGATTCTTCTACTCAATGATGTTTAATTTAACCCCTAATATTGACCTTAGTTATATTAGTAAGCTCAACGTTGCCAAAGTTCATGTTGAGAATCTTCCAGGTTACATTACTTTTGAGGAGTTCCGCAAGAACCAAGAAGGTTTTTATCTTAATGCTTTCGGGGAATACGAAGAGACTGAGACTACTGTTAATGCTAATTCTAGAGTTATCTGCGATCTTATTGAGACTAATCTCGGTACCAAGGATGTCAATCCAACTACGGACAACACTGTTCAACTGGGAATAAAGTACTATCCAGATGTTTTTGAATCCAATATTGTCGGTCTCAAAGTCGGTGAAAATAAATTATTCGAATTCGATACCAAAGGTAAAGATGGTCAAAAAATTTCTCTCAAAATTGATATTACTGTCAAAAAAGTACTCAATAATACTACCAAAACAGTTGCTGAACTAATCGAAAAAAGTGACAATATTAAGAATTCTTTCCCAACGATTGAAGACTTTATTACTGCAATTCAAGGAGATTATGACAAAGACAAAGCTAATAATGAACATAAGTTCCAAACTCGTGCAATCTTAGACGCAGTTGTCAAAAATGCTTCAAAAATTGAAATCGATGAAGAAATTGTCACTAAGGAAGTCGAGCGAATCTCGGAGCAATTAACTTCTAATGAGGAAGATCCAGTGGAAGCGTTCAACAATCTTGGATTTTTGTTTAGTTCTAGAGCGACGACCAAGACCTTAAAGCAAGAAATTGAAAACTACATTCGCGGTGAGTTTACTCTTGAGAAAATTCTTTTTGCTGTATATCTAACCCAAGTTGCCGAAAAAATTACTAGCGAAGAGATTGAATCTAACTACAATGCTGTCAAAGAAAATCCAGCTCAATATCAATTCCCAGTAGGTTCTACAGGTGAAGATTTGAGGAATCAAATTTTTGATAGAATTATGAGGAACAAATCCCAAAACTGGGTCACAAGCAAGGTAACCATAAAATAATATTTTTTAATGACGAATTATCGTGTAAAACGCAAGGCATACGTGCCATACAACCAACAACCAAGGCATATTGTTAATAACTTTATCAAGGCCAAAGAGGTTCGCCTCATCGATGAAGAAGGAACACTAGTAGGAGTTTTTTTACTCGCTGAAGCTATTGCAATGGCTCAAGACGAAGAAAAAGATGTTATTCTAATCAATGATAAGTCTGTCCCGCCGATCTGTAGATTAATGGAATTATCCAAGTATAAGTACAAACTCCAAAAATCTGAAAAAAACAGTGAAAGTGCCAGCGACAAGACCAAAACCATCCGAATGTCAGTTAGAATTGCTCCTCACGATCTAGCAATGTACGCCAAAAAAGCTGAAGAGTTCATGGCTAAAGGTTCTAAAGTCAAAATTCAAGTTCGTATGCGTGGACGCGAAAAATCTCATCCAGGAGTTGCTGTCGAAACCATGGAAAGTATCCTCGGTCAAATCCCAGAAGGTTATGAATTCGAGTCTAATCCTAGCCTACAAGGTGATTCTATGATCGCAATCCTCAAACCAAAAAAAAAGTAATTTTTTACAATCTCATCTCAAGTCAATTGAGGTTTTTTTGTTGAGTAAATATAATTCTACTGAAGTATAGGTTTTACTAAAAACATCTTAACTAGTTCATTTCTAAGGGATCGCTTAAGCTATTCAAAAAATAATTAATTTATGTATAATAATATAACCCCACACGATTTTAGTTCGTTAAGTGTAATAAACTGGTTAATACCAACATTTCCTAGTATTTTATTTTTCTATCTTTTGTTTTATTTTACTTTCAATCTTATTAATCTTAAAGTTTCAAAGTTGGTATCAAAAATTGTTGAAATTCTAATTAATTTTGCAATGTTGTATTTTGTTCAGTGGCTTTTTTGTAGCGGTAATTACACACTTTGTTTTGATATATCACACCTTCTTAATTCCAAAATTGCAGTAATATTATCGTTAGTCTTGTCTTTTTTAATTGCCAAATTTAGCTCACAGATATTTTTTAAAAAAGCTTTTGGGGGAAAATAACTAATTCATTATGTTCCAAAAAAAATTAAACTTTATCGGCTTTATTTATAATATTATACTAAGTTTTTTATTTTTATTAATTACTGGCTTAGCTATACCAGAGCAACTTTCACAGCGTATAGTTCGAGATCAATCAGGTACAATCGCCAACTATAGCGCTGGAGTGATTGTATTTTTAATTGAAGTATTTTTAATTATTATCTCAGTGATATTATATGAATTGATAGCCATCAAAAAGCCAAATAAAATGTCATTAATGAGATTGTGGTTTTTGCCTTCATTGGTACCTTTGGGCTATTTTAGTAATATTTTTACAATTATTATGGCTCGTTCTATCGATAGTGAAAGACAATTTGTACTATCTTTTTATGTTTTTGGACTATTCACAAGTATATACTTCGCAATCTATAGTTATTACATATATTCTGATAATAATAAGGCTTTAATATTGTAACTAACAACTACAACACTCCTAATCTAAAACGGGATTTTGATATAAACTAAGTCAGCCAAAAAAAATTACCCACTTCGCTTGAGTTGAGTTTTTTGTACCTAGTTTAGCCTTATCGGAGCCTTGACCAAAGTTGAATTCTCGTTCATACTAGAGAATATGAGTTATAAGTATATTCCGAATTTTACAATCAAGAAAAAAACTGAAATCAAAAATAAAATCCAACCCAAGCTTCCAAGACCAGAGTTAGACTATGATCCAAAATGGTATTTTTTGGCTTTTTTTGGTTTGTTAAGCTTCGGGATTAATGCTTTGGTCAGAATTCCTTTTGTGTTATTTTATTGGCTAAAATATATTTGGAGTGGATTTTTGAACATTATTCAATTCATGGTTAAGATGTTAAGTCCGAATTATAGAAATACATTCAAACAAAGATTTCAAGCTAATATCAAAAGTTTTATACGAAGTCAAAAAAGTTATTTTAATACAATTTGGAACTTCTTCAGATATACTTATATGGTATTTTTGGTGGTTGGAGTTACGACAGGATTGAAGGTTTTGTCACTTAATTCTAGTTATGTTTACAAGGAAAGTTTTTTTGACAAAGCAATCGCCAAAGTTAGCTATCTTAAGTATGATTCGACGAATTTTAGCAAGAATAAAAAAATTTCGATCGAAACGTTATTCACGCAGTTCAAGCAAGTTCCACCATACCGTAAGTATAAAGTTGTCGAGAGTGAAAATATTCAAGCAATCGCTGATAAATTTGAAATCAAAAAAGAAACAATCACCTATAACAATAATATGAATGCAGGCGACGAAGTAAAACCTGAACAAGAGCTACTGATTCCGTGGCAAGATGTGTATATGTACAGCACTGAGGACAAAGTTGAAATCAAGAAACTGGCTAGTACATTCCAAGTCGATGAGAATCTTCTGTATTCCAAAAACGAGGGGATTGTTAACAAAGATGATGGAACTATACCCAAAGATTCGTTAGTATATATTCCACTCAAAGACATAAACAAACTCGGTGAGTTCAAAAAAGAGTTGGATAGAGAAAAAGAAAAAATTCGTCTTGCTAAAATCGAGGAAAACTACAAAAAACAACTTGAAGAACAAAAAAAACTTCAAGAAGAGCAACGAAAAACTGCCCTAGCAACTCAAACAAAATTAGGAACTGGAGCTAATTATGGGAATAACTACGGAGGTCAATCTTTGGCTAATGGCGGGGCGAATTCTGTTGAGGCGAATTCAGCAGGATTTATTTGGCCTGCTCGTGGTAGTATAACTAGGTGCATAGAGTATAGCCATAATGGCTGTGATATAGCCAATAGAAGTAACCCGCCTATATACGCAGCTTCTAGCGGAGTTGTGTCTGCTGTGTATTATTATTCAGTGTGGGGCTATGGAAATGCAGTGGTAATTGATCATGGCGGCGGTCTCAAGACATTATATGCTCATATGCTTGATAATAGTATTACGGTAGTTGAAGGTCAAGCTGTCTCTCAAGGAGAGGTAATAGGAACTATGGGTTCAACTGGTAATTCTACAGGAACTCACTTACATTTTGAAGTTAGGGCCAATGGTGTCAACCAAAACCCACTTGCATATTTGCCTTAGTTATAGTTGTCAAGTAAATAAAGTGTTGTTTTTATAACATCTTGACAAAAAAGAGCTAAATAGTGTATTCTTATTAGTATATAAAACAACCTAAGTTGTATTTTTTTTATGTCAATAATCCAAACAAAAAGTGAGAGTGAATTCAATAGCTCTCTGACAACCGACAACAAAAAAACTAATTCTAATTCTACTCTTGATGTTACAGATTACAAGAAGCGTAATTTCTTTTCAAGTGCTATGTTCGAACTCAAGCAAGTCGAATGGCCAACTTTTAAGCATGTCCTTTATTGGAGTTTTATGGTTGTTTGTTTTACTGCAATTTTTTCTAGTATCTTGGGTGTGACAGATCACACATTCGAATCTGGTCGCAAGTTCGTCGATTGTACATCTTCTAAAGGTAAGGGAAGAGATCTTCCAACTTGTTCAACAGAACTTCTCAAAAATATCTTCTCTGTAAGTAACTAATTATTAACAATTTAACTATTCTAACTCAACTTAATATTTATGAAAAAAGACACATTCGACGTTCAAGGTCTCTACTCCCAAAATGTAATCCCAATGTGGTACATTATCCAAGTTTATGTTGGATTCGAGGATGCGGTTCGCAAAAATTTTGACCTTAAGCTTCAAAACGTCCCTGAACTAAAAGAAAAAATTAAAGAAATCTTTATTCCCACCAAAAAAGTTATCAAAATTAACAAAAAAGGTGAAAAAATCGAAAAGCAAGTCAAAATTTATCCTGGTTACATTTATATCAACTGTACTCTTGACAAAGAAATCGGCTACATTGTCCAAAATACTCCATATGTTTCCAAAATTGCTGGAACTGGCGATTATGCTGTCCCACTAGAGGATGGATATATCGAAAAATTGAAGATCAAACTTCTCCAAGACGACGAACTTCCGACTCAAACTGATTTTGCAGATTATAGAATTGGTACCGAGGTATTAATTATAGATGGTCCATTCAAAGATATGAAAGGTAAAATCTGTGGTCTTGATGCTGTTAATTCTAGAGTTAGTGTTCTTTTGACTATTTTTGAACGTGAAAGTACTGTGGAGATTGACTTTAGTGAGATCAAAAAAATTAATTAGTAGTAATTATGAGTTTTAAGGCACTAATCTTGGAATTTAGAATATTTTTGCAGTTTTTGTGGCAAAGTCATAATATTTATTTTTTGATATTCGTGGTTGTTGCCAATTCTTTGGTACGATTAATAGATTTTAAGGACATAATTTCGGGGCAATCTTTGATTCAAGGTTCAATAGACAAGAATTTAATCTTTGAGCCAAGTGTTGTAATCTCGGCTATTTCTGGGCTAATAATTATCGGAATTATCTTAGAATTTATTTTGTCCAAAAAATATTTTTATCTCAACAATCTCTTCGTCATTCTCAATATTCTATATTCCATTATCGGGTCAATTCTACTTTTGATAAGTTTCTTTGGGTAAAGATTTAGTTGTAATATGTCGTCTTTTTAAGCTATTTTTATTGCCATTCTGAGCATCGCGAAAAATCCCCCAGCTCTTGAATAAAAACTCGATCTCGTCATTCTGACTGTAAGTAAGAATCTGTTACTAATTATTATTCTAAACCAATCTATTTTAAAACTAAGCTAGTTTTGATGTCATCCTGAATTTATCGTGCCGAGGCTATCGTCGGAACAAGTCCAGGATGACAGTATAATATTTATTTTTTAATCATAAAACCATGAACTATCTCAACGAATTCTTAGAACTAGAAGATAATGATTCCAAGTATGAATACTTAATTTCTTTGGCTAAATCAAATCCTAACCTAAATTCAAAATACAAAAATTCTGAAAATTTAATTAGAGAATGTCAGAATAAAGTTTGGTTAATTGCTGGCTTTGACGAAACTAATAAGCTGTTTATAAACTATGAAAGTGAGTCTAGATTAGTTGGGGGAATTCTTTTTTTGATCAAAGAAAAACTAGAAAATAAATCCAAAAGTGAAGTTCTCAAAATTATTCATAACTCGCCAACTTGGCTGGAAGAGATTTTTCCGAAGGAATTAATAAGCATCGGAAAACAGCGAGGAGTTAGAGCTTTTTTGACTAGAATAAAAGAAAAGCTTGGGGAGGTTGAGAACTAAGTATTTCAAATAATAAACCTAAAACAGTCAATTAATATGTCAGAATCAATATCCAAAGATGGTTTACCATTACAATATAACCTACTTGAATCGCTAGAATTAGGGATAACTGCAACCTTTATTCTATTGCAATTAATATTTTTGAATTATGAGCTTACTTCTAATGAACAAGTTCCTATTTTGAGGATATACGTTTGGGAGGCTCTAAAAGTCGATTAGCCTAAAAACATCAATGATATTTGTAGAGAAATTTTAACAAAAAATCCAGAGTTACCATTTAAATCAATGACAAATAATGATTTAATGTATTTTAGATCAAGGAGTATAACCATAGGAGTAACTGAAATCATTCGTGAATTAATGTCACAAACGCCAAAACTAGCGAAAGAAAAAAAATATGCAAGATTTAATAAGCCTGATAAAAATAGCCCTAAACTTCAAAAAATTATTTATATATCGCTTAGAGAATGGGAGCTAAACGGAAAACAAGTTCCTGAAGGGTACAGTTATTGTGGAACAGAAAAAAGATATACCAAAGTCAAAGGTACAAGATTACCACTTTTAGAAACAAATAAAAGAAAAAGAAATTTTTGGGAAAGTCCTGAGGAGTCTGAGCTGCGACCAATATAATTATTTATTCCTCTAATCAGGAAGTTTTTTGTTATAGATTTATTCTAATTATTTGACTAAAAAGAATACAAAATATACACTATAATGGGTACTTGAATCACAACGAAATACAATAATACTAAAACCTAAAGCTTTAACTTTTTAACATTAAAATATGCAAAACATAAAGAAAAAAATAAAATTCATCGGACTCAACAAACCTCAAGAACAGTATACCCCAAAGCCTTCACTTTTTGATAATCAAGAATCCAATTTTTTTAGTCAGGGTAACTATAATGAAAGTGAACGATATAATGACACGAATTCAGATAACTCAACCGAAAGTTTTAAGCAGAGTTTTGTCCAAGAAAATAACCAAACCAAGAACTCAGGTGGATTTTTCCATTTTGGCAAAAAGAATAAAGAATCTAAAAATACCCAAGCCAATGAACATAGCCAGACTTCTAACCAATCTCAAGAATCTCAAGCTCCTAAGAATTCTAATCAAAATTCCAAAAATAACTTTGGTAATAACCACATCAATAATTCTAAAAATTCAGGTGTAAATGCGAACTCCCCCTATCAGGTGGCTGCGGGGTACAAATCTCAAAACAAACAACAAACTGAACAGTCTTATTCTACTGCCACAGACACCTTAAACCTTCCCAAGTTCCTAGCTAAAAATCAATTCAAGAATCAACCAGTTCAGAATAATGAATTCGCGCAGTTCGGTCGCAAGCGTATAGATCCCGACACCAAGGCCCAAAAAGCCAAAGCTCTCACCTATATTCCGCCACAATACGACCAAGATCCTAATTCCTTCACGTCTAACTTCTCCAAGGACAACCAAAAAGTCGAGAATAACTTCCGTGTCTTCCAAAAAACCTTGATCTTCATGGCCTTGCAATTGATTAGTTATTTTTGTTTGATTTTTGCTTTTTTGACTGGGAATGTTAATAATTTTTTTGCACTTCCGTTCAATGCCTACAACGCACTTGGTGGCAATGCTTCAGCATCTTCAATTCTTGGATCGCTTTCTGGAGTTGTTATAATTTCAACTTTAACGATTATATATGCTGTTGTTAGTAGTATTTTTGCGGTAATAGTTGCCGATAGAATTTATGTTTGGGTAGCTCTGCTTGTGCAACTTGTATCGTTAATTTTTTGTTTTTCGTTCCTTGGACTGGGCTTTACACTTCCAACTGTCCTGGTTAGCGTTCTGTGTGCGATGATTTTTTATTTTGGGTATTTAGAAATCGAAAAAATTCAGGTTTCATCAAGGCTTTTTAACATTCAATACATCACCAACGAATCCGTTAAACTCTTTACTCAAATCGCCATCCTTACTGCAACTTTGGTAATTTTTAACACAATAATCTTCGAATCTCCCAAGAACTTCCTCGTCAATAGAGTCCTTACTAACGAGTATGCTTCTAATTTTCTTTTTGAAAAAAAGCCACTTCTAAAAGGTGATTATCTGGTCGAAAACAATACGGTTATCAACAAAACTGACAAACAGCCGCTAACAATTGTTGACTTCATAGCTCTTAATTACGATCTTGGACTAGCTCCCAAGTGTATAACTACAGATGCTCAACCCAAGTGTGATCCAGCTCTTGAGAAATTAACCAGAGCAACAGCTTTTGTAGAAACCAAATTCAACGACAACTCCGTCGAAAACTCAATCTTCAAAACTAAAAAAATCGACGAAAAATTAACTCCAGATGAGTTCAAAAAAGTGCTCAAGGAATTCTATGTCCAAAAATTCTCCAGCGATCTAACCAAAGGCTTTGATAGACCTGAATTAGCATTCGTTGGCAAAGTTCTGGGAGTTGAAGGTGGATCGTGGTTCATCCCTGCAATATCTGCACTGTTCTTCTACATCGTGATGACTATTATCAAGCCAATTCTACATATATTTGCCAATATTCTCATCTGGATCTTATGGAAATTCCTACTACTCACTGGATTCTCTAAGGTTAATGTCGAACTCGTTGAATCAGAGATTATTAGTATATAAAATTTTTGGACCAAAAACTGTCATTCTGAGTATCGCTAAGAATCCCTATTGTTCAAGATTTACTCCAGCCATGTCATCCTGAACTTGTTTCAGGATCTAAAAAGGTTGTAAACAAAGTGGGTAAAAATATTAATTGACAGTTTGATAATTATAAGTTATAATTAGTTGGGAATTATAATTATTATAAAGTCTATATGACAATTTTTAACAATATTTTATGTTTATAAATAACAATACAACTAAATCAAAAATTAGAAAAGCTGGCATTGAAGGATCGAGAAGAAGTGTGGAGTATGTTCAAAGCACAGAGAGACAGGAAGTGGCTTACAACAGCTAGGCTAGAGATCAAATTCAAAGTGAAATTAGAATTCTTTTGTCTAAACTTAATGAGATGCATAGCCTTAAATATGTAGAATCAGAAATAATGAAAATTATTGATAAAAACTTAGCAGTAAAAGAGTTAGAATAAATAATCACAGTTTTTTAGATTTTGAAACAAGTTCAGAATTACAATATAACCAAAAAACTTCCTCCCTTGCTCACTAACTATCTTCAACTAATCGATAATCTTTGCCCCAAGGATATTATTTGTCTTGGTCAAAAAGTTTATCTTGATGGAATGATTCTCGACAAAAAAGACATTGGAATTGCTAATTTTAGGGAATACAGAGTCAAGGAAGGAAGTGTGAATTATAGTGTTCAAACTCCACTTTGGCATCTTGTTCTGACAACTAACGACAGTGAGAAGATCCAAGAATTAGTCTCTAAGTTTAGTTATTGTGATTGTGCATATTACGATCAAGTTGGATTTTGCAAGCATCTAGTGGCGGTTTTTGAATCTATTAATAACGAATTCTTTAGTAACGAAAAAATTAAACAAGCTATAACCCCCAAAAAAGACATAATTAATTCTGAGAATTTGATCCAGAATCTTTTTGACTTCGATAGGAATAAGTGGCAACAGCAATCACTCATTAAGTTAGAACAATACTTTACCAAAAGTAGCAATTCGCTTGCTTGGTGGGAGTTCATTGTATTAGAGATCAAAAAGCAAAAATTAACTGAGTTTAAGAATACGATTGTCAAAATTTTGGAATCCAAACTAAAAATCTACGAAAACGAAAAAAAAGTTATACCACTTCTGAATCAGAGTTTAATTCTCGACTTCGATAGTTGGTTCGAAAATACCCAAAGTATAAGTGATAAACTAACTGAGCGGAATTATTATCAATTCTGGAGCCAAACTTGGCGGGTTCTAAACGGGATTAGTAGTAATAAAGATCTCAAAAACAACTCAGTTCTTAATATTTATTTAAGCCAAAAAGACGATCAATTCAAATCCAATATTTTGGAATTATTAAAAGAAAACTATCAGGAATCTCCGCAGCTATGGTTGCAATTCGTCATGGATTCGCGATATGAAGACTTTATCATCAAAAATATTGACTCTTACGATCCTGAATTACTTCTCAAAATTATAGAAATTCTTCCAGAAAATAGAGAAAAAATTGAACAAAAACTAGCCTACAAAGTCCGAATCTGGATTGATTTTTTGATGTCTGGCGATTATGGGGAACTCCAAACCTTCCTAAATAATTGGAAAATTCTTGGCAAAAGCTACTACTTCGAAAAGACTCTAGAATATATCAAAGCTAACCATTCCAAAAAAAGAAGTCTGATTAAGTTCGTTGAAGGATTGTAATTATTAGGTTAAAGATATTTTTTAGTTATAATTATAGATTTGCCAAAAACTAAAACCTGGGGTATACTCTAAAATAGACAAACAAAAATAATAAATAAATATATAGTACAATGTTCAATAATTCAATTCTAGACCAGCTTAACCAAGATTCCAAGTACGATAATCAGGATTATTTTGATAATCAAAAAAACGAAAAAACAGAATTTGACAGTGCTTTTGTCAATCGAACTCAGGAATTTTCTCAGGAATTTTGGCAAGAAGTAGATACTGACAATGTGTATCAATCGTCTGGTTTTGGTTCATCTATAACCACAATCTTCCAAAAATTCATACTAGGATTCGTAGCCGTTGGACTACTAATGGTTCTGGGCGTAGGATTCTCTAATTACGCTAGTCTTGCTGGCGGAGAATACAATCAGGCTAGGGCGAACACAGTCATTCTCAAAAATTAGGTTGTCGAAAATATAGAGGAAAATATAGATAGTGTATTATTATTTTAATTTATTAAGTCTATGTTTCATTATAATTTTTTGGGTAAAGAGGTTGATTTTGTTGGTCATAATTCCGCTCGAGCTCAGATTGATTTGTCGTCTAAGATTGACATGCCAGTCAAAACCTGCACTCAAGTTCATGGAGATAAAATTGTAGTCGTCACTAATTCAGATCAAAAAATCGACGAGGTTCAGGCAGATGCGATTATCACAACTTTGTCTAATGTTATAATTGGAGTCAAAACCGCTGATTGTGTGCCTATCTTAATTGCTGGCTCGAAGACAATTGCGGCGATTCATGCTGGGCGAAAAGGTGCTTTACTTAATATTTCGGCAAAGGTTATAAATTCTTTGATTGAAGATTTTGAAGAGAATATTAGCGATCTAAAGGTATTAATTGGTCCGCATTTGAGATTTGAGAATCATTTAATTTTTGACAACGAAGCTAACAAGTTCCCACCGAGGTATTGTGATTATTCGCCAATTGGTGAGCATGCAGTGAATAACAAGTTGATAGTTAGTAAGTATTTGGAGGATAACAATTTGACTAATAAGTCTATGAATTCCTGGCAAAGTGCAAGATTCGATTTTAGTGCTTTTGTGATAGATCAACTATTGGCTTGCAGTCTCAATCCAAACCAAATTCAAGATTGCTCAATAGATTCATTCGACAATCAAAAGTTCCATTCTTATCGGCGAGATTATCCCAACCATGGTTTGAATTTTGGGTATATTTGGTAAGATTAAAAATATTTATACATGCTTTACTGATTTTTTTGGAGGGTAAGGTTGTTGATTTTTTTATTTTGAAACAACTAAAGTATTGACCAACTTCACAAAACACGATAGAATTAAAAGTATATGGACAAGCGAGATCTACAACGATTAATTATGAATTATAGCCTTCGAGGGCGAGTTTTTTCGTATCCAGAATTATATGTTCTTACAGGTCAAAAGCCACAATATTTTGAGAATAAAGGTTGTTTTGGTTACGATCTGGAGCCGAGTTTGTCACTAATAGACAACCACAAGAATAACTTGCAATCCGATGTTATTTTGAATAATTATTCTAGACCTGAGAATTTTCAAGTTGTTAAGAATAGACACGGATATACAACCAAATACAATACTTTTACTGGCTCAGCCTTCATGCAGTCTCAACAACAATCCAGCCAACAATGGTTCTGGAAGCAACTCCAACTACAAAAATTCGGCTTTTGGTTCTACTGTGTTCCTGGGCTTTCCAAGGTTTTTATTTGCTCTTCGGTAGTTAATAAGACCGCCAACAACCATAGCGATGTGGATCTGATAGTTTTGACCAAAGAAAATTCGGTCTGGTTCACTAAGGCTTATTTTGCTGTAATCGCCAAAGTTCTCAAGTATTATAATTTTAATTTTCTACTTGGTTTGTACAACTATCTGTGGGATCAGAACGCACTAGAACTCCAAAAACAAAAATGCCTAGAAGGTAAGATGAAGATTGATTTTGGTTTGGTTACTAATGATTTGGACTTGGTGGATTTTTATTACTGTCCGATATGGTATCGCTCGCTTTTTGTCTACGAGTTAATAGAAATTGAATCTGAGCCAGTTGGTTATACCAGATATCAAGAATTATTGCCAATGGTTTACTTCGCTAGACTAATGCTCAAAGGATTATTATTCTTATTTTATCCGATTATTATGATTTTTGGCTTACTGAACTATCGCAAGAATCTAGAATTACAGACAATACCATCCAACAAAATCGTAAAATGGGACATTTATTCCCAGTATAATGTGATTAACTAACTTTGGGACTCCTTCTATTCCAGACCTTCCCAAATCATCTCGAATCCAGCTTTCATGTTCTCAGCAATTGTATAATTGTCGATCATTACTGCTTTGGCATTCATAGTATCCCAGTGAATAACCTTGGCTCCAATTATCCAGTAACAGCCTTGAGAATTACTATTTTTACTCAACATTTTCATTTGTCTTAGTTTTGCTTGGTCATTGTTTATTTCGCTCTTGAGAAGTTCAATTTGACTTAGAACTTGACTATGTTGAAGTATAATTCTGGCGAAGATATTCTTGCGAACACGAGTCTCAATCCATATGTTCAAAAAATACTCCCAGTCAATAATATCCCACAGATCCTGACCTTCATTAAAAGACAACAACTCACTCCCAGATTCGCTCTCAACCAGAACTTGGTTCATCAAGTACACGAACTTATTAACACCTTCGTAGAGTTTGATTTCGGGTTCTTTTTTGGTTTCGAAGTAGTTAGTTATCAGGTTAGGTAAAACTTCCTCAAAATCACTCAAAGTATGATTAACTTGGTACTTTTTGTTTTTTAACAAAGTCGCAATTATGCTCGGAGATTTGAGTTTTATTTGTCTAGTGTAGTTTTTGTCGTAGTCAATTAGCCCAGAATCACTGAGAATTCCTATAATTTCATAGACTTTGTTGCGACCTATTCCCAGCTCACGACTGAGATCAGTAATATTGAATTCAGGATTGCTTAGTAATGTTATATAAACTTTGGCTGTAGTCTCATCTAGACCAATTGTAGCTAAGGATTGAATTAAAGAATTATTATTCATAAAAAAAGTGTTCTTAGTAGTTAACAGGTTAAAGTACCACTAATATTGAATCAAAAAGAATAAAAAGTCAAGTGTCTTGTATTCTAGACAAAGTAGTTTGTAATTTTTATTTTGAGCTGTAATAATATAATGATTAACAAGTCCAAATTATTACTACTTATGAACCAAGTTATAGACAATAAAACCTTAGACCAATTCGTTCAAAACTGGAAAATTGAGTATCAATCACAAGCTCAAAACTTCAAATTATTCCAACCAGATACAATCAACTGGAATGTTGAGAACAAAGCCAAATTCGCCAAATTATTCTATCATATCCGTGGACATTATTACCAATATCTATGGTATCTTGGTTCTACAGCTCCAACCCCAGATTACAAAAAAGTAATTCTAGAGAATGTTATAGAGGAATTCGGGCAAGGCTCGGTTAGCCACGATCAGTTGTATATGCGATTCGCCAAGGACTGTGGTGTTGATATTATTCCAGAAATTCTTAGTGAAGCTAGTAATGTAGAGTTTATCCGCAAGTTTAATCATAATTTTCTCAATTTAACTCTAATCAAGCCTTGGGAGGTTGTATGGGCGACATTCAGTGCATATGAGATGTTGGACAAAGTAGATTATAACAATCTAGTTAATTTGGTTCAAGGCTGGGAATTATCCAATCAAGGAATGACATTCTTTAAAATTCACGCCATAGCAACTCACTACGAAACTACAGAAGAATTACTTCAAAAAATCTGGGACAAAAATCCACAAGCTGTTAAAGACGAATTTCAGTTCATACTAGAAAATCAACTTGGGATGTGGAAGAGATTAGGAGAAGAATTTTAGGATAGGTTAAATTTTTGCACACTTTGTTTAATCTGTATCTTGAACAACAGGGGATCTTTCGTTGCACTCAAGATGACAATGTATTTCTAGTCTTTAACATCCTTATGATGAAGTAGTCCTAGTTTTTTTATACCCCTAAAATTGTATTATTCTCCACCCAGATAACTTAGAGTTGCTCCTCCGCCCATACTCACGAAGTTGAATTTAGATTTGGCTTTGGGGTCTATTAATCCCAGCGTATCTCCACCTCCGATTACTTTGTAGGCTTTGGCATTACTTACAATTGACTCCACAGTTGCTAGAGTTCCAACTGCATATTCTTTTTTTTCGCAGAATCCCATCGGTCCATTCCAGAAGATTACACTAGAATTGGAGACTATTTGCCCGAACTCTTTGATACTGTCTGATCCAATGTCGTAGCCGAGCTTAGAGATTCCGTTATCCGCAGTTCCGATTATTAAATCACTTGGAAGTATTATCTTAGAGTGGAATTTCATCAATAGACTCTTGGCGGTGTCTAGGAATTCTGTCTCAACCTGCGAATCATAGATGTCAACTTTTGGTTTTAGCTTGAGGTTGTTTTGGGCTTCCAAAAAAGTAAAAGCCAGCTTACCACCGAGAATGAGATGGTCAACTTGAGGTAGGATTTTTTGGATAAGGTTGAGTTTAGTTTTTAGTTTGGCTCCGCCCATTATAACAGTTTTAACGCCAGATTTTGGGTTTTTGAGTAATTCTTTGAGCTTATTAAGTTCTTTAACCTCTCTGTCGTAACTTAATCCATAAGTGTAGGGTAGAAGTTCTTTGATACTACTATTAGTGGCTTCGGTTCTATGGCTAACTGCGAAGGCTTCATCCACGAAGTAACTACCGAACTTGGCGTATTCTTTGGCGAGATCTAGTTTTTCCTTAGAACTGCCAGTATTCTCGATACTGTTAAACCTAGTATTTTCCATCAAGAATAATCGGTTAGGACTATTGTCAAATATTTCTTTGATAGCTTCGAACGAGGCGAATTGGTTCAGGAACATCATTGGTTCTTGGAGAGTTTTTTCTACAGGAATTGCAATTTTTTGGGTACTAAAAACTGGATCGATATGAGTTGGTCGTCCGATATGCGTCAGTAGTACCACGCGATTGTTGTTCTCTAATAGTAACTTAATGGTAGGAATGGTGTCGGTAATCCTTTCGAGGGAATTAAGATTAGGAAGGTCGTAGTTGACGCGAACTAGAACATTGGAATTGTGGATGGATTGGATTGGAATTGGTTGGTTCATTATGGATTGATTTTTAGTTTTGCTTATTCTACTATTTGTTTTTCAGTAAAAATCCCCGAGCCATTCGACTCACCCCTTTATCAAGGGGTAACAAGTTTAACTACCAAAAAAACCTCCTTGCGGAGATGAAAATGGTTTATTCTTGGGAAGATTCGACTGGAGCTGGTTCAGTAGTTTCGATTTTTGGTTCGACTTCTGACTTTACTTCAGTTGCTGTTTCTACTTCCTTAGCTGGTTTTTCGACCTTTGGTTTTGGAGCTTTGACTTCCTTGACTTCTTCGGTTGGTTCATCAACGATCATTTCGCCAATTGATTGAATAGTCTTGCGGGCCTTAGCTTTTTTGACAACCTGGGTTGTAGCAGCTTTGGACATTCTAGCGTTGAATTTTTCGATTCTACCTGCAGTGTCAACTAGGATTTCTTTGCCTGTATAGAAGGGATGACAGCTCCCACAGATTTCGGTACTAAAACTAGCAATAGTAGATCCCAAGTTGTAGACTGTGCCACAATTGGTACACTTTGCTGTTGCTTCCGAAATATAATTAATTGTTGTATCGGTGCTCTTGGCCATAATAGTGTAATATATCGATTAAAAATAAATTTACCTTTATATTATGTCATATTTTTTGGGTTTTTGTCAATATTTGGTTCTAGAATGCTGGAATTTTTGATTTTACCAAAAGCATGTTGTAGAATTATCTTAGATTCTGAGTTTGCTTAAGTGATAAAGTATTAAATTCATACTTAGCAAGATCTCCTGTTTTACATCTTTCTAAGGTTACAAAACCATCTTCTAAATAGGTTCCAGAATCTACTTTGGCATATCTTATTTTTTCCAGTTTAAACATAGCACCGCTGAGATTAACACCGCATAAGTTAGCTGAGTTTAGCTCAACTTCTTGTAAGTCTACATTTGATAAATCAACTCCACGAAGGTCTAAGAACATTCCATATGAAATATTTGCTAGGTCTGCTGGAGTTAAATTTGGATATTCTTTAAGTGTGTCTGCAATATTAATAGGATTAGAACTAGAAGATTTATTTGTAATTTCACGTATATTTATTTGGTTTAAAGTTTGTTTATAAGAATTTTTTAGTCTTGGTAAATCATTAATTTCTATAGATGTTGTTTTTTTAACTTGAGTTGGAATTTCTACGATTTGTATTCCTCTTCTTGATTTTAATGAATTTATTCTAGATTGTATTTCAATTGTGTCAACAAGATTTTCTAAATTTGGAGTTAGTCGTTCTTCAACTTTTTGAATTTTTGCTAGTAAGGCAATTCTAGCTTTTTCATTTTTTTGTAGCTTTTGCATTAGCACTTCTAGCTCAGCTTCTGTTGATTCTTTGTCTATAACAAAGCTTTCTATTCCTGTTGAAATTTGTTCTATTGCTTGACTTGGTATAGTAAAAGATTTTTTTGAGCTTGATTCTGGCATAAAATATAGTTGGTAATAATTGTTGATAACTATTCAATGATACCACAGATAATTCCTAATGTCAAATCCTAAAATTCTGTACTTCCTAGAGCTTCGCTAGGATCTGTAATTATTTTATTTTTGGTTTCGATGGTTTGGTTCATTCCGACTTGTCCAGTGAATTCCAACTTTTGATTTCTCCAGAATTGAAGATTATCTAACCAGGAATTATTATTATCAAGCTCGAACTCGAATTCAACCTCGAAGTTGCCAGTTTCGTCGACATAGATTCCCAGAACTTTGGAACCGTCAGGATTGTCATAGATGAAGCCTTGTTTGGGTTTAGAGTTATCTTTGGAATTATCTTTATTTTTATTTTGTTCAATGTTTTGATTGGAGTCAAAGTTGCCACCAAGATCAACTCCAGAATTAATAACTTGCTTGAGTTCACCTACAATATACGGTTCTTTGTTGACGAGCTCTTTAGTTTGCAAGACATAATATTTGCGGAGAAAAGGAAGATTGTAAGAATTATCAGAAGTTACATTCCAGTTCTTGGTGTTCCTTGGAATCTGTATCCCCACCATCCCAAAAGATTGATTGGCTCGATATTCTCGGATTAATTTGGTTTCAATATCTGGAGGAGTTTTTTGGGAATATTTGATGTTGATTTTGTTTTGAGATCTTTCCAGAAGATAATTATGAGTTGTGTATAGATTTCGTTTGTCTCCGCTGATATTAGCAATTATTGGAGTTATAGAATTGGGATTATAATTTTGACAGGTATTGGTTCCAGATAGTCCAGTCGATCTCCAGAGATTTTGAACTTTGGGATTATCGAACCAGATTCCTAGACTCCGAGTTCGCAGACTATTTTCTAGACTATTTAATAGCTTGGAGCTTTTTTGGGAGGTGATTATTGTCGGCAGGTTTTCTAATAACGGCTTTATAAAACTATCAATTTCTTTTTTGGGATTGTTTCCATCGGTGAATTTAACTCCAGATTCAATCTCAATCTCGTTTAGAAAGTTAGCCTTAGTAATTGTTTTATCTTTGGCAATGAAAGAAAAATTATCGGGTAAAAAATCCAGAATTACCTTGGGCGAAAGAAAAATTATAGAATTCAGAAGATAACCTTCTTGTTGGGCTTGGAACTGGGAATTAATAATACTAGATGAAGTTTCTAAACAACTAAAAAAGTTGCTGTTGCGAATCCCATGAAATGTACTTTCTCTCAGTCCATAACCATAATACCAGGTTGCAGGATGTGCCACAAAACGACTTTTGGAGCCTTCGTCGATGCCGTAGATTGATTGTGTACCTAGAATATTGACTTTGCCTTGCGTAATATCTATAGGAATATACGATCCAAGGAATCCTCCAGTTGGGCGAGCTTCACCGGGACTTTGGTTAAAGATTGCAATTCGCTGGGTTTGATAATGTCCGAGTAGTGAAAGAATTTCCTCTTTGTTATCTTGGATTTTGGTCATAGTCTCTAGGAAGTTACTGGCAAGGTTGAGAATATTCTGTAGTGCAGAGATTGGAATAAATTTGTACAAAAACAATGAATTCAATAAGTTTTGGGTTTCTTTGTTCAATTCAGGCAAGATTCTAAAAAAGTCTACAAGATCATTACTAAAAAATCTAATACTACTTATGGTTGATTCCAAGCCATTTTTGGAGAATTTGTAGTCGGTTAGGGGTTTTATGGCTGTTAACCATTTTTTCAACAACTCTGTAGTTCTATTAATATCATTGCGGGTCAGACTACTGATTCCAACAAGGTTAGTTACAGGCTCCAGATCACGATTAATTTGGTCTTTTACGTTATCGAAGTTATTGATATTCCCGAGAATTTGCTCCAGATTAGAGATAGAACTCGTGAAGGAAGAGTGGGTATTGTTGAGATTATCGATTGTACGAGAGGTTTGGAATGCCAGAACTGTACCAAAAACTACTCCAAAAACCAGCAATAAAGCCAAAAAACTTTTGGAGCGAAAAATTATTGACAACAAAAAACCACCCAGTAGAGTTAATTCATCGATAATTCTTAAAATTAATTTCATTATCTATATTTTGAACTATAACAGGGTAGGTGTCAAGTAAAAAAAAGCCTAAAAAAATAGGCGTTGTGATTTGGTTGTGGTTTGTATTAGAGTTTAAGTTTAACTACTTGGTTTTTTGACTAAAAGACTAATCCAGGCAATAATTAAAAGTATGTCTAATATAGTTACTTCGGTTGGAGTTTTTTTAATTTTGATAGCTTATTTTGGAAATAGTTTTGATTATTTGACTAAGAATAAGGTTTATTACACTCTCAATACTTTGGGAAGTATTTTTGCAGGATGTGGAGCTTTTTCGGTACAGCTTTGGCCTGTTGTTTTTCTGGAATTGGTTTGGGCAACAATAAGTATAATTGAATTAACCAGAATCTAACCCAAAAAGTCAACTGTAATTGGAATAATTTGCTCTTTGTTAATTGATGTTAGAGATTTTGGCATCTTGGATAATTCGGCTAATAAAAATCCAACATATTGATCTACAACTGAAATTTGGGATAGTTTGTTGAGAGATATAATTTCCTCTACTGACATTTTTTTGATAAGGAGAAAGTTCACATAGTTGAGAATTGAACGAAGTCCTTGAGTTTCTAAGATTCCAACTTTTTCGCCTTCGACACTAATAACTTTGGGTCCAAATTCATCGTATTGAACCGATAAAAGACTTTCTCCGAATTTATCATGACTGATTATTTGTTCTAACTTAACAGTAAAAAATGAATTATTATTAGAGCTTACTGTAGTAGAAATTGGAGTTGTGTTAGAGATTACGTCCTGAGTAGTTGTTTGTGACATAGTTGTTATTTGGGTTATTAAAAATATTAACAATAGTTATATTATATACTAAGTATAACTTATTTATTTTGTACTGGCAAATTTTTGAATTTTTTTAAGTTTTGACATATAACTTTGTGAGTTATTAGGAGAACTAATTGCAGATTGATTATTATTGCTTTCTGATATAGATAGATCTGAATTATTTGTTTGATTATCCTGGGTAGAGTTTTTGGAGGTTAGATCAAGAGCCGAATTACCTGATAGCTGAACCGAACCACTAAAAGATTTTTGGTATTGAGAATTACTGTTTTGCTCAATTAATTGTTTTATTTTGGCGTCTACTATATCTTTTGCAACGAATTTTGTTTTGATTAACTCTTGATAATTTTTTTCAATTTCTTGTATTCTTAGATTGCAATCTTTGTTTAGTTTTTGCTCTAAGTCCATTTTTTGAGCTTGCATCTCCACACTCAGAACTGACTCTAGAATAGTATTAGCTTGAGATCTTGCAGAATTTTGCAGTAGTAGAACTTCGTTAATTACCAAATTTGCCATTGAACGAGTAGAACCCTCTAACTCAACCACATTGACTTCGATAAGATCTTTGGAGACTTCTGTACAAATACTATAGTACAGCGAGTTGATTTCGCGTGGATTGTATTGATTGGCTATGAGTCTAAGATTACTAATTTTTTGGTCATAATTTTTGTTAACATAATCTACAAAGTCTTGTTCGGTAACTTTATCTTGAGATTGAGAATAATTAACGATTTGTTTATCTTTAGTTAGATATATTTTTTTTAGGTCTGGGCTAATCAAGACAATTTTGAGAACAATGTTGTAGTTAGACTGTGAGTTATAGTTGGTATTAGTTTTTATGTTTGAGTCTTGTTCTTCGCAGCTTTTGGCAAAAGTTAAAGTAGAAAATTCAATATCGCTAGCTGTCATTATTTCATCATTCCTGTTAAGTGTATAAACAAGCGACTCGTTATCTTCTCTTAAAATTTTTTGGATAGTGTACACCTTACCAAAGCTATCAAAAGTTGGGTTGATAACCTTGACTGCATCGCCAACATCGAATTGAATTTGGTCGTTATCTAAATTTTCACTCCCAGCGTGTTCACCATCAACATTATTAATTGGCAAAAATTCAAATTTGGACTTAATTTTGGACTTATTGATGTCGTGTTTTTCAGATTTTTCTTTTTCTTCTAATTTTTGCTTGTCCTTGGTGTAGACTTTGTCAATTACTTGATTGAGAATTGTTACAGGATCAAAACCTAATCCAAAGTTATTAGAGTTCTTTGTATTTTGATTATTTTCTGCAGAGTTAATTTCTGAATCTTCGATATCTTTGACGATTGTGATTTTGTCATCTTTAATTTGTTTTATAGATTCTAGGGTATCATTGGTTATTTTGGATGTTTCTATTATTGTATCTGGGGACTGAACAACTGGAACTTCTTCAATATTTGGCTGAACTTTAGTTACTATTGTTTCGTCGCGATCGCTCCAAATTTTCCATTCTGGAGTTTTGGGATAAATTAAAATATGACTGTTACGACGTGGGTATATTTCCCAGCCACTTTCATCAACGCTGTCGACATTGATAATCTCCATTAATTCAAGTGAGTTTTTTATTTCACCAGTTGATTCATTGAACCAGTATTCAAAAGGTTTGGCTTTGACAATTTTATTGATTCGATCCCAGTTAGCACATGTTCCTTTTTCTTCCGCAAGAGATTCGCTAACTCTATAACACACATTACTTACCAAGTTACCGATATAGTCAATTTGTTCAAGCTCATTGTTATTTCCAGTTTTGGCAAAGGAATCCAACATATAATCTTCAAATCCTTCAATATCTACACCGATTTTACGATAACCGTTTACAATTTTTTTTACTTCTGGTTCAAAATCAATAACATCTAAACAAGCATCTAAAAATCTAATTGCAGTTTCAAGAGTGTTTTGAAGTAGGATTTCATCGATACTCCCACTTGGAATTAAAAATTTATCAATAACAATATATCCAAAAGGGGTGACAGGATTAATTATTTTTTGATTTTTGATAATTATATTAGTTGTTTTGGTGCTAATAACAAAAAATTTAGATTCTAATAGTTCTTGATAGCGGTTAGACCAATAATTTTGGAGTTCGATTGTAGGTTCAATTTTGGAGATTTGAATAGCGATTGATTGAATTTGGGTAGTGTTGAGTTGTAGGTTGTTATTCATAAAAAGAACGAAAAATAGTTTTTGGATTATTACTTCTTGGATTTAACAAAAATTAAAATTGGTCTATTTTATTTAATTTTATTTTCCAAAAACATGATTTCCAAATAGTTTTTGACTTATTATAAGTTTATCAGTTTTATTGTTTTTTGACAAATAGCCGTGGCTAAAAATTAGATTTTAAGAACTAATGTATTTTCTCGAATGTATTGAAGATGATAGCCAAATTGACACTTTCTCGAATATAGTATATACTTCTAGAATGTCCAAATATAGATTATTAGATTGTGGAAATCAAAAAAAACTAGAAATTCTCGGTAATTTTAAGGTAGTTAGACCTTGTCCACAGGCGATTTGGGATGTTACTAGTCCTCAATTATGGGAAGGAATTAGTTGTGAGTTCTTTAACCAAGCTGGCGAAAAAGGAATCTGGCTCAACCTCGACCAAAAATCCAAGTATAATGTAGCTTCTACAAAAGAAGAAGACGAAAAGTTAATCGCTAACAACAAGCAAAACTCCAAACCAGTTCTTCCAAAAACTTGGAATATGGAGTCTAATGATGGAATTAGCTGGAAAATTGAACCAAATGAATATGGTAACATTGGAGTATTCACTGAGCACTGGCTATATGGTCCAGATCTTGCCAAAGTTCTCCCACCAAAATCTAAAATTCTAAACCTGTTCACATATTCTGGTTCTAGTTGCGTTAGTCTTGCCAAAAACGACTTCCAGATCACCGCTGTGGATTCCTCTAAGGCTGCTATGGATCGTTATGTTGAGAATCTTACACTCAATGATGTTAACCGCGATGGTCAAAGATTAATCCTTGAAGACGCCTATAAGTTCGTTGCTCGTGAGAATCGTCGTGGTGTTTTTTATGACTGTGTAATGGTCGATGCTCCTAGCTATGGTCGTGGTACTAAGGGAGAAGTGTTTAAGATCGAAGAGAACCTAGTTCGCCTTGTCAAAACCTGCAAATCCGTTCTTGCTCCCAAAGGTTATATGGTCGTTACACTTCATTCTCCGCGTTTTACTTGTGCTATTCTAGATATTCTTATGGCTCAATTAATGTCTGATTATGATGTCAAAACCACAGAAATTCTCCAAAAATGCGAATCTGGAGTTAGTCTCCCAAGTGGCTTTTTGGTAATGGTTAGTCCGAAGTAGGTAATTTTTATTTGTTTTAGGAAGCTTCAAAATATTACTGTCATTCTGAGCATCGCGAAGAATCTCGTAGCAATTGAAGATAAACTCCCATAGGAACCCCCGTCAACTTCGTTGACACCCCCTTCGTAAGGGGGAATTAATAGTAATAACTTTTACAACAAAATAGTTTTAATTCGTCATCTTAAGTGTAACGAAAGATCTGTTATTTTTTTCCAAAAATTAAATTGTCTTCCAATTTAAAGTAGGTAGATTCTTAATACTCATCTTAGAATCAACAAAAACTTTTACAGTCTCTATTTACAAAATTTCAAATTTAAATCATGGAATTAAATAATTACTTTTTTAGATCCTGAAACGAGTTCAGGATGACAACCCTAGAGTAACTTTTAAAATCTAAACAATTCCATCAACGCAAATCTTTGATAAAGATCCACGCCAAACCATTTTTTATCCAAAATATTCCAAAATGTCCACTCTATACTCTAACATCAATATCAAAACTCATCTTCAACAATTCCTTGTCGACAAAGCTAAAGCTATTAAATCCAAACCAGTTCTCAATATTATACAGATCGGCGATGTAACTAGTAGCACAAAGTATATCAATAACAAAAAAAAGTTAGCCCAAGAGATTGGTTTGGTCGTTGAGCATCATCAATTCGATAATAAAGTTGACGAGGATGTTTTGATAGCCATAATCCAAAAAGCTCGCGACAAAAACGAAGGTTTAATATTTCAGCTTCCTGTTCCAAGTGAATTCATGAGCCTGGTTGGTGAGACGCCGCTAGAGTGCGACGTGGATCTGCATAGCGACTCTAATAGTTACCTCTGGAAAAAAGGCTATCTTCCACCTACAATTGGGGCAATTGACATCGTTCTCAAAGAAATGTTGATTAGGCGAGATATTAAGTTGGAAAGTGGTGAGGCGAATATTTTTGAAGGGTTTAATAGCTATGATATGGAGGCTTTTATTAACTCTAAGTTAGATCTCAAAGGTAAAGTTGTCGCAGTTGTTGGTCAAGGAGGATTGGTTGGATATCCACTAATGACTTACCTTCGTGATCGTGAAGCAACTATAATTAGTATTAACAAAGACACCAAAAATGCCTCAGAATTAACCAAACTCGCTGATATTCTAATTAGTGGAGCAGGAGTTCCAGGGATTGTAACGAAGGATTATCTTAACGAGAACCAAATAATAATTGATGCAGCAACCATGGGCGTTAACGGCGTGCTAATGGGCGATGTAGATTCAGAAAAAATTTACTCTAATAATTATCTTTGCCCAAGTCCCAAAGGAGTAGGTCCGATAACAGTAATGCTAATCTTTTGGAATTTGATTAGGTTGACCACTGATTACAAGTAGCATCTTATTCTGAATCTTTATAAAATAATTCTATAACAAAACTAATTTTTGGCAATTAACGCTCAACCATAATGGTTGCTTTTTGTTATTTAAGATTCAGAGATAAAGGAACTTTTTAGGTGATAAAACAACATTAAAATCCTTTACTAGCCTACTAAAACTAGCTAGACTTTAGATTGTTATGCAAAGTCAATCAAATAATCACAAAAACTGCCCATCTTGTGGTAGTAATTCCATCTCCAAAAATGGATTTCAAAATCTTCCAAGTAAAGTTCAAAGATACAAATGTAAAGAGTGTAGTTATCGCTTTGAGTCGTCTCGTAGAGTTAGTTTCCAATCCAAAAAACTAATGTCAGATTACCTTTTTAAAAACAGTCATTAGCCCAACTTTCCCAAGAATACAACAAGAGTTACAAGACAATTCGTAAAGAAATCTATTCTGTAAAAACTAGCTCAAAATACCACCTAATCAGACCTAGAAAAATTGTGATAGTCTGTGATACAACTTACTTTGGCAAACGAAGTGAAAAGACAGATTTGGACGGTTTAATGGTGTTTTTGGACAGTATAACAGGTCAAGTGCTATGGTTCAAATTCCTCAAGAATGAAACAAACATTGATTATCAAGAAGGGTTAAAATACCTCGAAGAAAGAGGTTTTGAAATACTTGGAGTGGTTACAGACGGCAAGAGATGGCTGAACAGAGTTTTTGTCAATTATCCCTATCAGATCTGTCAATTTCATGTCCAAAATGGTGTTAGAACTTTGTTGACAAAGAACCCTCGAAGTGAAGCTGGAAAGAGCCTTTATGCTATCAATAAGAGCTTTATCAAGGACAAACTAACCAGACAAGAATATCTAGATAAGATTGAGGAACATCTCCAAACCCACCAAGATTACGTCAATAAAATATCAGATATTGACCCAACCAAATACAAACACGAAAGACACAGAAAAGCCTTGAGAAAGACAAAAAGCAACATAAAGCATCTCTTTACATTTCAAGAGCCTCTCGAAGATTATCCAACTCTAAATATCCCAAATACAACTAATCACATCGATGGCGGACTATTCTCACCACTCAAAAAACTTCTCAAAAAACATAATGGTTTGTCCAAAGAACATCGTAAAATCTTAATTATTCAATTCTGTAATTCTAGAGAGAAAACTGAATAAATCCATCACCTAAGAAGTTCCTATAGGTCTTTTTTGATTTTGATCATATGTCCAGATAATTCTAATATCTCCAGTAACAGAGCTACTCCATACGTCGAAGTTATCAATTGTCT
>JAYUIW010000023.1:0-8529 GCA_043765655.1 bacterium
ATACCATTCTTAAAAAAGTTATTTGAATTACATTTTGGACAATTAATACTCATGTGTTAAATTATGACAAAACTATTAGAGGTTAGCAATGCCAAAAAAATTATACGACTATCGAACCTTACATGGACTATGACAAGTTAATTTACTTGGAAAGCAACAAGATTCTAGGTTAATTGGGAATTACAAACCGATAGTTATTGTCTGTCAAAAATATTTTTATGAACTTTAATAATTATTTTGGGAATTTTCTTATTTATATTCTTGATTTGGGACTTACAATTCTTATTCTAGGACTATTCGCCGATTTTATTTTGTATATAATCAAAAAGTGCAAAAGCATTAAGTCACGCTATTAATAACACCCTAGTATGGAACCTTATTCTCGTAATCAAATCATATTTTTTGGGATCGGATATCTTCTGATAATAATTCCAGCTAACGTTTATTTTGGGATTAGTTGGTTGGTTAATATTCTAATTTTTGGGGGGATTATAGAATCCTTATTAGCTCCGCTGTACTTGGTAGACACCGTTAATGGTAAGATTATCTGGCTAAAACATGATTCATTATCCGTACAGCAAAACCAGTTCCGATCAATTGCCAATATTCTTAGTAGGCTAAGTTCGTTGGTTTTTTTGGGAATTATCTGGGATATATTACTCTAATTTTTAACAAATTTTTATTTTGACCAAATTTAACATCTATCAATCTCAGACTTATATTACAATTTCATTTATAATCTTTATGTTCTGCCTGTTTACCAATAACTTTATTTTACTTTTGAGTTTTAATCTTTTGGATCTTGTTCTTAGTACAATTTATACTGTTTTTTACTAAGAAAACATTTCAAAAAAATACAGAATTATGATTGGAGTATTCGGCTTAGTTTTTGCTTTTTTGATGGCTTCCTTATTGTGGCAATGGATAACCAAACCAATATAATACTTTATGCTCAAAAAGAACGCAACAACAATATTAATAGTCTTTGGAACTACATCGCTAACTTTGTCAATCTTAGGCTTTAATTCATTATCAAAAATAATGTGGTCTTTATTCATTTATACTCTTTTTGCAATTTTTCTGCCTTTAGACATCAAAAATAAAATTGTTAAGATAATTTGTTATATTTTAGTTGCTCTTACTCTAAGTTTAGATATTTTTACTAATTTTATACCAAATATAACAAAACTTTTTAGCTAAATGTTAATCTCTAACCCCACTTCAATGGGGTTTTTGGTTTGCTAATAACCTTCAATCCTACGAATCCAAGGAAGCAATCCAACCTCTTGTCAAAAAATATACCAAGGAACAACTGGACAAGACAACCAAAAACAATAAAACTAAAGATATATGAAAATAAGCTTATCACAAAATTTTGAACCAACAAAGCAATCAATCAAGCAACCAAAATGTTAATATTCTATGGACTGGGTAACAACGAACCAAAATATCTCAAGACCAAACACAACTGTGGTCGAATTATCGTTGAAAATATTGCACAACTGCTGAAGCTACAGTTCCAAGATACTTCTTTTGGGTGCAAGCTTGCCAAAGGAGTTGTTAACGGTGAAGAGATTTGGTTAATATATTCCAAAGGTTATATGAATCTTAGTGGCGATCCTTTAAGTTCTCTGGTGAGGTATCACAAACTCAACAAAAACCGCTATAAATTAATAGTATTACAGGATGATTCTGACCAAATCGAACTATGCTCCAAAATGGTTGCTGGCGGACGTAGCGCGGGGCACAAAGGTATAGACTCCATCATTAATCACAAATCTAGCGTGGATGTGGAAGCTCTCTGGAAGCTCAAAATTGGTATTAGGCCAGAATTTAACAAACAAAAAAGCGAAACCTTCGTTCTAAGTGGTTGCTCTCAACGAGAATTAGAATGGTATCAGGAGTTATCTGACAAAATAATAACTAATATATTATCTTTCCAAAAACAAAATCTTCCTACGCTACAAAATATTTTTAACCAAAAACCAAAAAGTGGTATTTAATCCAGAATAATAAAAACTTGTATTCATTATACTATTATCTATTGATAAATATTGATAAAGTAGTAAGTCTAATTGCTCGGGGTTTGTATCTATAAGATAAATAGTAATGCTGGCAAATTTTTCCTTAAAATCATTCTAAATCCTCCCAAAACCCTCCTTTCCTCTTGACAAATTCTGCCCTGGAATGTAATATAATAACATATGACTACAACTAATAATTCTCAATCTTTCGCGGAGACCATCAACGCAGGGTATGATTTTAAAACTCCATCAATAATTCTCGGTGGAAGTGTGCTCGGTGGCAATGTTCAACCAGAAGTCCATGTCAAAGTCCCTTTATCAATGATGAATCGCCACGGATTAGTGGCAGGAGCTACGGGAACAGGTAAAACCAAAACCATCCAAAAACTCTGTGAATCTCTCTCCGACAACGGCGTTCCAGTTATGATTCTAGATATCAAAGGCGATATTAGTGGAATCTCGCAGGCAGGAACAACCAATCCCAAAATTGAAGACAGGCATAAAATGCTCAATATTCCTTGGGAAGCTCAAGCTTATCCTGTAGAATTTTTGACAATATCTGCCCAAAACGGTGTCAAAATGCGTGCAACTGTCAGTGAATTCGGACCAGTCCTATTCTCCAAAATGTTAGAGCTCAACGATACTCAATCCAGTGTAATGTCAATGGTCTTCAAATACTGCGATGACAATGCTCTGCCATTATTAGACTTGGGAGATCTCAAAGCCGTCCTACAATATATGATTAGCGATGAAGGTAAAGCAGAATTAGTCGGAGATTACGGCGGAATTAGCACTTCTACAGTTGGAATTATGATGCGAAAAGTTATCGAACTAGAGCAACAAGGAGCGGAGAGTTTTTTTGGGGAAAGGTCGTTCGAAGTTATGGATCTGGTTCGAACCAACAGTGAAGGCAAAGGTTATGTCAACATTATGAGAGTTAATGACATTCAATCCCAGCCGAAGCTATTCTCGACTTTTATGCTGTCGCTACTTTCCGAAATTTATTCCACTTTTCCAGAAGAAGGGGATGTTACTAAGCCAAAACTTTGTATTTTTATTGATGAAGCTCATTTGATTTTTGACGAAGCATCCAAGGCTCTCCTTGATCAAATCGAAATGATTATCAAGCTCATTCGTTCCAAAGGAATCGGCGTCTACTTCATAACTCAGAATCCAATCGATATTCCACAGAACATTCTAGCTCAGCTCGGAATCAAGATCCAACATGCACTACGAGCCTTCACTGCCAACGATCGCAAAGCGATCAAACAAGCCAGTCAAAACTATCCTGAAACTCAGTTCTATGCCGTAGATGAACTTATTACTAGTCTTGGAATTGGTGAAGCAATTGTTACAGTTCTGGATGAACGAGGCAACCCTACACCACTGGTTCACACAATGATACTGGCTCCACAATCTAGAATGGATACTATTAGTGACGGTGAACTAAGCTCAATAGTCAGTAATTCCAGCCTTGCTTTCAAATACAATGAAAATATTGATAGAGAAAGCGCCAAAGAACTTTTGACCAAAAAAATTGAAGACGCTGCCAAGCAAGGTGTATTCGGGAATAATCAAGGTCAAACACAAAACTCTAACTCAAATACCAAGCAAGAACCAAGCATCATCGAGAATATCACTAAGAACACAATGGTCCGCCAAATCGGAAGAGCGGTAACCAGTGAAATCACTCGTGGAGTTCTAGGAATGCTTGGTCTTGGCAGAAGGAGAAGGTAGGTAGAATCTTGAAGATAACCAAAACATTATAGACTAACACAACGGTTATTACAGCAGTTTAAGATTTTTTGATAAATTCTAATTCTCAACTTTATCTTGGATTTAGTATCATTTTCGTATATTTAAAGTAACCTTCTCTATAGTATTTCTTTATTGTACTATGTAGATATTCCCTCTTACTATTCAAATCTGCGTTTAATTTAGTGTACTTTAACGACACCAAAATTTCGTGTTGAGTTAATATATTTTCACTTTTGTTATTGTTTTTTATATTTTGTAAAGCCTGAATGTTAAATGTCAAAAAAGTGTTAAGATCATTGGTGGTGTTAAGATACCTTTCGAATATATCTGATAGATTCTTATATGGATTTTGGGTAGCTTTATTCTTGCCTAGATACACTATTTTTGAATTTAAGCCTATCATTTTTAGCTTGACTTGGAATTCCTCGACTGTTTGAACATCGAATTCAACCCCCAAAGCAGAAAATTCTATAGATCTATATGATATGTTAATTCTATTTTTACCTTTGGCAAAGTTGCCTGGAGCTAAATTAATCTGTAATTCAGAATTGCTTCGTATAATCATAATCTCCTAAGAATACAACACTTTTTTCCTCTTGTCAAATGTCCAAAAAGCCCTCTTCTAATACAAAAATTTTATAACCTAGCTTTCTAGTTTGTCTCTATCTTTTATTGGAATTTATAGATTTTGTTATTGTTAAATAGTTTTTTCGAATATTTCTATCTATTAATCTTTTTAAGTTTGCTTGTGAATCAGTGTATATTGCCCTAAGTTTAAGATAATTACTGAGAGCTATTATTTCTTCTCTTGAGATATTAACGGTATGTTTTGTTGCGTTTTTTATATTTTGTAAAGCCTGAATATTAAGTGCCAAAAATTTATTTAGTCTTTCTATAGATTCAATATATTTAACAAAAGACTCTGATATATTTTGTAAAATAGTATAACTAAAATTTTTGTTCAATCCTAATTGTTTTAATTCAGTTTGAAATTCCTCTAATGTTCGAGCATTAAAGTTATAATTTAAAACAGAAAATTTTACAGATCTTGGATCAAGTTTTATACTACGTCTACCCTCAGTATATCCAACCTCATTAACAATTGAATGAAATCCATCATCATCAATTTTAATTTTTTGGTCTTCAGGAATTCCAACGCTTGAATTCTGATTACAAAATGCTTGAATTTTAGAAGTCAAAGTTCTACTGAAATTTGGAATAAAAGTTCTATTTTTTGTTAGAAAATTAAATAGTTCTTTTGGAGTCTTTATATTTGCTCCTTTTAAATTTACGGCGAAAATATTGTAATCTTTTTCTCCAAAGAATTCTAATAGTCGCTCTTGAAATACTGATAATTGCTCTGGCGTTTTATTGGTTTAGATTTCGTTCTTATTAGTCATAATCTCCTAAGAATACAACACTTTTTTCCTTTTGTCAAACCTCCAAAAATAACCTTAAATCGTGTTTTACAACAACTTTTTGAGACCTTCTGTCCAGAGTTCTTTGGCTTCAACTAGTTCCAAAGCAAATACTCCATAATCTAGAACCTTAGATGAATTAGTACTACCGATTACAGAATAAGTTATCTCGTTATTATCCAGAACTTCTTGAACGGTATGCAAATCAGTATAGAGAACTTCTAGCACGAATCCACCACTTTCTGAGAATAAGTATTGATCTAATTCCACATCCATTATAGAATCCGTGGTCAAACCGAGCTCGAACCCAATAGAATTCCTGAACGACATTTCAGCCAGGCATGCCATCAATCCACCATCACTAATATCATGACAAGATTGTACAAGATCGTTCTGAATCAAGCGACTAACTATATAACATTCATCGCGAACTACACTCACGTCAGGTCTAGGACTATTAGCTCCGAGGGCATTAAAGAGCGAATAATAAGTTGAACCTCCGCATTCGTTTTTGATATCTCCGATTAGTAATAAGGTTGACTCAGTAGATCGTAGACTAAAGTTCACAGCCTTGGTGGCAATAGGCATAACTCCGACCATAGAGACCATTGGCGTTGGTGGAATTGCTTGACTAAGGTTATTAAAGGTTGATTCTTTATAGAGCGAGACATTACCACTAATCACAGGCAAGACATCGCTTCCGATATTCTCAGATAGTATCAAAGTTGAATCAAAAGGATTGCTGACTAAGCTAAAGTTATTGCAAGCTTCCGATAATCCTCGCACAGACTCAGTAAAATCCCAGAATTGTTCTGGCTTCTCAGGATTACCAAAGTTCAAACAATCAGTCATCGCCTCAGGAAATCCACCACTACAAGCAATATTCCTCGCACATTCTACCACAGCTTGCACAGCTCCCCAGTATGGATTGATTTTGCCATAATTAGGATTATTATCAGCTTTGAACACCACTCCAACATCGTGAATCTCACTGGGAAAATGCGAAAACTTAAAAGGTTGCATCACACAGCTATCTCCTTCACCAGCTTCAACTACCATAAAGCCTCCGCAGTTTTTGTCATACTTTTCGTAGATTAGATACCGACAAGCAACATTAGGATGAGCTAAAATTTCTTTGGATATATCAGTCAAAGTTTTGGTAATTCCATTGATAGTTATTGTTAAATTATTATTATTTACACCGTCATCTTGAGCATCGCGAAAGATCTCCTGTTGTTCAGACTGTATTTCAAAAATACTTTCATCATCATCCTTATCACTGTCATTCTGAGCGTAGCGAAGAATTCCCTGTTGTTCAGAATCTACTTCCACAGTTTCACTACCCAAATCCCCATTTTCCAAATCAAAACCCTCTGTAGCCTCAAAACCTCCCACCTCTCCAAACTCTCTCACAACCTCAGGCTCACTATGTACAACCTTAGGATCAATGAACTCCCTATCAAAACTCAAACCTTCAGTAACAAGACTTGCCTTAGCCTCGATAATTTTGGCATTATTATAAAAAACTGTATACATGCCATCATCTGTAATCTCACCAACCACGCTAGCTTTAGCACCGCTGGACACATTAGGAAAATCGAACTCAACATTATAATGATCTAGAACCAAGTCCACCAACTCATCAGGCACACACCACAAAAACCTCTCCTGCGTCTCACTGCACAATATAATCGCTGGGTCAAGATTCTCAATCGAAGTGTGGATTTTTTCGACATAAATATTCGCTCCATAACCTCCACCATCTGCAATCTCCACACTAGCACAGGCTACACCTCCAGCCCCAAGATCTTTGAAGCTAACAACTTGGAGCATGTTTCCAGTAGAGTGATTTTTTAGTTTGTCAAAAAGAGCATAGTTCGCCTTGAGAATATGACGCTTGAGAAATGCATTTGGTTCTTGGACTGCCCCTTTATTGGTCTCATTATCACCTTCATCAACCACCTTCGATGAGAAGCTCGCCCCACCAAAACCGCTCCTATCAGTAGGTTTGCCAATTAGAATTAGCTTGAACCTTACACTTCCAGGCAGTGCATGCGAACTAATAATCTCGTCTTCTGCAACAGTCCCAAGTGTAACCACATTAACTAGACAAGCTCCGTTATAACGATTATCATAGTACAAATCTCCGCCAACATTAGCGACTCCGATTGGATTCCCATATCCAGCTACGCCTTCAACTACGCCTTTGTTGATCCATTTGGCTTTGTGGATTAGTTCATCGTTAGTATTGTTAGAATCGTATTGATTGCTGATTTGACCGAATCTTAATGAATCACTGACGCCGATAACTCTTGCTCCCATACAGTTGACATCGCGGACATTACCACCAATTCCAGTTGCCGCACCTTCGAATGGCACAACCTGCGACGGCGAATTATGACTTTCGTGGCTGATTGCAATTCCGTATTTTTTGCCAGTATTATCCACCGCAACCCTCACAATCCCAGCATCTTGTCCGACACCCACCATAACATTATCCGCCTTGGTTGGAAACTGACGCAGGAACTGACGACTAGATCTATAGCTACAATGTTCACTCCCCTGTATTCCCCACAGAATCAACTCACTAATTGTCACAGGTCTATTGAGAACCTCGTTCTGCACACGCAGAGCTTCTACTGATGTCAAAGCAATACTAGACGATATCAAAAGATTATTAAGTTCAGGAGTTGTAAGAGAGTTAAGGTCAATTTTGGTTGCTGGAGTGTTGGCTAAGGTTTTGGACATTGGGAATAAAAATTATTATAGGTTAAAAATATCAATATCTCTAAAGTCTAACAATCTCGTCGCTCTTAGTCAAATTAATTCCAAAGCTTCTTGAATTCGCAGAGAAATATTCGGAACAAAATTCATATATTCGAACTAAAGATAACCTTCAAGATTAGCATTGTCAAAATCGCTAATTTTCAATCATAAATTACAACTTTTTCTGCGATATTTTGGGAAGTATATTGACCAAAGCAAAACAAGCCCTTGACATAAAATAAAAAAACTGTTAAAATTATAAATGTCTAAAAAATTATTCGTTTTATGTCTATTACTAACAACTCCTCTAACCAAGGACAATCTCTTGGTTCCAATCTAAAAAAATCTCAATCAATCGTTTCTAAGCTTCTTGGAACTATGGTTTTTTTGAGTCTTGCTCTTACTGCTATCAGTGGTATCACAATGTTCAATAGTTACAATCAACTATCTCAGGCTGCTACAACCTGTACAACCTCAGAGACCCTCTCAGGTACCAACTGTGTATCTACTCGTAAGTCATTACCTGTATACGAGCTCAAGTGTGCTCCATCTACTACAGGCGC
>JAYUIW010000024.1:0-27826 GCA_043765655.1 bacterium
AAATTTTTATCAAAAATCAAACTCAACAAGTTCTAGATAATCCAGTTCCCAAGTTGGAAGTGTTATGATAAAGATAGCTCAAATTATGAAGTTTACTTTTTTGTTTAATGTTCTAAAATTAGTTCAAAGTGATAAAGCTCATTAAGCTGTCATCCTGAACTTGTTTCAGGATCTAAAAAGCTAATTATTATGAGATTTGAGGTTTCATTAATAAAAGCAATATAGCACAACCCCCCAAGCTATGCTTGACTCCTCTAGCACTGTGTCGTCGTAACAAGCACGGCTAAAAGGAGTATACGAAAACCAAATCATAAAGATATTTTTAATACCCAAATTAACCCAAAATATGAATAATTCCAACAACCAAAACAACCTTATAGAAATCGCCAAACAAATTCGCCACAACATTGTCGTTAGTACTAGTAGGGCAGGAACAGGGCATCCGACATCTTCACTTAGTGGTGTGGAATTGATGACCCAATTGTTTTTTGGTGGGTTTTTTCGGGCACAACTAGATAATCCAGCTAATATTAATAACGACAGAATTATCTTTTCCAAAGGGCATGCTTGTCCGCTCTTATACTCGATGTACTACGCTTGTGGGCATTTGTCGAGCGAGGAATTAATGTCCCTACGGCAGTTCGGCTCAGCAATTGAAGGTCATCCAACTATGGAGTGGAAGTACACCGAGGCAGCTACAGGGTCGCTCGGGCAAGGTCTGGGAATCGGGGTTGGAATGGCTTTGTCCTTACAAAAAGACTTCGAATCTGAAGAGGCTTATCCTAATGTCTGGTGTCTACTGGGCGACTCCGAAATTGCCGAGGGAAGTATCTGGGAAGCGATGAACAGCGCCAGTTATTTTAATCTTAATAATCTAATCGCGATTGTGGATATGAATAGACTAGGTCAAAGAGGACAAACCCAAATTGGACATAATACCGAGAATCTTCGTCGCAAAGCTGAGGCTTTTGGCTGGGAAGTCTGGGTGGTCGAAGGGCACGATCTAGAAGCAATTGGCGAAGTCTACACTGCCATTAGCAACTCTCCTACAGAAAAACCCAAAATGGTAATTGCTAAGACATTCAAAGGATCTGGAATTAGCTTTGCACAAGACAAGGAAGGCTTTCATGGTAAAGCTTTTGATGAATCCCAGACCAAAATTGCACTAGAAGAAATCGGCGATGTAGATCTGGAACTAGTTGGAACTGTGGAGCATCCTTTCACAAACTTGAAACCAAAAGAAAAAACAGCCGTTCAAACAGCTTATCAAAAATATACTCTGGATGAAAAAGTAGCTACTCGCAAAGCTTTTGGGAATAGTCTTAACAATCTTGGCAAAATTAACCAGAACATTGTTGCACTAGACGCCGAGATGAACAATTCAACCTATAGTGAGATCTTTGCCAAAAATTATCCTGGTCGGTACTACGAAATGTTTATTAGTGAGCAAAATATGATCTCAACTGCGGTTGGACTGTCGCTTCGTGGTAAGATTCCATTTGTGTCAACCTTCGCTTCATTCTTGTCTCGTGCTAATGATCAGATTCGTATGGCACAATATTCCAAGGCTAATCTCAAAATTATGGGTTCGCACTGTGGAGTTAGTATTGGTCCAGATGGCAGTTCACAGATGGCAGTCGAAGATATGGCTTTTTTTAGGTGTATTTTGGATTCCGTTGTTCTATATCCCTGCGATGCGGTAAGCGCGGATAGTCTGACCAATCTAATGTTACAGCACCAAGGAATTAGTTACCTTCGTTGCACTAGAGCCGAAACCCCTGTAATCTACGATAACAAAGAAGAATTCGTAATTGGTGGTTCCAAGACAATCTACGCCGATCTCAAAGATGAAGTTACAATTATGGGAGCTGGAATTACACTCCATGAAGCTGTTAAGGCTTATAAAAAACTTAATAACGATGGAATTAAAGTTCGCATAATTGATATGTATAGCGTCAAGCCAATCGACAAGCAAGCCATCGCCAAAGCCTGCCTAGAAACCAAAGCTCTGATTGTAGTGGAAGATCACTATATTGAAGGTGGAATCTACGAAGCAGTCTGTTCCAGTGGAGTTGCCACCAAGCCTGTACATTCTCTAGCTGTCAAAAAAATGTCTTGCTCCGGAACTCCTAGCGAATTAATGAACTATATGCAGATCGACAGTGAGGCAATTGTCAAAAAAGTCAAGGAGATTATTAGCTAAATCAACTATCTATTAGCCAGTTCTCCTATCAAGGTTCTATGTCCTTCAATCTTTGATTCGGCTTGAATTACAGCTTTGGCAGAGTTAAACTTAGATTCATCAATACTCTTACCCAAATTAGTAATTGTCTGAATTTTGGATAATGGATCCTGAAGGTTAAAGTCGAGATTGTCAGCTTTGTCGCTAATGACGTTGCCATCAAGAGCCTGAAGTTTTTTGGTAATGTCAAGATCGGCTAATCTACTATTAAGATCATCCAAAATAGGAAGTCTTGTGTAGAGCATCTTGCGAGGCTTGGTCAAAAATATTATACTCTTGAGAATGTAAACCTCTGAATCGCGACCGTTATATTTTCCTTTGGCAAGGTAAAAAGTGAAAATTGCAGGCGGAACAATTAAGCCCCAAGTAAAATTACTGAGAATAGTATAAAATATATTAAAAATAACTACACACACCAAAAATCCAACAAGTGCATAGGCGAATTGTCTGATGTTCATGTCCAAAAAAATCTTGTCTCCAGAATCAAGGAATTGGGGAATCTGATACGCTGTCATATTACCATTAAGTATACCACAGTTGTCGGCGTAAGTCAAAAAAATAGACTAAAACTTAAAAAAAAAGTTTACTTAAAAAATGTTCCTTACTGTACAAGTTTTAATTCTAATAATATCTGTAGTTATTATTTTGACCAAAGTTTTTTGGGAAAAGTTTAGTTATGATAATCTTACCAGCATTACCAAATATATAGTTTGGTCACTACCTTTTGAGCTTATTCCTAGTCTCCAAATCGCTGGGGTTAGTGTTAGGATTAGTCAACTTCTAGTGATTTTGGGGTTTTATGTTATTGTAATCTTAGCGTTCAAAAAAGATAAGCAACTGTTGAACCAAAAAATTAATTCTCTTTCATTTTTGCCACTATTATTCTTAGTTGTAGAATTACCGAGCTGGCTCAATATCTATGATTTCAAGAGATTTTTGACATATCATATTGCTACATTTTTGGTTTTTGGTGCCTTTTTTTTGGTAACTAACTTCGTCCGCAATCCTATCAAAAGATTACAAGAATTAAGCTATATTCTCGCTGCTTGTAGCGTATTTGGTTGGTATCAATTAATTGGAGATTATATAGGCTTGCCAACTAATCTTACTGGACTTCGAGAGCAATACACCAAGCAAGTTTTTGGGATTGCTAGAATTCAAGGAACGGCAATCGAACCTTTGCACTTTGCTGGGATGTTAATGATAGGATTAATTTTTGAAACTCAACAATTTTTAGGTAGTTGGCATGATAAGTTACATGATTTGAGGTTTAGAATTGCTAGAATTGCTTTATTTTTGGTAACTATTATTTTTACCTTTTCCAAAGGAACCTGGGGAATTTTGTTTATTATAACCTTAATTTCAATAGTTTGGGGTTTGTACAAATTTTTTAATCAATCCAAAATTAAATTTATTTTTAGTCCCAAAAAAATTACAACTGGAATTATAAGCTTGATAGTCTTGGTATTCGGAGTCATAAGTATTAGCCAAATTCCGCCTTTTAGTAACATTACTGCTAATATTTTGGAAACTATCGATGGCAAATCTCCAAGTTCAGTTGAGCGACAAAACTTTGTTAATAATGCTCTCAGAATTTTACCCGAAAATTCAGTACTAGGAATTGGAATGGGGCAATTCGGTCCCAAAATTAACTCAGATCTGGGTTTGATAAATAAGGACGACTCGGCAATTGTTAATAATACTTATCTCGAAGTCTGGCTGGAAAATGGACTTTTGGCTTTGATAACCTTGATAATAATTCTAGTTATTCCACTTTTTAGTCTCTTCAAAAGTAAAAATAATTTGAATTTTGGATTAGCGATGATTTTGGTGGCTTTTTATCTAGAATGGTATTTGATTTCGCCAATTTTTATTATGCCAATTTGGATAATTTTGGGACTGTGTTACGCTCGAGTTGTTTACCCAAAACTGATATGAACTTTGACTGACTTTTACCCAAAAATACTTTGAAGTAAAGGAATTTAGTTACTTTTTTGTTAGAGGATAGATAGTGGAACGGATATGACTGCAAGTCTAGATTCTACAAGCACTAATAGTCAAACTGAACTATGTAAGTGTTCTTAACTGGGTCTGAGATTCGCTGAAATTCTTCAACTTCGATGGTTTCATTCTTGATAAGATATTCGCTGATTTGCTCGATTTGAGCCATATATTCTGAGACAATACTTTGGCAAACTTTACGACAAGATGCAAGGATGTTTTGGACTTCTTGGTCAATTTTGTTGCCCATTTCGACTCCGTATTCTGTAGTTCCGCTGGTAGAATTATAACTCATTGAACTCTCAGAGAGTGAGATTGGTCCGAGCCTTGACATTCCGTACTTGGTAACCATATTGCGGGCGATTTCGGTAGCTTTGGCAAGATCGTTACTTGCTCCTGTAGAAACGTCTTTGAATACTTTTTCTTCGACTGTGTAACCTCCAAACAATACTACGATTTGGGACAAAAACTCATTCTTGGTCTTGGTCTGTGGATCGTTGTCATCTTCGGCGTGGAATGTGTAACCTGCAGCTTTTCCTCTTGGAACTATAGTTATTTTAGAGACTTTTTGAGCTTTGGGAAGAACTGTTGCTGTAATTGCGTGTCCAGCTTCGTGGAAGGCAGTGTGCTTTTTTTGTTCATCGGTAACTACTTTGGTCAAAAGACTTGGTCCCAACATTACTTTTTCGATGGCTTCTCGAAGGATTTCGCTGTCGATTATTTTTTTGCCAAAACGAACACTGAGAATCGCACCTTCGTTGAGGACATTCATAAGGTCAGCTCCACTGAATCCGCTAGTTCTCTTGGCGATCAAAGCAAAATCAATATTAGGATCAATCTTTTTATTTTTGGCATGGACTTCCAGGATTTTTTGGCGTTCTTTGACATCTGGACTAGTAACTGTAACTTGACGATCGAATCTTCCTGGTCGTAGCAAAGCTCTATCAAGGACATCAGGGCGATTAGTTGCAGCTAAGACTATTACAGATTCATTACCTTCGAAGCCGTCCATTTCCACCAAAAACTGGTTGAGCGTCTGCTCTCTTTCGTCATTTCCACCGCCATTGCCTTGTCCGCGCTTGCGACCAACAGCGTCAATTTCGTCAATAAAGATTACACAGGGAGCTTTTTTCTTGGCGTACTTGAACAGATCACGCACACGACTTGCACCAACTCCCACGAACATCTCTACGAATTCCGATCCAGAAACGTACATAAAAGGAACGTCTGCCTCTCCAGCTACAGCTTTGGCCATTAAAGTTTTACCATTACCAGGATCACCGATTAACAAAACTCCGCGTGGAATCTTGGCACCCATAGCCGTATAAGCTTCTGGTCTTTTGAGGAAGTCCACCACTTCTAGCAGTTCAGTTTTGACTTCCTCATTACCCGCAACATCCGCGAAAGTTACTTTGTCTTTAGTGGTTTGATCGTATAACTTAGCCTTAGAATTACCGAAAGAGATTGCCTTAGAGTTGTTTTCAGCAACTTTTTTGATGAACAAAATTCCTAGTCCGACCGATGAAAGAATCAATAACAATGTCCAAAAGTCCGAACTCGCGACAAAAGCTTCTAGCGGATTTTTTTCTTCTTCGGAGTAGATGATTTGACCTTTGTCATAACCAATCAGAATTTTGTCTTGAAGACTAAGTCCTGCATTAATCGTATCTAACGCTGATTTAGTGGGTGTAATTGGGTTGATTTTGTAATCGGTTGGAGCAACTTTGGTACGATCTTGGGCATTAGGATCTTGGTAAACTTCAGCTTTAATTTTGTCTTTTTCCTTGGATAAGGTTATTTTGGAGATTTTTTTGGCACGAATATCTGTGATAAGATCGGTAAATTCCTTGGTTGTAGAAGCGTTCCTAGGAACATCTTTAGTAAAAGTACTAACTATCAAAAACACTAGCACTAGACTAACAAAAAAGGTTAGAATATTGTTGGCGTTTTTTTTGAGATTCGGAGATTGATTGGAATTTTTGGGAGTAAGTTGAATTGACATCTTATATTATAATTTTGGTATATTAGATTATAATCTCAAGTATATCTCATTGAGTGATTAATTGTCAAACAAAGCCAAGATTTTGAGGAAATTAGCTAGAAAATAATTTTAAAAAGCCTCATTAACGAAATCTATATTTTTAATTGATGTTTTAACATTATCTTTAAAAGACTAAAATATATTTTACACTGTCATACTGAACTTGTTTCAGGATCTAAAAGAGTAATTATTAAATTTTATAGTTCTGATTTGAAGCTTTGTTATTCGGATTAAAAACAGGTGTAAATCTAAAAAATTCATTAGGTTTTTTGGTAAAACTTGCTCATGTTTGTAAATACCCTCATTAACGAAACTTTAAATTATAGATCATAAAACTTATAAACAACTTTTTTAGATCCTGAAACAAGTTCAGGATGACAGTATAAAACATCTTTACAACTTGACTGTAATCCAACATAATTATAAAATTATAATAATGGCAATCAATCACAAAAAATACACCAAAGTCCCCCGCAAACCTCATCCCAAGCTAATTTTGGACAGGCCTGCAGACAGAGACAAACAGATGGTTCTGGCTTTTTCGAGCTCTACCAAGACTAGTAAAGAAAAAAAACGCCAGGCTTTTGAGATGGAAAGGTTGTACTTGTCCCAAAAAAACAACAACTCGTTCTCACTCTCAGCGCTTCGTCCATTCGTATCTACTGGCTCACGAATCAAGTCTTCTATCGCTAGGAATTCTAGTGGAATTCTGGTTGTAGTATGTCTAATTGCGATTGTTTTGGGTTGGTTTTTTGTGGATCTTTGGGTTAGTAGTCCGAGCTTGAACAAACTTGCCAACAATCCTCCAGAAAGTAGCATTCTGTACGCCAAAGATGGCAAAACCAAGATTTATGAATACTTCAAAGAAGAAAAACGAGAATTCATTAGCATTGACAAAGTTCCTCGCAACATGCAACTGGCGGTAATCGCTCTAGAAGACGAGAATTTTTATATTAACGAGAGTGTTCCTTGGAAGAATCTTATTGGTGCAATCCAAAAATGTATAACCTCGCTCGGAGATAATTGTCGTGGAGGCTCTGGAATTGCTCAACAATTAGTCAAGGTAATGACCAAACAAAACCAGTCCAGCCTGGATCGCAAAGCCCGTGAACTAGTTACAGCGATTAAACTCAACCAAGAAAAAACTCACACCGATATTCTGGAGGCGTACCTCAACTGGGTACCTTTTGGGCGTAATAGTTACGGAGTTCAACAGGCTTCTAGGAATTATTTTGGCAAAGATATTAACGAATTCAAAAATGAAAAAAGTACCTTATCTGATTCTGAGGCTTGTTTTTTGGCATCACTAATTCAATCGCCGTCCTATTATGAAGAAAGTATTAACAATCCGACTTCTGAGGCTTTTCGCAGACTGGTGAATCGTAAAAATGCTTGCCTGGACAAACTCGCCGAATTACAACTTCCACTTGATGATAACGGTAATCTGGGAATTTTGATCAAGAATCCTGAGGATTTAGCGAATCTCAAGAGCATCCCAATCCAAAAAGCCAAAGACATTGTAGAAAAAACCGCGATTATTGATAACGGTGGAATTGCTATTGTCAAAAGTTCTATCGACGATCCTTTTCCGCACTTTCGGGAGTATGTAACCCAGGAATTAACCAAGATTCTTGGCGACGATCAACTCGCCAGCGGTGGTTATCGAATTATTACAACTTTGGACCCTGCTATCCAAATCAAAACCCAAGAAATTATCCAAAAATACCGCCCAAATTTGCAAGCAATTAACGCCAACAATGCTGCTAGTGTGATTCTCGATGGCAAAACTGGGCAAATTGTCTCGATGGTGGGCTCTGTAGACTACAACGACGATGCTATTGATGGTAAAGTTAATATTTTGACCACGCCACAACAGCCAGGAAGTAGTATCAAGCCATATGTGTACGCCAACGCTTGGGATAATGGCTATTCGCCTGCAACTAGCCTCAACGATGTCTATACGACTTGGAATGGAGATTACAGCCCCAAAAACTTCTCAGGGCGATTCAATGGTGCGGTTAGTATGCGTTACGCTCTTCAGAATTCTCTCAATATTCCAGCGGTCAAGGCTCTATTATTAGGTGCCAAAAGTGATAAATCCAACGATGGCTTTGTGGCTGAGTCTAACCTTGATCTTGCCAAAACATTAACTGGATTTTTTAACTTTACAACTAATACTGGACTAAAATTCCCTTGTCAAGAATCTGGCGATGGCTTTGATACTTGCAATAATTCAGCTTTGGCGTCGCAGGCATATCACAAGCGTTGCTTCCTATCAACTGCCCTTGGTGGCTGTGAAGTCGACCCACTTAGTCACACCACTGGAATTAACACCCTTCTACACGAAGGCAACCTGACTACGGCAACACCTTTTATTAGTATATTCCAGAACAGTGGTGGCAAAACTGTCGATATCTGCGAATCACTCTGTCCCAAGTTTTATCCCAAAAAAGAAAAGGCTGTAGATCCCCTAGTCTCCAAACAAGTCGCCAATGTTATGACCGATTATGACGTTAGAGCTGCCGAATACGGACAAGCACGGTTTAACCTGGAGTTAGACGATAAGAGATGGCGAGTGGCTGCTAAGACCGGAACTTCTAATGGCCCGAAGGATTTTTGGGTGGTGGGTGGATCTCCTGTATACACAGTTACAATCTGGGGCGGGCGAACCGATAACGGAGATATGAACGGCGATGCTAGTGCTTCGATTGCGATTAGTAAGCTTTGGAAAGACCATATGGAATTAGTGCATAAAGGACTAGAACCTGTCAACTTCTCCACCGAAGGATTAGTCAAAAAAGACATTAGCAAAGGTAAAACAGAATTCTTAACACCAGAACAAGTCAACCAATTCAAAGAAAAAACAAAGCTGGTTAATTAATTTTCTATAACACAAAACTAAAGTTAATTAGTAACTCCCAGAGTTCTTTTATTTAAATCGTAATAAATTCCCTTGAGAGTAAATTTTAGATTTTTGGGTACCGATTGATATGACAAAGTTCCGTTGCTATCTACGGCTTTAAGAACTGTTAATTCAATAGAATCGCCAACTTGCTTGTTAAGAATTTCTCTTCGTAGTGGAGATTGATTGGATCTTTGAGAATTTAGTTTTTTGGAGTTAATTTCGATAATGATATCTCCGTATTTTAGTCCGATTTCTTCGGCAACAGAACCTTTGGAGACAACTTTCTTTGGGTCGATGTCAAAGGCAAGACTTCCAACAAATTCTCCATAATCTACCGGCAAACTCGGATATTCTACCTTAGTAACTGGGTTAATTTCTTGGGAAACTACACCGAGGCGAGGACGAATTATAAGTTTATTTTTTTGATAACTATTGAGGCTGTTTTTGATAGTATTAGAAGGAATTGCTAGCCCAATTGATTGTGCATCTGGAGAACCGAGCGTGTTCATACCGATAACTTGACCAAGATTATTAAATAAAGGACCGCCAGAATTACCAGGATTAATAGCCGCGTCGGTTTGGATCAATCCGTCAATATTAGAATCTCCATTGCAATCATCGCTCAGTCCACCCGCGTCAAAACTCCTATTAACTCCACTAATTATTCCCTTAGTAACCGTGTCGTTAAAAGTTCCAAGAGCATTCCCAATCGCCAGAACATCATCCCCAAGAGCCACTTTATTAGAATCACCCAAAACAACAGTTGGCAATTTTTGAGTTAGGTTTTTGATCTTCAATATTGCAATGTCGTCAATTGGGTCGATGCTTTCTAGATCCAGTTCATAGACTTTGTCATCGTAGCTCAGTCCCACAATTCGCACGCCTTTAGTATCTTTACAAAAAGACGAAACCACGTGTCGATTAGTAATTACAATTCCATCTTCCCCAACGATATAGCCAGTTCCAGCAATAGATTTTTGGCGTGAGCTAGAATCAACAGTAATATTAATAGACAAAATTGCAGGCAAATTATTAGCCACAATATCCTTGGAACTCATCGGAACGATGTTAGAATTATTAACAATTTGAGAACTTTGGCTTGATATATTAGAACTTGTATTAGGTGTAATATTAGACTTGGAGGACAAGATGTCCACAGCAATAAAACCTATCAAAATAGCAGGAACCAAAAGAACTATAAGCAAAAACCAAATCCAGTTTCTAGTTTTTTTGGAAGATTGAGAAAGTTGGTTAGAACTATTCTTGTTCAAAGGAATATTGGCTGGAATATTAGGCTTTGGAATATAGTTATTAGGCAAATTCTGAGGTTGAAAGTTGGTTGGATTATGTGGAATATTAGAATTTCTTGGGTCAAAATTATTATTAAGATTAGGATCAAATCGATCGTTAGCGTTAGGGTTCGAATTGTAGTTCATATATACTAAAAATACCTAATTATAGAGAATTTGTCAATTTTGGAATCTTTAATTCAACTTCAAACTGCAAAGCCCTAATTTTCTACAAAAAACTTTGAAGTTCTTGCCAAAAATTAGTGGAGAGTGTAGAATAATGAGTATGAGCCAAGTATCTCCAAACTTCACAACAACTCAAAATTCTGAATCTAACCAACTCCAAAAAAGTGTTGATTTTGATGTAGATAAAAATAATCTGATTCTAAAGTTCGAAAAAGAAATTCCTGAAGAACTACGAGCCAGTTTTGGGGATTATTTTTTTGGGATTAAGGATTTTATCAAGTTTTGCTTCGGTCGGAATATCGGTTTGACAATAGAAATCAACGGTAAGCTAACAATCAAAGCTTTTTCCAAAGATCTTAACGATAGACTGCTAGTAGAAGTCGCTCTAACTCAATTCGTGAACAACCTCAACAATCTATTCCAAAATAAAAAACCAATCTTGGACATTCCTGTGGATTTAGAAATTAAAAATCTGGAATCGGCATTGATAGTTCTAGATAGCAAATCCAACATGCTGGAACTAAATATTAGACTAAACACTAGCCTCTCGATACAAACTGAATTCAACGATGTCAAACAACTAGTCGACAATGTCATCAGCTCAACCAAAAAAGTAATCGGAGATTTGGAGCTACTAAAATCTGAAAATAACGAATTATACAAAAAAATCTCCACACTTCAAACAAACCTTTTGACCTTAAATCAAAAAAATTTAGTTGTGGACGAAAAGCTTGATATTTTACTTTCTTATATTGTTTTAATTAAAGAAGGTCTAGAAAAAAGAGATATCAAACAAGTAGAATCGATGAAACTTGCAGTTATTAATTTTTGGAAAGTCAATCAAGAACAACTCAAACTTATCTCAGTTGGAGCGAGTACTTTGTACAATATTATTAAGGTTATATTTAAGCTTTGATATACCAATATCACTTTCAATTTTTACAAAATACCTCTCAAAAAGCAAATAAATTACTTTACTTCAAAGTATTTTTGAGTAAAAGTCAGTCAAAGTTCATATGGGTTTGAGTATATATTCCCAAAAAATAGACTTTCTCAGTAGAATTAAAACCTTTATACTAAAATAAAATCCCCGAGCCATTCGGCTCACCCCTGTCGTGGCGAGGGCTCATTCGGAAAACCCGAATCCACTTCTCACTTCAAAAGGGGTAACATTATTCAAACCACACTTTAACAACAAATTATATGCAAAATCTAAAATCTAAAATAATCTCGTTATCAAATAATAAAAAATTCTTAGCATTGCTAATTATTATTGGTGGCGTGTTTGGCGTGTTTGCAGCTATTACGCTTGTACTTAATCGAATCGAATTCTACAAAGATCCTAATTTTGTACCAACCTGTAGTATTAATCCGTGGTTAGATTGCGGTAGAGTAATGAAAAGCAAATGGGCAGCTTTGTTTGGATTTCCTAATGCAATACTTGGAATTAGTTTGTACTCATTAGCCTTGATGACTGGGTTGACAATGTTTTTTAATGATAATCTTAATCCAAAATTCATCAAAGCTTGTACTTTAGTGGCAGGACTTGGCTTTGTTGGTAATAACACTTTAACTTACATTTCATCCAGTATTATTTTTAGCCTTTGTCCTTGGTGCCTACTGGCTCACACTGCAACTACTTTGATCTTCTTTGGGCTATTAACCTATCTAATTAATTCAAAACAATTATTCAACAATCAGACCCAATCTGAACTATGGCACAACAGATTCTCAATAGGTTGGAATATTTGGATTACACTGTTTTATTTTGCTATAGTTCCAATATATGTTCTAAGTATTTATCAATTGTATGCAATAGAAGTTATTAAAGATCCGTTTTTTGATCCAATATTTTGGCTATGGGACAAAAAGTCTTTTAACTAGGATTTTAGATATATTTTTATAAATTATCAACAACTACTTTTCAATACATTATCATTACTCAAAACACACTTTAACAGCCACACTTTAACTACATATTATGCCTACCAAAACAACAACTAAACTTAACACAACCAAAAAAACTAACATACTGATTAATTCTAACTCTTTTTTTGACATTAATATTTCTTGTCGAAGTCCTTTTGATAGAGAGTATATCAATATAATTGAGCTTAACCACACAGGAAGTCATCCACAACCATTATTAGCAGTCCAAAATATAGCCAAAACTGAAAGTCAAATAAATAAATTAGACATTCTAGAACAAACCAAATTCTACCGAACTACTTTTTTTTATTTTGTATTAATGATGGATCATTTATCTGACGATATGCAAATGCTAATGATGACACAAATGTTATCGCTAGATCTAATGAATATGTATTGTAATAATCTGGACAAACTTATTAAGACTAACTTTGACTTTGTTCAAAGCGAAATGGATAAATGTATAACATTCCAAACTTCTAGTGATTGTACGACCCCTAATATTATTAAGGAGACTTTTTTGGAGATGTTCAAAAATAAAGATCTGATAAATATAGTAGAAACTCAATTCCAAGACGTAGACTTTGGTGAACCAGACGAGGATCAAATTCTTGCTACCGACGAAGAAATAGTCAATAATATTGAAATGTTAATGAATTCTATACCAGCACCCAAAGCTCCAAAAACCTCTAAAGCTACCAAAAAAATAAAAAAATAAATTTTCTAAACAATCTTTAATCATGCCATATAACCACCTAGAACTCGAAAAAAAATGGATCAGCAAATGGACTGAATCTAATCTCTATGCAACTCCAGATATTAACGCAGGAGATCTTAAGAAATATATATTGATTGCCTTTCCTTATCCTTCGGCGGATGGATTGCATGTCGGACACCCGCTTAGTTTTACGGGGGCGGATATTCTGAGTCGTTACTACAGAGCTACAGGACACAAGGTGCTTTATCCTATTGGTTGGGATGCTTTTGGGCTACCTACAGAGAACTTTGCCAAAAAAAAAGGACTGCACCCCCAAGATGTAACTAATAATTCTATCGCGAATTTCAAAGACCAAGTTATGCGACTTGGAGCAAGTTTCGACTGGAATCGTGAAGTTAATACCTCGTCACCAGATTATTACAAGTGGACACAGTGGTTTTTTCAACTAATGTATGAACGCGGACTAGCCTACAAAAAAGAGGCTCTTGTCAACTGGGATCCTGTAGATATGACTGTACTTGCTAACGAACAAGTTCTGGCGGATGGGACTGCGGAGCGAAGTGGAGCTAGAGTGGAACAAAAAATGATGTCCCAGTGGTTCTTTAAGATATCAGATTATGCAGAAAGACTAATCACAGGATTAGATGGGCTAGATTGGCCAGAAAGCACCAAACTCCAACAAAAAAATTGGATCGGCAAAAGTGTTGGAGCCGAAGTTGATTTTGAGGTGATAAATGATTTGGAACAAGGTTCCCCCTTGACAAAGGAAGGAGAAGTTTTTATATTTCACGGGCGATCATTCTCTAGAAGTGATTCTTTTTATAGTAAAACAATTGAGAATTTGGAATCCAAAAGTTATAAAGTTAATTTTGTTGAAGTCAAAAATCCACTTGAAACTCATTCTCAAAACTGGATTGAAGCCTTTCAGAATACCAACCTAAACCAAAACTCTATTATAATTACTCACTCAATTGCATCTTTAGCTTTTTGCAAATATTTGAGTCAAAATTCTGAGCTTAAAATTAATAAATGGTTCAGTGTTGGTGGAATTTTTGATTTTGCTAGAGAGGGTCAAACGCAAGAAATTACTGACACAATTAATCTTTTTGAACAAAATAAAATAGATTACCAAAAAATAGACAACCAAATTCAAGAAATTACAATTTTACATTCTACGGATGATGATAAGGTAAGTTTTGAGAATTTGTCAAGATATTTTAAAGTTTTCCCAAAAGTAAAGTTGGTGGAATTGAATAATTATAAGCATTTTCAAGATAAAGATATTAATTTTGTAGAGCTGAATAATCTTTTTGTTCAAACCAAACCAACCAAAATCACAGTTTTTACAACTCGAATTGATACGCTTTATAGTGGAACATTTTTACTTCTTGCTCCCGAGAATCCGCTTGTAGAAGGCTTGACAACATTAGAAAATAAAGCCAGTATTACAGAATATCTAGAAATAACCAAAGGTAAATCTCAACTGGAGCGAACCGATCTCAACAAGAATTGGACTGGTTGCTTCACAGGTTCGTACGCCATTAATCCTGCGACTGGAGATAGAATGCCGATCTGGATTACAGACTTTGTGCTGGCTAACTATGGAACTGGAGCTGTATTCGCGGATGCTCACGATGAACGAGATTTTTATCTTGCCAAAAAGTACAATATTCCACTCAAAACCAGTCTTAAGCCTTTTGATGTAGAAGATGACAGTAGAATCAAAAACTTGGAAGAATGTTATCGTGGATATGGAATTCTGTATAATTCTGGACAATTCGATGGGCTAACAAGCGACGAAGCCAAAGTTGCAATTCTGGACTATGGTATCGAACAAGACTGGGCCAAAAAAGTCGTTAATTATCGTCTGCGAGATTGGTCAATCGGTCGTCAACGCTACTGGGGTTGTCCAATTCCTGTGATTTATGGCGAGAATGGTCAAGAAAAACTAATCTCTGAACAAGATTTACCACTACTTCTTCCCAAAGATCTAGATCTCTCGACTGGAATGATCAAGCCGCTTGCCCAAAATCTTGAGTTCGTCAATTCTGCCAGCTCCAAGTACGGCGAAGGTTGGAGCTACGAAGGCGATACAATGGACACTTTTGTGTGTTCATCTTGGTATTTTTTCCGCTACTGTTCTGGTAATCTTGAGAATGTTTTTGCACGACCTGAAGATCTAAAGTCTTGGGCTCCTGTAGATGAGTATATTATCGGCGCGGAGCATACGGTTTTGCACCTATTATATTCCAGATTCTTCACCAAAGTTCTGCATGATGCTGGATATATTGACTTTGACGAGCCGTTCCTCAAGATGCGTCATCAAGGTATGATTCTGGGACCGGATAACCAAAAAATGTCCAAATCCAAAGGTAATGTGGTTAATCCGAATGAAGTTTATGATGAATATGGGGCAGATACTTTGCGGGTCTACGAGATGTTTATGGGTCCGTTCGAGCAGTCCAAACCCTGGAGTACGGATTCTATCAAGGGAGTTCGCAGATTCTTGGATCGAGTCTGGAATATGCAAGATAGAGTCTACCACGAAGAAGATGAAGCTACAATTCATAAGTACAAAGGTATGAAAGTCGAAGTGGCTCTGCACAAACTTGTCAAAAAAATCGGTGAAGATATTCTGGATTATTCCTTTAATACCTGTGTGTCAGAATTCATGAAGTTTGTAAACCTTGTGGAAGACATTGGTCATATTCAGGTTGTTCAGTTCGAGTGGTTCTTGACGGTACTAGCTCCATTTGCACCTTTTGTCACCGAAGACATCTGGAATGTTTTGGGCAAAAAAGAATCAATCCATCTCCAACAATGGCCTCAGTATATGCCAAGTATGATGATAGAAGACGAAGTTACAATTGGAGTTCAGATTAATGGTAAAGCGCGAACAGAAATCACTCTTAGCCCGACAGAATCTCTAGAATCAGCCCAGACCAAGGTTATGGAATTAGATATTGTCAAAAAGTATCTAGAAGGCAACTCTGTCAAAAAGTTCATCTATGTCGCCGGCAAAATTGTGAATATAGTTATATCATAATAAGTCCTACAGACACACTTCTACACAAGTCTATTTGTCCAAAATTGTTAAAAATTGTCCTAAAAAGCACCAAAAAACCCAAAAAACAATATTCTTCTCAAAAACCGACTTTTAGGCTTTGGAATCAATACAATACCCTAATCTCTAGGACATATTCCTTGACAATTAATAATGGATAATGTATAATTACTGTTGAACATTACAAAAATAAACATTTGTAAAGTATTATAACATTTTTTATATATGTCTTTATTAAACAAAATAATTGCTACAGGTTCAGTCTTCGCGATGACCTTAGCTCTAGCTCCAGTAGCAAACGCTGTTACTGTGAACCCAACTAATAGTGCTTCAGGTAATTACATTTATTGTTCTAACGTAGCTCCATTCATTGCTACTAACGATTTGAACGCTGTTCTTGTTTCTAGTAGTAACATGGTACAATTCAACTACACACAAAACGTAGTTGCTAACGTAGAGAACGGTGTATGTAAAGGAGTTGCAGTCAAAACTGGTACAGTTCCAAATATCGCTGATCACACTACAACTTTTGATATTGATAGTGCTGGAAATGTAACTAACATCAAAGTTAGCAATACTAATCCAACTCAATACATTACCTCATGTGATGGTAATAAGACTGTTCTTACAGTAACTGATACCGAAAAAGATGCTCTTTCTCTAACAGGAAACGTTTCTGGAAACAATGATTTTAATACGTCATCAACTACAGAAACAGGTAAAATCAAAATTACTTTCACAAGAAAGGACAATAGTTTTACAGGTACTAACAATGTTAGTCTCTATGTAACTGAAACTCCAACTACACTTTCTGCTACTGCGTACGGTAATTCAGCTGCTGTTACATACACGTCTCCTGCAGTTCCTACTCCCTTAGTCGCTACTGCTGTTGCTATTGCTGCTTCTTACGATGTAGTTCCAGGATTCACCAACTTCAAAATTGATGTATCAGGTGTATGTTCAACTTCTAGCTCTTCAAAGTCTAGCTCTTCAATGAGTTCTTCTTCAATGAGTTCAATGAGTTCTACAGCTACAACAACTTCATCTTCTGCAGTTCCTACTTCTTCATCAAAAGCAATGACTACCGCAGGTACGTCTACTGATTCTGATGCTAAAGGAATGACTCCAAGAACTGGTGGTTTTTAATCAACCTTTTCTAATAAGTTAATCTTCTTTAGATTTTAGTAATAAATTTATCCCTCTATATGAGGGGTATTTTTTTGGGTTGGTTTTTTGGTTTTTAAGTCTGTCATTGTAACAACCCCCGAACTTTGTTCGACCCCTACATAGGGGTATGTTTACTACTATCCATCACACTGTCATCTTGAGTGTAACGAAAGATCTCCCCTGTTGTTCAAGTCATACTCCCGCTATGTCATCCTGAATTTATTTCAGGATCTAAAAAGGTTGTTTTACGTTTCCACTACAACCCCCAAGCTACGCTTGACTCCTGTTGTTCAGATTGTGTTACCATAAAAGCACCCCGTCAACTTCGTTGCCACCCCTCATATCGTGGTGAGGCTTCGTCTTGGGAAACCCAAGACCCACTTCTCATTCTAAGGGGAATTTTTGCTAATACCTTTAACATAAAATTAAAACTTTTAGAATCTTAAATTATATCATCATCTTGAGCAGTCCTCCCTTGGGAGGTGTCAACATCGTTGACGGAGGTGGTTACGAAAGATCTCCTGTTGTTCAAGCTATATACCAAAACTCACTCCAACGTGCATAATTTAATCCCTCTGTCCGTCGGACATCTCCCTTTATCAAGGGAGAACCAATTTATAACTCTTCTAAAATTGCAAGTTGGCATGAGAATGAGTATACTACAATCAAACTGACCAAATCATCTAAAGCAACTTTTCTAACTTTTCCAAAATTTCTTGGAGTTTTTTTTGTTGAATTTTGTCTTTTTTGTTGATGAATATTGTGTCACATTGACTGTAGTTAGTACAATTATCAGCATTACTGGCGATTCTAACGAGCCCACGATAGACATTGAGCGAATTATCTAGACATATACTCTTAGAAAAAATCTGGCTTTTGGTACCTTTACCAATATGAATCATCTTGGTTCCTGTATCGGCTTGTTGAGAGTTCTTGGTAATCGCCAGTGAATAGAATTGTCCACGAGAATTATCGCCTTTGAGAATTACGCTGGGGTATTTCCAGGTTATACTTGAGCCGACTTCGACTTGCGTCCATGAGATTGAACTATTATTACCACGACACAATCCTCTTTTGGTAACAAAATTAAAAATTCCTCCAATTCCATTCTCGTCTCCACTATACCAGTTTTGGACTGTAGAATATTTGACGCTGGCGTTTTCTCCAGCTATAATCTCCACAACCGCACTATGAAGCTGATTAATATTGTTACTGGGAGCGGTGCAACCTTCTAGATAACTCACGCTAGAATTATCCATTGCAATGATTAATGTTCGCTCGAATTGCCCAGAATTAAGACTCTCAATCCGAAAGTAAGTCGATAACTCCATAGGACAAATAACGCCGCTGGGAATATAACAAAAGCTCCCATCTCCGAACACACAGCTATTGAGGCAAGCATAATAATTATCAGTTGGCGGAATTACACTTCCCAGGTATTCGCGAACGATCTTAGGATACAGTTTTACAGCATCTCGCATCGAGCAGAACAAAATTCCCTTCTTGGCGAGTTCGTGTTGGAAAGTTGTCTCGATAGAATTAGAATCAACAATTAAATCTAGTGCGAAGCTGGTTTTATTTTTTTGTACATTATCATTCAAGTGTTCGACTGAACTGTTGTCCGAACTTTGCAATCCAAGGCTTTCTTTGAGTTCTAATAATTCCTGTGAATCCAGCTTTTTTTCCTTTTGGTAGAACACAATCTTACTTAGATCAATCTCATCGAATTCTAACTCTGACCAAGTTGGTTGCTTCATCTTTAGCAAGTTCCCATAGGCTTTGAGGCGAAAGTCTAATAACCAAGCTGGCTCGTTGCGAGACTCGGATATCTTTCTAATTACAGTCTCATCGAGACCTAGAGTTGAGTGGACTAACATACATTTTTTATTTAAAAAAGATTAAAATACACTGTCATCTTGAGCGAAGCAAAAGATCTGTTAGTAATTTACACTGTAAAACAGTTTCTTTTGCGATAACAGTCAATAACAGATTCTTACTTATAAGTCAGAATGACGATACAGCTATTTATTCAAAAGCTGGGGGATTCTTCACATTCGTTCAGAATGACAGTGAATGAAGTTGATAATTAGTCTAACTTTTTAAGAATGCCTCGTCGACTTACGTCGCCACCTCTTTTACAAAAAGGGGAATTTCCTAAAATAAGAGCTAAAGCCTTTTCCCTACACTACAATCTTTACCATTTTTAGTTTTTGGATGGGTTTGTATTGGGGTTTTATCTCTGATAAAAGAAACTCAAGAATTGAATCAAGATCTTCATCACTCCCACTTCGAATCAAGTCAATTAGTGGAACCTTAGAATCAAACTTCGATAGATCCAAAGCGATTGGAGAATGTGGAGGAAGTGGAGTGTTCTTGAGGATTGTAGAGTTCTCAAGCTGGTTCTCATAAAGGTGAGCATGGTTAATCGTCCAGTGAATATAGCCAATCTCTATACCAAGTTTTTGGGCGACGAATTGTTGCAATAATGCGAATCCAATAATGTCAAAAGGCTGACCAAGATACACATCCTGCGATCTCCAAGTCAAACAAATATTAAGCTGATTGTTAAAAATCGTAAACTGAACCATCGGAATACAGGGCACGTTTTTTTGGCGAGTAGAATCCAGACCATCCTTGGAAGGATCCCATGTAATAATCACAGCTTGACGCGAACCAGGCTCTTTGGTAAGAATATCAATCACGCCTTGAACTTGATCTCTACCAAAGTGGTTTTTCCAGCGATAACCATATGAACAGCTAGCTTGACCATCATCATCTGTGAAAGCATCCCAGATTTTGGTGTGTTTTTGGAGCCAAGTCAGATCCTTGTCGGATCGTAGGAACCACAGCATTTCGGCAATTGGTGGCTTCAGATTAAGCTCTCTCAGTCTTAGAATCGGCAAGTTGCCTTTGGGATCGTAGGTGAAGTTGACATAGCCGTTGTTGGGATGAGCGATTACCTTGTCCAGATGGTCGAATTTGACAGTCTCATATGCAATGCCAAAATCCATAATTGGACTAAGCAAAACATCCTTATAAAGCTGATCGTAATTAGTATGTATAAAGTTCATAGTTGAGGGTTAAATAATACTAGATTATTTCTATTTTTCCACTTGTTTAGCTGGTCTTTCGCAATCAAAGTATTTATTCTTGCTTGTTTATTTCTAAGTTAATCGGAACAATTTTAACAACTCCTTTTTCAATAATATAAGGTATTTTGTACTTGATAACTATTTTTTTGATCTCCTCAACGCTAGCTTCGCAAAGTCTTTGGTAAAACTCAACACTAACTGTATCCATAATTTCTGCCATAAACTCCAAAATCTCTAAATCACTTTCTTCAATTGGAGTTTTGGTTTGATCAATCTCGAATCTAACTTTATCCCAAGATTCTATTCGTGAAGAAAATGGAAGCTCTATTTTTGGTGACAAATCTTCTATATTGTAAACTTTATAGTTGCGACTAAAAATAAACATACTAAAATACATTAAGGTTGATTCCTGACTTGAGAAGGTCAGTGTAGAAAGCAATAAATGTAACTCCCAGTATCGCCAAAGCTAGACCAATCGCAATGTTCAAGACTAACTTCAATGGCTCGGTAATAACTCCAAAAATTGTCATAATTCCTATATATACGATGACAACAACGCTAATAGGTACTGCAAAATAAGTTACAAGTCTAGCAACGGATAGGATAAGCTGGGTTACATCGTCGAGACTGTTGATTTGGAGTCGGCCGTTAAAGAATGGACAAGTTCCAGAACAGATAATTTCGCGAGATGGGACTAATGGTAGGTTCATAATAATTAGGTTTTGGTTGATAATTCTCTTTTTTCTAAAAGGGGTGTCACGAAGTGACGGGGTTGTTGTGGTTTTATCTCGAATAACAGGGGATTCTTCGCTACGCTCAGAATGACAGTATTTTTTAGAGTTAAAGTATTTTTGCATACTCAAAAAACATCAAAATCTTACCATTCAATTCTACTACAAATCAAAGAACGCGTCAACTGCGCTATCCCAATCTGTATGAGAATTAGCTTTCTCGAAGCCTTCGTTGACGTCAAAATCTCCACTTGGACTTTCTATTTTTTTCTTGGGGATTAACTCCTCCATACTCACAGTTGTCATTGGAATTGAACTGGTTCCTCCTATAGTTTCGACAGGAAGTTCACTAAACATTTCATAAAAAACCTTGGAATTAGAATCAATTTTGACAGTTTTTTTCTTGGGGGTTGCTTGTTTTTGATCTTCAAGATTATTGTCAAAATTAGCTAGTTCTTTTTTGGTATCAATATTTTGCTCAACAATTTTTTGAGTATTGTTAGGGCTTTGGGTATTATCAAAATCCTCATTATAATTAAAATCTTCGCCATAACTTTCATCAGAATCATTGCTAAAATTAGTAGAACTTGGTTGAGAATTAGTATTCAAAGATTTAGGAAGTTCTTTTTTGGTTTCGCTTTTTGATTCACTTGGCATTATGGTTTTAGAAACACTTTTGGCATTATCAGAAGAATTGTTCGTACCCAAACCAACCCCACTAATAATATTCAAAGCTCCAACCTCCAAAAAATTAATCAAAAATTCCTTGTTCTTGGGTAGTTCTAGTTGTGGCTTAAAGAATGGATTAGATGTAGACAAAGTCAGAATATTATTCTCAAAACTAACGAATCCCAGACCTTTGGTAGAAACTTTGAGCATCGGTGGAACCTTGGTCGAACTTTGCAACTCCGCTATTTTTTTTGGGTCAAAGTTTGAACTCCCCCTGTCAGGGGGCTGGGGGGTACTTTGCAAAACTTCACTACTACTTTCTTTGGTAATTTGACCAAAATCTACCTCATCTCTACTTTTTTTTTTGGAAATACTATCATCAGTATTATTAGAACCAAAGCTGTTGCCAACATTCAAAGTTCCCAAATTCTTGCGAAGATTGACTTGGAGTAGGGCAATTGCAGATGGAATGGTCGTAATTGGCAATCTATAACTCAGAACTTCACTAAGTGCAAGGATCAAAATATCTCCATCATAGTCAAAATTAATGGCTTTTTCTAACAAGTAATCAAGATACTCTCCCAAAAAAGTCTCGCCGTCCATACTACTTTTGGCAAGTTCTAACATCACAGACTTCAATGATTTAAGGTCTTTATTGAGCAAACTCTCGGATAAAAGATTCAAATTCTCATCACTAACCAATCCCAGAATTGCCACCACATTATCCACCGTGTAATTTCCGAGTTCGTAGCTCGACAAAGTTTCCAATAGATTAATTGCGTCGCGTTGTCCACCATTGGCTCTTTTGGCAATTAATTCTAGGGATTTCTGATCAAAAGTAATCTTCTCACTAGCACAAATCCTAGTCAAACTCTCTACGATATCGTCAATACTATGAGATGTCAAAGGCAAAGTTGTAAGCCTAGAAAGTACAGTTGGAAGAAGCTTTTCGGGGTTGGTAGTTGCTAGTAGGAATACCAAATACGAAGGTGGTTCCTCGAGGATTTTGAGCATGGCGTTCATCGCTGACTTGGATAACATATGAACCTCATCAATAATGAAAACCTTGTACTTCCCTGCAAAAGGTGGTGTTTGGGCGGATTCGATTAGCTGGCGAATATTGTCCACACCAGTATTACTAGCCGCATCCAGTTCGATAATGTCCAGTTGCGCCGTAGAATTCTCACCATCCACACCGAAGTCTCTGGTAGAACCGAAGCCATTAATCAGATTCCCAAAAATTCTAGCAATTGTAGTTTTGCCTACACCTTTGGGGCCTGTGAGAAGGTAGCCATGCTTGATTCTATCGGCTTTGACCGAATTGATTAGAACGGTTTTGACTAGTTCTTGTCCGATTACCTCGTCGAAGTTGGTCGGTCTGTATTTGTTATACCATGCCATATTTTTTTGGGTTAAAAGTTAAAATTATAATTTATTTAATTCCCCCTATCAGGGGGTAAGGGGGTACTGTGTAAAAACTGAAACAATCTACCATGTCATCCTAAACTCGTTTCAGGATCTAAAAAGGTTCAAAATACGCCGTCATCTTGAGCGAAGCGAAAGATCCCCTGTTGTTCATAATGAGCTACCAGTATGTCATCCTGAATTTATTTCAGGATCTGAGAAGGCTGTACTAAATTATTTCTACAAATAAACATAAAAATACTTATTTATGAACCTTGAGCCTTTAGTTTAACAATCAAAACAAGAATTAAACTTTGAAACTTAATAATTAGTTTTTTAGATTCTGAAACGAGTTCAGAATGACAGCTTTTTGGGAATATGTCCTTATGTGGGATGAAGGTAAAGCCTTCGGAGTTCTTGTAGTTTTAGTTTGAACAACAGGGGATTCTTCGCGATGCTCAGAATAACAGCTTATAAGAAAGCTAAAGAAATAAACTAAATTTAAGCATTTCTCAAACTTCTACCTCGGTCCCGGAATTCTTTCGACAACAGCTCGCAGTAAGCTTTCTACATTCTCTCCAGTTTTGGCACTGACACAGATAATATCCTCTAGATTATAACCAAGAATTTTTTTGATTTCTTCGGCTCTAGTTGCAATATCACTGTTAGGAAGGTCAATCTTGTTGAGTACTGGAATGATTGTCATATCCAGCTCCATCGCAGAGTATAGATTAGCTAGAGTTTGGGCCTGTATTCCCTGTGTCGCATCAACTACTAGAACTGCACCTTCGCAGGCTGCAAGAGAACGGGACACTTCGTACGCAAAATCCACGTGCCCAGGAGTATCAATTAGATTCAGAATATACCTGCCTACTACAAAGTTATCACTACCTAGATAATTATATTCCATCCGAACAGGTTGAAGCTTGATAGTGATTCCACGCTCGCGTTCCAAATCCATCTTGTCCAGAAGTTGAGCCTTCATCTCACGAATTGTAGTAGTTAAGGTCAATTCCATCAACCGATCCGCCAGAGTTGATTTGCCATGGTCAATATGTGCAATAATGCAAAAATTCCTAATGAATTCAAGTTTTGTCATACTAATAATAGTACACTGAGCGGGCAAGATTGTCAATGTTAAAGGTTATCTCAAAAACTCTAGTATTTACTGAACTTTAAAAAAGCTAAGCTAAATTTTCCCATTTTTTGACAACATCGGCAATTGGACTAAGTACATCTGTCTCTTGGACGGTGTCTTTTTTTTGGAGAATCATTAGCAGTCTTTCGAAGCCCATTCCAGTGTCTACATTTTTTTGGGTTAAAGGGGTGAGATTCTTGGGTTCTTTAGAATTTTCACCTAACTCCTTATCTCCCCATTCGCCTTGATATTCCATGAATACATGATTCCAGATCTCGACGATTTGATTTTCTACGAAGTCTTCAATAGTCGCCAAATCTTGTAATTTTAACTGATCTTCAAAGTCTAATTCATTGTTATCCAAAAGATAATAAATCTCACTACAGGGTCCGCAGGGTCCGAGATAAGGTAATCCCCACCAGTTGTCGGCTCCAGATTTTTTGGTAATTCTATAGATATATTTTTGGTCGTTATTGGTTTTTTGTCCAGACTTAAAGTCAAATTCTTCACCAATATTAGCCTCAATTCCTACGCTTTCAAAGCATTTACTCCAAGCTTTGATAGATTCTAAATCCGGTCCAACGTCGCCATAACCTTTGTATACAGTTACAAAAAGTCTGTGTGGATCCAGTCCTAGCCAGTCCTTTGATGTCAAAAATTCAAAACCCCAGTTAATCGAATCTTGCTTAGAATAATCTCCCAGTGACCACGATCCTAACATCTCAAAAAAACTCAAATGCCGATTGTCGCCAACTTCATCGATATCCACAGTTCGAATTACTTTTTGGGAATCTGCTAGACGATTAGATACAGGATGCTTTTCACCCATAAGATAAGGAACCAGCGGATACATTCCAGAATTAACGAATAAAAGGGTTGGATCTTCTTTGGGAATTAGCGGGCTGGAAGGAATTATGCTGTGTCCTTTGGAACGATAAAAATCTAGGAATTGGGAGCGAAGTTGCTGGGAAGTAATCATTTGAAGTAATTTGGATATGATTTTTGGTACAAAAAAAGAGAGACTATTAATCTCTTAATTATTATTGATGGTTAGGTTAATGTCAAGAATATTTGTTCTTGGTTTTTTGAGCATTATTTTCCCAAAATTAACTCTCTACTAATTCTCTTGATCCCAGATTTCTAATAATCTGTTGTACTTGGCGACGCGTTCTCCTCTGGCAGGAGCACCGAGTTTTATGAATTCGCATCCGCTAGCCACAGCAAGATCAGCAATGAATGCGTCGTTGGTTTCGCCAGATCTGTGAGATGAGATTGTAGAATACTCGTTCTGGTGAGCAAGGTTAATAATATTTGCAGTTTCCAGAACCGAGCCGATTTGATTCAGTTTAATCAAAACACTGTTGGCAATATTGTTGTCTAGACCAATTTTTTGGAATCTGTCGGTGTTGGTTACAAATAGATCATCTCCTACCAAGGTAATTTTTTTGCCAAGTTTGTTAGTAATTAGTTCCCAACCCAGAAGGTCATCTTCCGCGAACGGATCTTCGATAGAAAGTAGGTTGAACTGGTTGTATAATTCATCATAAAAATCAGTTAGCGAGGACTGTGAATAATCAATTCCGTCGACTTTGTAGGTATTCGAACTCTCAGTAAAGAACTCACTAGCAGCACAATCCAGGGCAAGATCGCAATTAATTCTGCTGTAACCGCAGTCAATGATAGCTTTATCAATATTCTCGAGAACCTTGTGAGTATTCTCAAAACTTGGAGCAAAACCTCCTTCGTCGCCAACAGCCACAGATTGACCTTGAGATTTGAGAGATTTTTTGAGTTGGTTGTAGATCTCGCTACTCATTTGGATGTCTTTTTCGAGGCTTCCTGCGCTTGGGACAATCATAAACTCTTGGATTTCAATTCCGTTATTAGCGTGAGCTCCGCCGTTGAAGATATTACACATTAGTCTTGGATACAAGGCTTTTTCTCCTAGATTATTAAAGTACAATTGACGAAGATATTGCCATAATTCGATTCCATAGCCACTCGCAAAAGCTCTATGAGAAGCCATTGATACAGCTAGAATACTGTTAGCTCCGAGATTGGATTTTGGGGCTTGATTTTGGTTTTTATTACTGGTCGCTTCTTGTCTTTCTAATTCTAACATAAATTCATCGATTTCGTTAGCATCTTTGAAGGTTTTACCGAGAATTTTGGATCCTATTTTTTGAAGAATATTCTCAATTGCCAGATCTACACTTTTGCCGCCGAATTTGGCTCCACCATCACGCAGTTCTAGGGCTTCGTGTATTCCTGTACTTGCTCCACTTGGTACACTGGCAACTCCTGTATATGAATTATTTTGGTCCGAATCTGAAAGAGTGATTGAACATTGAATCGTTGGAGTTGATCTAGAATCTAAGATCCACCTGGCGTTTATTTTGGTTATTGTGAACATATTTTGGTTTGATTTTAAATTTAATTTTTAATTTGTACTTTTTATTACTCGTTTCACTAATTATTTTCTAAACAAAATCCCCGAGCCACTGGGCTCACCTCTTCGGACGCTGTGTCGCCGTATCAAGTACGGCTGTACCGGTATCTTCAAAAAGGGGTAACTAGATAAAATGTCTATAGCAAGATAGGTATAAGTTATTTTGAAGAAATAATTTGATTTTAACTAAGGTTTTGGAAGATTAAAATAATTGAATTGGTTTCTTGGAAGCCATGATAGCTCAAGTACCTCACAACCCTCATCTTAGTATTAAACTCCAAATTCTGCCAGTTGTCAATTTTGAATTTTTTGGTAATTTTAATTTTGAGCCGATTGTAGTCAGGTTCATATTCAGATTTGGCTCCAATTAATTCCTCATTAGCAATCTCTAATTCCACTAATTCCCAAGCTTTTTCACGGGTTTGTCTACCTATTCCTGCCAAAGTTAATTTTTGATTAATCACAGTTTTGCCTTTGAGCTTTGAGAATCTTCTAATCAAATTCTGTGCCAAACGAAGATCGTTAACATAATTGTAACTTTTTAATTTTGTAATCTCGTCGTCTATTTCACTTGGTTTGAATTCTTTTTGTTTGGCTTTGAGCCGAAGTTTGTTTTCGCTATAATCACTACGATTGAGCAGGTAGATAAAATATTGGTGAATATCCATTTTTTAATTATTAGTCAGAATTATATTTTGGGCAAAAAACCACCCCTTTGGGGTGGCAATATCCTTAAATAATATTTTTGGTTAAAAACCAAACTACACATTCTCCACTGCCTCTAGGGCAAGTTGTGAGATA
>JAYUIW010000025.1:0-8234 GCA_043765655.1 bacterium
TGAATGTATTTACTTTCTGCCATTCTTAAATACTACACCTTAACACAGCTGTAAGTCAATTCGCCCCAGAGGGGCGGGGAAAAGCCCAAAGAGATTTTATTGAAAAAAACACTTTTGAACCAAAACATAAACCAAACATTGAAACAAATCGTAAGTTTTTTGTGTTTTTATATACTCAAAAAGATATATCTAAAATTCCTTATTTTAACGAATTAAACTTAAATATAACACTTAACAAGTTACTAAGAAATATAAAAACTAATTATCAAAACATCCAAAGGCTTGAATTAGGTGATACTATTTCTAAAGAATATGCCCAATACAACAAAAAATTAATTAGAATTATGAGAATATTTTTAAAATAATTTTTTAACCTTACATCCCCTTCACTTTCTCTTGAAGATAAGCTTTTAATTCCTGTGCGAATTCTGGACGATCTAGTGCAAAGTCAATCGTGGCCTTGATGAATCCTACTGGTTGTCCGCAATCGTAGCCAGACTTGGTTGGTGTAATTGCCAGAATTGTATCGCCGTTAGCTAGCATCTGGGTATAAGTATCGGAGACACGAATTTCGCCATCGCCAATCGAATTAGAACTAGTCATATTCTCCCAAAAAAATGGTGGAATCACAGCGTAACCAATGTTGATAAGATTAGAAGGAGCTTCCAGAATTGATTTTGGTTTTTCCACAAAGCCTTTGAGATTGATAATTCCTTCGCTGTCAGTATTAGTAAAGTCTACCACGCCGTACTTGTTGACTTGGCTTTCGTCCACATAATCGGTCGCAATAATGGTCGAGCCTGTAGAATCATAAGCTTCAATCATCTTAGCGAAAGTATTGTTGGATTTTGGCATTATATAATCAGGGAAAACCATCAACACAGGTTCATCAGGTGCAATCCAGGGTTTGGCACACATAAGAGCGTGTCCATCACCGAGCTGTTCTAATTGTCTAACGTAGCTAAAAGATGCTAATTGTTCGATTTTTTTGATGTTGCCAAGAAGTTCTAATTTGCCTTTTTTGGTTAGGGAATTCTCTAGATCAAAAGACTTGTCAAAGTGGTTCTCAATAGACTCTTTGCCTTTAGCGGTTACGAAGATAATCTCAGTTATTCCAGCTTCTACCGCTTCTTCCACTAGATACTGAATAATTGGCTTATCCACGATTGGCAACATTTCTTTGGGTTGGGCCTTGGTGTATGGTAAGAATCTAGTTCCTAGACCAGCTACAATAAATACAGCTTTTTTGACTTTGTTTTGACTTTGTTTCATAAAAAAAATAATTGAATTATAGAATAGTTATAGAATGAATCAAAACTTAACTTTGGTCAAGGCTTTGCTGTTGTTTTTTACTCAAGAACTGGGAGATCTTTCGCTTGTCGTACTAGAGGACTCATTCGGGGAACTCGAATCTACTTCTCCTTTTGCTCAAGATGACAGTGTTACTACCAAATAGGTTATTTTATTCTTTTGACAACTTCTTTGGTGAGATCGCTATAAGCTTTGGCACCTGTAGAACTAGGATTGTAGTCAAAAATACTTTTACCAAACGACGGAGCTTCAGCCAGAGCAACATTGCGTGGAATTACCGTCTCGAAGATTTCTTTTTGGAAATTTTTTTGGAGTTCGACGAGAACCTCAGAGCTGAGCTTGTTGCGAGAATCGTACATTGTGAGTAGTATTCCCAGAATATACAACTTAGGATGCAGTTTTTCACGAACTTCTTTGAGCGTGTAGATTAATTGAGTTAGACCGTCAAGTGCCAAAAATTCTGCTTGAACAGGAAGAATTACGCTAGTTGAAGCCGTAAGTGCGTTAAGGGTCAAAAGTGAGAGTGAAGGCTGACAATCAATAATAATATAGTCAAAATCTTTGGTTGTAATCTTGGACAAAGCTTCGCGAAGTATGAACTGATTCTGAGCTGGATTAGCCTGGTTGAATTGTCCCAAAGACAAGTTAGAAGTTAAACAAAACAAGTTTTTTTGGTAAGTTGGAACGATTGCCTCTAGAATTGGAGTTTTGTCTTTGAGTACCGAAAGTAAAGTTTTGACAAGTTCATTGTTGTTCTTGACTCCGAGATGTTCACTAGAATGTCCTTGCGGATCGGTATCTATAACCAGAACTTTTTTGGAACCTGACGCCAAGCCAGAAGCCAAGTTGACAGTTGTTGTAGTTTTGCCGACGCCACCTTTTTGGTTAATGATTGTGATTATTTCTGTTTTGGGCATAATTTGTTTTGTATATTCTTTAATTATTACCGTCAAAGAGCTTTTAGTCAATTTGTTTTGAATTTTGAAGTCAATCAAAAAAGTTATAATTTTTGCCACAACATCTCAAACATTTCTTTTTGGGCTTTAATCGCTCCAGAATTGCGAATTACAATTCCATGAATTGGCTGAGACAATTGCTGTATAAAAAGAAAATCTTTGGTAAGAATAATATTACTAATATCGTCGCCAAAGTCTATAAATTTAATTTTCATATTGAGTTTTTTTTGCCGGACTTGATTGTTGATACTTGCACTACTTTTGTTAAAGATTGCTTTGATTGAGTAATCGTAATCTTTAGAAATCCTCGCGCGCTCCTGAATATGTTGCTCAATGAACTGGGAATCTAGATCGTACCATGACTGTAAATCTCCAAGAATATAGTGGAATCCACCATCTTTGATATTTTGTACTAACTTCCCATATACCGTCTTAACACCTTCTAATCCTTTATAATATTCGATGTTAGAATTATTTTGATCTAGATTAACCAACGCTTCGAATTGCGGTATAACCTTATCTAATTCTAGTTTTTTGGCTTCTAGAATATGCTGTAGCTTGCTCGGTTCACTCATTATATATAACTTTTTCCAGCCGTCGATTTGCTCCCAGCACAGACCTTTGGATTTCAAGTTTTCAATAATTCCATAGATTGTAGAGCGTTTGATATCTGATTCTCGTGATAATTCTAGAATTGTAGTTGCTCCGAGCTTTAATCCTACAAGGTACAAATTAGCCTCGTTTTCTCGTAGCCCAAGTTCAAGTAAAGTTGTAATTAGCTTTTGGTTCATATATTTTTTGGGTTAAAATTCTGCAGATTTATTCCTCCAATGTCCAATCTTGTAATTCTAATCCTTCAATTCGCTCGAAGTGCTTGGTGTTATTAGTAACTAGAATCAAGTCATTAGCAAGAGCCGTGCAGGCAATTATCGTATCAGCTGTTTCAATAATTTTTCCGCTGTTACCAAGCCTTTGTTTTTGGGAAACGTATTCCAAAGCACTATAAAAGTCAAAATCCAATAGTTCAATATTTTCAAAAAATCTCGTGTAAAGTGGATAGTATTTATTTTTGAGTTCCAAAGTTTTGAGACCTGCAAAACATTCTCCATAGACTAAAACAGAGCTAAATAAATTTTTGAGATCAATTTGGGTAATTTTTTTTATCACATTTTTGTTACCTTTTACAAAGTAACTGATAATGTTAGTATCGAGTAAGTACATACAAAAATTATGAATTCAAAATTGCATCTAATTCATCTTCTCTTCTAGTTGAAGTGACCCTACTTTCTCTAATATTTTTTTGGATTTCCTCAAAATCTTCATCACTCATATCTTTGGCGATCCATTGGCTAAGGTTGTTCTTCGGACCTGTGGTAGAATGATCTATTACGAATTCATCCAAAGCTTTACTAAAACTTGTTTTATGAATTTTGGCTAATTTTTGGAGTATTTTGAGAGTTTTGTCGGACAAGTATACAGTCTTGCGAGTATGGGCCGGAGCTGTAGATTCAACTGGAGCTTCTTGATTAATTTTGAGCTTGATTGTTGTTTTCATAATCAATTAGTATTGTAAAGTTTTTATATATGCTTGTAATGTTGTATTAATTATACACAATGTTCATACTTTTGTCAAAAAGTAATACTTAGTTATACATCTAAACTGTCTAATTATCCGACAATATAATATTGTTTACTATAAAGCAATTATTGCTATATTTTTTAATTTAAGTCAACTTTTTGGACAAACTTACACCAAATCATTCATTATTATATCAGTATCAAATTTGTTAAATTTTTATCATTATATGTCCAAAACTCTCAAATATTCTCTCACAGCTTTAGTCATTATCGGCTTAGCAATCTTCGGATTCAACTTAATTGGCAATAAGTCAACAAGCAATAATATTGCACAAAATCCAATAAACCAAACTCCAAACTCCAAAATCAAAATTGGATACCTTGCAGTAACTAACTCCCTTCCACTATATTTAGCTCAAGAAAAAAGCTATCTCAAAGAAGCTGGATTAGATGCTGAATTAGTCAAATTCGAAGCTCCAAATCTTTTTGTTGATGCTCTGGTTGCAGGTCAAATCGACGCTACAGCTCCATCTCTAGCTACAGGAATAATGTCAATTGTAGAAACCAAAAATCCAAGTAAGTTCAAAATTATAGGTTCTAATTACACCAGTCCAGAGCATGCTGGAGATGTTGTAGTTATCCCAACCGATTCTACTGCGACAACATTCTCAGATCTGAAAGGCAAAACATGTGGAACATTGGCTGGTCCACAATTCAAAACAATTTTCACCAAACTATCTAAAGATGCAGGTCTCAAAGCTAGTCTATCAGGAACAGAGGGAGATATATTCTACAAAGAACTACCTGCAACTGAACTCGTCACAGGGCTAGCCTCTAAGGGTATTGATTGTATCATAGGATTAGAACCAGCAGGAACTGTAGCAATTGCCAAGAATATTGGTAAATTACTCGGAGTATCACCAATCTCACAAGCTGTTGGCGGTGGACGATTCTATGGTGGAATAAGTGCTGTTAATTCTGACTTTGCAACTAAGAATCCAGAAACTACCAAAAAATTCGTATCTGCAATGGACAAAGCCACCAAAGAGGTTCAAACCAACGAAAAAGATTCTAGACAATATCTAGCCAAATATCTCAACATTACAGAACCGTTGATTACTAATGTCAAACTTCCGTACTTCCGTACTTCTGGAGAACTTGATGCAGAAGACTTCAAGTATATTGACACTTTCTTGTCTAACTTTGAGGAGCAAGGAGTGTACAAAACTAAGCCAGATATGAGTAAATTAGTTTACAAACCTTAAACAATGCGACTCAACAACCTAAACTTCCAATATAATTCCGAATTTATTTTTCGGAGTTTTTGTTATGAGTTCAATATTGGAATTACAACCATAGTCGCCAAAAATGGAGTGGGCAAGTCAACGCTTATTCAGTGTATTGTAGATGAATATATCTTGAGTCTCAAAGGTAAAAGTTCAGGAATGGTAGCATTTGGGAACAAAAAATTTACCAATAAAAATAACAACCCCGAAGACTTCATCTTCACCCCTTCAGAATGGGTATACAAGAAAACCATTCTCAAACATATTTCTCAAAAATCTGATCACTCACTTCTTCCTTGGTATAACTCTATAGACAATCTCAAGGTTATTGCCAGTTTTGAAAAAAGAACAGTTGACTTCCAAAGATATATTACAAATCTAGAATCATTCAAAATCAATCCAACCCAAAAAATAGAATCACTATCTGGTGGTCAAAAACAAATTGTTAATATTCTCAAAACTTTAGCCTTTGAAGCAAATTTAATTCTAATGGACGAACCATTTTCTGCTCTTGATCTGGAGAACTCTATAAGACTCAAAAAACTAATCTTAGAATGGCAAAAAGAACACCAAGCCACAATAATTCTAATCTCTCATTCAATAGACGATATTTTGGAACTATCTGACACAATCTTAATTTTGGACAAAAGACCTGTCAAAATTCATAAAGTTTTGGAAAATAATTTTGGACTTCGAGATAAAAATAAAATTGAGATTATGAAGTTTTTAGATGGTGAAACAAGATAAGGATATGTTTAAGATATACCAATTCCGCAAATGACATTCTAAGCTAGTTACCCCTTTTTAAAGGGGTGAGCCGAATGGCTCGGGGATTTTATTTTAGAACATAAATAGTGAAACGAGTATATAAAAAACACCCCGTCAGCTTTGCTGCCACCCCTCAAGAGGGGAATTCTATGAAAAAATATCAATTCCAAATTCTTAGTTTTTTGCTTCCAATAATATTATGGGAGATTTTTAGCTTGAGTATTAAAAGTTTTTTCTTTCCTAGCCTAGTTGCAATCGTAAAAGAAGCATTTGATAATATTACAGTAGCTAAATTATTGACAAATGTCTGGGCAACTTTATCACTGACTTTGATTTCTTTTTTGGTTGCTAATTTTTTAGGAATTACATTTGGCTATATTATTTCAGTTCAAAAAAAAGTTTCAATTTTATTTTCTTTCACAAATGATTTCTTTCGATCTTTACCTACGATCGTTACATTCCCAGTCTTTATGACTATTTTTGGAATTAATGATTTTAGCAAAATTTTAGTTACAATTTTTGGACTATTTTGGATCGTACTTTTTAATACAATAAATTCACTGCAAACACTTTCTCAAGCTAGAATAAAATATCTAAAGTCCTTAAATGCCAGCTCAATTCATATTTTTCAGCACTGTGTTTCCTTTATTCTTAGAAAAAATTGGATAACCACTGCTAGAGTTAGCCTTAGTTTATCATTATTTATAACAACAACTCAGGAGATGGTAATTGGATCTAATCTAGGAATTGGTCGGGCGATTGTCGATGCCAAAAATTATTACGAAATTAACTTAATGTATTTTTGGATAATTGTGGCTGGAATTTTGGGGTATGGATTGAATTGGTTAGTTAAAGCTGTTGAAAAGAAACTTGAGTTGTAATAACTATCAAATTTTAGTTAACTATTTCCACAATCAACCCACACTTTTCTGTATATCTCTAATCGCGGCTGCCATCTCAAAATCCATTGCATCAATAGCAATTCTAAGGCGTTCGTTGAGTTCGGTGGAATTCAGATTAAGCTCTATTAATTCCTGCATTTTAAGATTCTTAGACTCATCAAAGTTATCAAAGACTTGCTTTCCAGTTTTGTTACTCTTGTCCCAATCTTTATCGCCATGAATAGATTTGGAGCCTTTTGGTCTTTTGGATCTAGTAGAATTAATCGCGTCTTTGTTATAATAATTATTGGTAATATCAATATCGTCTAGACTTGGCGCTGGATGGAATCCGTCAACGCCTAGCGTAGCTCCACGCTTGCCATAATCTTCGTCGTTAGCAATATTCTCACGGACTTCATCGGCGATGGTTTTGAGACTTCTAGTGGTGGACACAGGTACAATTCCATGTTCAAGGTTGTAATTAGTCTGAATGGCTCGTCTGCGGTTGGTTTCGTCGATGGCGTATTGCATGCTGTCGGTAATTCGGTTGGCGTACATTATAACTTTGCCTTCGCTGTGACGTGCTGCCCGACCTATAATTTGAACCAAGGAAGTTTTGGAACGGAGGAAGCCTTCTTTATCAGCGTCAAAAATCGCCACAAGCCCAACCTCGGGAAGATCCAAACCTTCTCTAAGCAAGTTAATTCCAATAAGTACATCGTAGCGACCACGACGGAGATCCGCCAGAATGTCCAACCGATCCAAAGTCTCCACATCCGAGTGAATATAGGCGGATTTGATATTAATTCCTTTGAAGTATAGGTCCAATTCCTCGGCAAATTTTTTGGTTAAAGCGGTTATTAGAACTCTTTGTCCCAGAATTATTCTACGACGTACTTCCTCCAGAATATCATCGACTTGGTGCTCAATAGGCTTGATTTCAATCATCGGATCGATTAGACCAGTTGGGCGAATTATAGCCTCGGTTATCAGAACATCGCGAATTTTGGATTTGACTAGAGTTGGCTTGGCAGGCTTGGCAACTTTTTTGACTTTAGTAATTGGAGCTTTGGGTTCTTTGAGAGTTTTGGGCATAAGGAAAAAATTTTAGAGCTGTCTTAAGTATAATTTTCTTTTTGAATTCATGCAATTCTTTTGTCAACTTGAGCAAGTGTGAAGTGGTGGTCTGGGTCTCCCGAATTAGCCCTCTAGTACGACAAGCAAAAGATCTGTTGGTTTTTATTATGTATGGTTTAATACTACACCAAGTACTTTTTGTACCCCCTTACCCCCCTGACAGGGGGAACTCTTTTTGAAATATATTCTGAAGAACAGGAGATTCTTCGTTACACTCAGAATGACAGTTTAAAATAACTTCTCAAAACAGGTTTTAAAAATACAACTCTATATACACTTTTTAACACATCTTAGAATTGCTGATCTAGAGCGTGAGT
>JAYUIW010000026.1:0-3247 GCA_043765655.1 bacterium
AAGAAGTAAAACAACTAATTGACGAATTAACAATATTCTTACATAATTTTAACATCAAAACCAGACAAACCGAAAATTAATGGTAGTCTAGAGCCAAACAAATAGTACTCAACTTATTTGTCCAAAATTAAAAGATGTGGTAAACTAAAATATAAGTTTAATATACAATGTCTCGCGTAAAATTCCAAGAAATAACTCAAAATCAAGAAATTAAGGAATATTTTTTTCCTAGTCTTTGGAGTGAAATTAAGGAATATTTTTTTTATCTCATCAAAGTTCTTTTAATAGTTGGATTACTATATATTCTAATCAGAAGTAGTGTCATGGACAAAATTGCGGTAACAGGAATATCAATGCAACCTAACTATAATACTATAATTAACCCAACCCAAGATAATCTTAATACTAGTAATATCAAGTTCCAAAATCAAGACAAAGTAATTCTGGATAAATTTACTCCCAAATTCTCTACCTACAAGCGTGGAGAAGTCGTAGTTGTCATAAGTCCTGATCAAGAAGGTTCCAAAGCTGAAAAAAGCCTTTTCTTCAAAAGAGTTATTGGACTTCCTGGTGAGTCTATTCGATTCGAGAATGGCAAAGTCTATATAATTAATTCTAACACCAATTCTAATGGCTTCCAACTCAATGAAAGTGAATATTTGTCCAGCGAAGTTATGACGTTCAAGAATGTTTTTGATCAGAATGATAATTCTAGTAATATTGTCAAAATTCCAGATAATTTTTATTTTGTAATGGGTGATAATCGCTCTAAAAGCAATGATTCGAGAATTTTTGGGCCGATTAGCAAAGATCAAATTCGTGGGCGTGAGCTGTATAGGCTAGATCCACCTAATCACTCAGGTTGGTCAAAAGTACCAACTTACAAAACACCAAAATAAAATTATATGAATTCAGAATATTTTAACAATAAATCTTTGGAAAATCAAAAAACTCAAGAACAATTAGCAAAGGAGACCTATTTGGAAGCGTTATATGAGATAAATAATAATAAAGATTTACAACTTGGAGTTTTAAGAACCGCTTCAATCTATGGCGAAGGATTTGTTGAATTAGAATTTGACTGTGGTATTTATATTGTTATTTTTTTGATGAAACCATGGAATCTCTTAACCTTAAATACTACAGAGTGTTTTTTGATGATGATAGTAATGATATCAAATTTAAGCAAAAATACTCTAACCCAAAAGTAGACTATATTCTTAATTTTTTTAGCAATGTAGATTAATCTTACTCAAATAATTACGACTTTTTTGTTTTTACAAAAGCAATTCCGCTTATAATAATGTACAAAACCACCACAGCCTGCGACTCAAAAATATGCAGAAATAAGTTCATAACTAGAATTCCCAGCAGTCCAAGTTGCAGGAATAATTTTGGGTCAAACTCCTTGATGTTAGGAATAAAGTTCCATAGTCCAACTGTAACAAGAACAAGCCAAATAAAAGCGTAAAACAATCCTCCATTGAGTACCAATTGCAAATACCAACTTTCTGGGATAACAATTCTGTCTTCGTTGATGAACCATTTGTAGGTTAACTGTCCGTAGTTTTTTTTGATAGTATTCTCACTTAGATCAAAATAATTCGCCGCCGGACCGCTTTGTCCCAGACCATTTCCAGTCAGCAATATATCAGGATTAGTCCCCAGAATCTCTAGATTCACAGCCGTCAGTCGATAATGTTCAATCGTCGAGGAAGGTTTGGCAAGGAATGTCGGCAAAAACCTAGTGTAAGCATCAGGATTAATCGAAGTAATAGTAAGTGAAAATCCTAGAATTAAAAGTATAACAGCCATTGAAATTTTGAAGAATAAAGTTCTAATTGTTCTCCCTTTACGAAGGGAGATGTCCAACGGACAGAGGGATTTTTTCATCAAATTATAATTAGTTTTCCAAACATTAAAAACTGTATACAACAACCCTACACCAAATATCAAAATTCCTGCAATCCAAGCTGATCTTGAATAAGTTAGAAATAATAGCCAAAGATTCAAAAGTACAAGAATTAGATAAATTAAAGAGATTTTTTTAGTTATTAAACCATGTAAAGTATTTTTTAGAAACCTTAATTGTAGCAAATCTTGAAAGCTATTTTTTGTTTTATTTAGTTCCTGTGAATTATTGTCAAAATCGTTATTTATCAAGCTTTTTATTTTATTTTTGAAGATATTTTTATCTTGATTATTTTTTAATTCATACTGACTTCGTATAACATTTAATTGTGTGTTAAGACCGCTTTTTTTAGTATTATTATCAAAATATTTATACGCAAAAAACCCTATAAACAAAACCAAAACCCCACCAAAATGGTTACTACTCGTAAATGGAAAAGAAAGCCTACAAGTATCAATTCCAAAGTCAATCTTATGACAATCCTCGAATCCAAGCCAATTAGTCAAATCGGAACCAAAAATTAACGAACTAAAGCTAAGAATAATGGTTAAAACATTACTGAGAATCAAAGCAAATTCAATTTTCTTGAGGTTTTCAAAACTTAACTTTCCAAAAAAAGGCACAATAATACTCAAAAATCCGACCCAAAGGAGTTCGAACCGAAAACCAATTAGATAAACTCGTATACTCTCGACATTAAAAATAAAACTAGAAAAAACCGAAAAACTAACCAAAACAATCCAAATTCCAAATAACTTAAAATCTCTAGGTTTCAAAAATCTAGTAGCAATTATACAAATCAAAACCAAAATTGCTTCTTTCCAAAAAACAAGCGGAGTGTAAAACTTGGTCAACCAAATACTCAAAATATTATACAGCGGAACTAACACAACCAAAGTTGAAAGTAAGTTAATGTTAAGTTTGCAGAGAAGTTTTAGCATAATTTTTATTTTACTCCTGAATCAATCGAATCACTAACTTGATCATAATTTCTTTGTCTTCAGCTTTGGATTGAGCGATTAATAATGCCAAAGCTACAAGAGTATTTTCGTCAATTTTGGCTTGTCCAGTTGGCTTGTGGAGGAATTTGTTTTTGGCGAGGAAATATATGAACAGGATTGACCCAATTCGCTTGTTACCATCCGCGAAGCTGTGATTCTTGATTACGAGATAAAGTAGGTTGGCGGCTTTTTGCTCCAAGGTTGGATAGACATCTTGCCCGCCAAAAGATTGATAAACCGCACCAATACTTCCCTCGAACTTTCCTTCATACATTTGTCCAAACAATTCTGTAGCTTCATTTTGTTCTATCAACTTAGCTTTGGTACTGGCAAT
>JAYUIW010000027.1:0-26196 GCA_043765655.1 bacterium
GTACTAATTTTTTTGTTTTATTGTCGTATTTCATACCTAAAATTATTTACTATTTTTGGTCAATAGTCAAATGCTAGAGTTGAAGGTGGGCTAGGTATAATATTAACTTCCCTAAGATCCTAGAAGAAGCCAAGTCTAGCTATAAGACTGTAGTGGTTGACTTCATAATCGCTAACGAGTCTAATAATCGAGTTCTAATCCAAAGAAGATCGATGGACAGAAAATTATTCCCCGATAAGTGGGAAGTTACAGGTGGTAAACTGGAAGCTGGCGAGACGATTGTCAAGTGTATTGTGAGAGAGATGCGAGAAAAATGTCAGATGGAATTAGTTGCAATTTTGGCGTTAATTAACGAGTTTGTTTGGATAGGAGGCGAGTTTATTAATCTTCAATTCTTGGTTAAGGCTAGTGGAGAATTCGTTCCCGAAAAAGATAAAATATCCGAATATCGATGGGTTGGAATTGATGAAATTGGAGTTTTGTTAGACGATGGTTATGGAGATGATATTTACAAAGGGGTTGTGAGGAGTTTGGAGTATATTAATCCATAAGTTGTTTTGAGAGAAACCATAACTTTTTAGCTAATCTGATATAAATAAATCCCTCTGTCCGTCGGACATCTCCCTTTATCAAGGGAGAACAAACTCAAGCTTTCTTTTTCAAATCAATCTAACAACAAACCATGTTCCCAAACACAAATACACTTCAACAATTCCACAACTTTACACTAGAGTTAATCCTAGAATCTAATGAGATTTTGCTGGAGAACTTTGCCAGTATAACCTTTGAACATAAGAATACCAACGATCTGGTAACCAAGGTTGATCTTGAGGTCGAGGAGTTTTATCGAACAAGAATTCAAAAACAATATCCAGAACATTCGTTCTACGGCGAGGAGAATGGCGGCGAAGTCAATTCTAACGGTTATACTTGGCTGGTTGATCCACTGGATGGAACTAATAATTACGCTATTGGAATTCCAGTTTTTGGGACGGCGATTACACTTCTACACAATAATAAAGTTGTGATATCAGTGATTAGTTGTCCTTTTGTTAATAAGATATATTCAGGAATTCTTGAGCAAGGGGTTTTCTTTAATGCTCAAAAATATTCTAAACCTACTTTTCAATCATCAAAAAGAATTTCTATATTGGTTGGTTATGATATAGTTAGAGACAAAATTACTCATAGTCAATACCTAAACTACAAAAAACAAATGAGCCTAACTCACAGTCGAATTATTGAATCTTGGTGTCCTGTGAGTGACTATATTCTGCTATTAGAAGGTAAGATTGATAAAGTTGTTTTGAATAATAATGAGTTTTACGATTCACTGCCTGGAATTTTTTTGGCCAAAGAATTAGGATTGCAAGTTTTAGATTCTAATGGCCTGGATTACGAATATCAAGGAGGATTGAAGATAAGTTGTAGTATTGAGAATTAAGAGCTTTTAATTTTAGTTTTGCAACAACCCACTAAACTCCACAACCTTTTTAAATTGGTCTAAAGAATAAATATTCGATGAAATTCTAAAAAAACACCACCTAAGAACTCACTTTGATAAAGAAAGAATAAATTTGTTGAGTTAGGTCTACTTACCCCAATCTTTGAGATGTTTTTGGCAGCGAGCATTGAGAGTAATGATAATAATATTGTTAAAAACTAGTAGTCCGAGGATTATCCAAATATAACTTTGGTAACTGTTGAGCTTACTCCCAAAAAACCAAAAATAAACTAGTCCAAACTCGATAATTCCAGCGAATCCTAGAATATACCATGGTAGAATCATCTCCAAAAAAAACTTTGGGAAAAAGTTGTTGAGCTGCATTACTTTGTCTTTGTATTCCTTAGTTTTGGGACCGAGTTTTATTATTTTGTCCACTAATTCTTTGGTTTCTATAGTATCCAAACATCGGCGGCTACTGAGCCAAAAATATAATAAGCTAATCGTACTAAAAACCGAAATTGCAAGAATGGAATAAGTATTAATCCGCCAGAACAGATCATTTTGGAACCCAAAGTTAAACACGGGAATAATGTTCAAAAAATTACTGAACACAAAATTTCGAGATCCCCAAAAGTAGCCTAGTCCGATCAGAACTGCGTAGCGTAATCCCAGTAGAATAACCAACCCACCAAAAAAAATTTGCAAGAATTTGAGCTTTGAGAATAAACTAAAATTAAAATCTTGGTTATTATTGGGCATAATTAGTTTGGTAATTAGTTTTAATAGAGAGGAAAATTTGGGTATTTATATATTTACGCTTATTTTCAAAAGAATACCCCGTCGACTTCGTCGCCACCCCTTTCAAACAAAGGGGAATTTTTCCTATGATTACAAATTATCCAGACAATCGTTGACAGCTTTGTCGGCAACCGAATTAAACTCACGATATATATGTTCAATTTTGAATGTTTGGCACTTTTTGGTCAAGTTTTTGACGTTGAGATGAATCGGAATCAAATGTGGTTGTTTGACTTTGTACTGTCCTGTAACTTGCCTGACAACGAGCTGAGAATCGAGATAAACTTGGATTTTAGGAGAGTTTGATAGCTTAAGAATTTCATTCAATCCTTCTAATAATCCAGTCCATTCAGCTACATTGTTGGTTGTATGACCACAAAAGAATCCTTTGATTAAGATTGGTTCGAGCTTTTGGCATTCTTGGTAAGTTAGGAAGTTAGTTGGAGAGCTATAAACTGCAATTCCACTACCAGCTGGCCCAGGATTCCCACGAGATCCACCATCGGCGAATAATGTGAAGTATTGATCTTGGAGGTTTTGATTAGGTTTGGCGTTTGGCGTAACTAATCTCTCTGTCCGTTGGACATCTCCCTGTCGTGGCGAGGCTTCGTCTTGGGAGACCCAAGACCCACTTCTCACTTTTATCAAGGGAGAACCAGAAACACCTTTTGTTTTAAGGTCTAAGTTTTCATTAATTTGGGTAGGATTTTCCCCTGTCTCAAAGTCCAAAGTGTCTTGACTAATCATTAGAATTGTTCTTAAGTTGCTCGATTTCTAGTGCCAAAGTGTAGATTCTATCTTCGCTCAATTCTGGGCCGACGAGTTGGCAACCTGTAGGAAGTTTGACGGTTTTTGGTTCTTTTTGTGCTAACATATTATCCAAAATATAGTTAAGCTGGTTCCAATTGTTAGACTTGAGATCTCCAATACTAGCTGTTACAACTTTCCATTTTTGGTTATCAATCTCACAGTTAGTTCTGTTAGCTAGCTGTTCTTTGGTGATAGTAAACAAAAAGTATTCTTCCAGATTTTCTTGGACTTGTCCTTTGTATTCTATAACTTTACTAACTTTACCGAGGTTCCTGACTAGCCGCATATTCATAATTCCAATCTCTTCTAGAACTTCGCGTCTGACGCCGTCCAGAGAATTTTCACCAGCTTCTACCATCCCACCTGCCAAGAAAAACGCTTTGGAGTCATAGAATTCATCACCTTCGATTTTAGAGGTTTTTTGGAAAGTTACGAAGTCGTTAGTTCCTTCAACATTAATTATAGCCACCGATCGATGTCGAGAGTTAGTAATAGTTTTTGAACTCAATAATCCAGAATCGTCGAATACAAGGATTACTTCTTCATCAACTACATCAAAAAGCCCAAGAGGCACTGAAATTGCAGGGACTTTGATTGGATTAAAAATACAAGTGAACACATCACAAAGGTACATTTGAATTGGATCGGTGTTTTTTTGACCAATTTTGAATGGGAATTCTGGAACAACAGGCGCGAAGATCAAATCAACTTTTTGGAAGGCTTTTTGAAATTCGTCGATTGCCATTGACTTCACTTTTTGGCTTTGTTCATAGTATTTTTTGAAGTTTTCGGAGCTAGAAGTATAACCACCGAGAATTATTCTGCGAGTTGCTTCGTCGGGAAAGTAATTACGTCTATGATCGAAGTACATTTCCTCAATTTTGTCACTATTTTCACCGTTTACAAATGGTTGCTTAGCGTAGCGTACACCGTCAATTCTCTGAAGATTACTACTAACTTCCACCGCCATTGAGATATAGTAGAGTCCAATCGCGTCGTTGACAATCGGGAGCGAGATGTATTCAATTTTGTGTCCGATGGATTCCAGTTTGGCGAGCATGTCCTGCAAGGCTTTGGTGATCTGCGGATTAATAAAATCGCTCATAAACTCCTTGATTACTCCAATAGTTAGAGGGTTAGAAGTCTTGGAAAGTTTGGTGGAATTACGATTTTCTTCGATTTTGTCGTTGATTTTGTTCGATAGAGCTTGAATCTTGGTAATTAGCTCACTAGAATTAATGCTGATTTGATCTTTGGAATCTTCGCCTGCAATTATCGCTAGAATATTTAGGTTGTCTTCGACGCTGTTAGAGATAGGAGCTGCTTGGTCGAGACTAGATGCCATTGGAGCAATTCCCCAACGCGAGACCAGTCCATATGTTGGCTTGATTCCAACCAGATCCGTGAAGGCGCTTGGCTGGCGAATCGAACCTCCAGTATCCGTTCCAATCGAGAAGACGACTTGTCCACTGGCAACTACAGCTACAGAACCACATGAAGATCCACCACAAGTTCTACTAGTGTCAAAAGGATTCCTAGACGGACCGTAGTCCGAATTCTCACCACTTGCTCCCATCGCATGCGAGTCCATATTGCACACACCAACGGCAATTGCTCCTGCTTTTTCTAGCTTTTGGTACACTGTTGAAGAATATGGAGCTTTGAAGCCTTTGAGAATATCGCTGGCTGCGGTGAATACTTGACCTTCGATTTGAACAATGTCCTTGATACCAAAAGGAATCCCAAAAAGTGGCTTGGACATTAGAAGTTCATCAATATTCTTGGATTCTGATAATTCTTTGTCCAGCATAGAGGCTTGAGCTAGCCCGAAGTCAGCAATAACATTAACAAAGCCATTAATTTCTGAATCTTTTTCTTTGATTCTATTGAGAAAAAATTGAGTAACCTGAGTTGGGGTTGCTTTGGATTGTCGATAAAGTATGTGAATCTCACGAATTGTAGGGCGACTACTGATACTAAACATATTGTTAATTCTACTATATATATCTACTATTTGTCAAAAGGCAGGCATCGGAGTTAGCGAACTCTTGGTTGTTTGTTTGGTTGAATACTTGGAGTTTGGATCGGAGCTGGATTATTTGATCTCAAAAAATTTTGATATTGCTCAATTGTACTAAACTCTCTTAGTTTTAACACGAAGCCATAAATACTAACTCCTGAGTCGATTGTAAATATTACTTTATTTGGATTACCATTCTTGTCAGCTTTTACTTCCACTCTGTCGAACCTGAACTTAGGTGAAAGTTTAAAACTTTGCATTATTTCACTTGGATTTTGGAATTTAGAAAGATCAATTTCGACAGTTTTTGTGCTAGTTTGTTTGATTGTTTGTTCGAACTTTTTTGGGATTATTTTACCTTCATTTATATCTTTAACAATCTGATATAGCTCGTCTACAAAGGCTTGTTGTATTTTTGGATCAGTGCTTTTAACTGTTACTTCAGTTGGGTAATCAACACCTTTAGGAACTTCACTTCCAATTTTGAGCGTTGGGTAAAATTTGCTCAACCTAAATACTTCTATATAAAAGTTAGAGTTAATATCTGGATTATTTGTTGAGATTTTAAAAACCAAAAAACCTTCTTTGGTAAAACTTACATATTCTCTAACATTTGCTGGAACTTCAATTTGGGAAGTTGGTTTTATTTCTGGAACTTTTGGGATAGTTTGACCAACCAAATAGTGATCAGTAAGTTCTTGGGTTTTGGTTCTTTTAAAAGTACTTTCTTTGAAAGTATTTACTTTTGGCTCTGGAGTTATAGTTGATTCAAGCTGAGTTATATGCATGAAAAATTAGTTTAGAATTGTTATTTATAATCTCTTTATTTTACAATATAATATTACTAATGTCAAAAACAATATTGATTCTAATACGATTGGCTATAATCAGCTGGGCTCAGATATAACTCTTGTTCAGTTCCGGGATTCCACCCCAAAAAAGCCAAATAATTAATAATTGCCTCCGCTGTATAGCCTTTGTCAATATAATCCTGAAGGTTAACATTACCATCTCGTTTGGACATTTTTTTGTTGCCGTTTTCGCCAAGGATAAAAGGAAGGTGGATATAATCAGGAACGGTTCCGTAATAATCCATGAACATTGTTTGGTGTTTTGGGAAGGATGGGAACCATTCTTGGGCACGGATTACAACTGTAGTATCCATTTCGTAGTCGTCTACAAGGTGAGCAAGGTGATAAGTCGGGAATCCATCGGACTTGAGAATCGCAAAGTCTTCCTCTAATAGTAGGCTAAATTTGCTCTCGCCAAGAAGCAAATCGTTGCAAGTAACTTTGGAGTTTCTTTGGATTTTGTACATTAATACTGGCTTGAAATCGTCGCTCAGTCCGTCTTCCACACTCTGGAACATCAGGTGGTGATATTTATGCTTGAGAATCGCCTGGAAGTAATCAATTGGAGCTTTGGTAACTTGTTTGAGTTCTTGGAGGTTTTGCTTTTCCTCTGGCGATAGATACGACCAATAAGCTAGTCTTTTGTCGATAAGATCTTGAGCTACTTTGTGGTATTTTGGTAATCGTAGAGATTGAATATATGGTCTGTAATCTCCATTTTGGGCAATTCCATAGAATTCATCAATTTCATTATTTGGATTCTCTTCAAGTTCTTGATTTTCTTGATTTTCAACGCTTTCTTTAATTTTATTCTCCACTTTATTTTTTGCCAAACAAATTCCTTCATCCGCAGATAATCCAATTGCGTCCATTGCACCTAGGAGGACTTTGACGCTATCAGATTGCAGTCTAGATCTATCTGTATCTTCTAGTCGCAGGTACCATATTCCACTGTTTATTATGGCGATAATTTTGGTAAAAAGCACAGTTCGCGCCGTTCCAATATGCAAAAAACCAGTAGGGCTAGGAGCTTGACGAGTTCGGAATTGAGAAGTGTTTTCAGTGTTATTTTGGGTATTAGTAAATTCCATAGATTATAGAATTAAACCTAATTAGTAGTATCTGGTCAAGGTTATAATTTTTTTGACCAAAACTTTTTTGTCCGAAACTAAAATTTATACTTCTTAATTATTTTCAGTTTTACCAAAATATCTTTTTCTTAACTCTTTGAATACTGATTTTACTCTGCTTTGTTGATTTTTGGGAATATTGCTTAATATTATTTTTTCTAGATATTGTAATTGTACCAAGTCAGTAATCCCATCAATTCCAGCCTCTAATTGTTGAAAGTTGCTTTCGGGCGTAAAAAGAATTGATTTAAGATTTTCTGAATTTACTTTGTAACTATTTATCGGATTGCTCGATACATCATTTTTTTCACTATATTTAGGGTGAGTCAAAACAGCTCTTATTAAATATTGAAGTGAAGGATCTAATTTTGATAGCTTTTTTTCTAATACACTTGGTCTTTCACTGATTTTTTGGAAAGCTAATGTAATTAACTCACTAAGATTAAAAGCTGTAATTTTTTTGAGTAGTTGCTCCATTTTGATTCTTTTATTCAATTCATTTATTACTTTCGGAGCAATAATACTAGCTATAATTAATGCCAAAACTATTTCAACACTGGACTTATCAAATTCTGGAAATTTGAATTCAAATTTTGGTGTTGATTCTTTTCTTTTTTTGGAAGAGTCATATATTGTACTAGATGCTGAGCCATATTCATCTCTGGTTATTACCTCAACAAAACTATGTAGCTCACCATGTTCTAATTTTCCATTTTCGTTATCATCGATGTAACCTCCTTGTTGCAAGGCTTCAATTCCAAGAGTATTGAGTACAACTCTTAACAGTAAATTGGTGGTTTGACACATTGTATTTTCTTTATTATAATCATACATATTATTGCTAATAATACCAAATATTTTGCCTAGATCATTATCACTTGCGGTAATTTTTTTATTTAATTCTTCGCTGTATCCATAATAATTATTTTTGTTGATATAGTCTTGAATTTCTAGAATAATATCTTTCATTTCTTGTTCATTCTTAGATTGTGCAATTTTATTTTTCCACTCATTTATTTTTATTTTTAGTTGTGGAGCTGCAGATTCTAACAGTTTTGCCGCTGACATAATATTATCCTTTTTCTCCAATTCAGATATATTAGTTAGTCCAGAATTAGGTGATGGCAAATAATTATCAGTTCCAGATTTATATAGATTAGAAAGTTTTTGATCATAATAATTCTCTTGTTGCGGAGTGTATACAACAAAAACATTACTTGAATTGTTGTTTCCATATTCATTGATTGTAATATATCCGTTGTAGTTATCAATATAAATTGAACTATTAGACGAATAAGCAGATACTTTTGCACCCGCGAACTTTGGTACTCTTAGTTTGGAACCTTTTTTTATTTCAAGAGGTATTCCAAAAGATTTTGCTGTAAGTCCTTTACTGATATTTAAAGTATCAATCTTTTTTAGAGTCTCTTCTATAGTTGTGTCAGCGTGAATTTTGTTTACCTTTATATTATAAGTTTTTTGAATGTCTTTACCATTAATTACAGATTTTGATATAACGAGACTTGTTGGATTGTACTGATTTATAGAAGTAAGTTTTAATTTAAACAATGGAATGCTACCATTCTTACTCAAATATTTTTGTAGTTTTATTTGCTCTTCTGGATACAAACTACCAGGATTCCCACCTCCAACAAAATTTATGCCTTCATTTTCTAGTTTTTCATAATCGATTTTGTAAAGATCTTCATCAAAAGTAAACTCTTTAAAATTATAAGTTTTAACATTGTTCATCTTGTCAGTATCATTTTGGTATGAAGAAACAAGATCAGATTCTTTGATCGGCATTGTAAACTCTGGATATTTTATAGAGGGCTTGTGATAATTATTTTGTATCAAAAATTTGACCTCTTTTCTAAATTCTGGCTTAATGGCAAGACTAACAAAACCTAATTGAGAAGTATCGATACTCTTTAGATCGAGCATTTTTGCCATTGTGGGATGGAATAATAAATCAATTTTTATCTTAGCAAGCTCAGTTCCAGTGGGAACATTAATCATAATTCTCCTTTCTCTTACGTCTAGACTTATTCTATGATTAGTAGTAATATTACTTTCGGGATTATTATCTTCTTCATTTAAGGCATACTTTAGAAAGTTTAATGAAATAATTCCTATTTTAGTGTTGGAGTTTTCTGCGTAATCAGTTTCAATTTTTGACTCATGGATACGATTAATAATTTTGTATTGATTTGTTACGCTTGTGACAGTTGTACTCGTTGTGGCATAGTAGTGATTATTTTTGTTGTATTCATAATACGCATCTTTTCCGATAATCTCAAAATCAACTTTAGCAGATTTACTTTTTTCCCTGTTGGAGTTGTCAACCGTCAATCCCATTATTGGTGATGAATAGTCTAGACTATCATTTTTTGATTTTAAGCTATTATCCAAATTATTTTTTTTGTCATCTAAGTCAGTTTTTGTAGATTGTGAGGCTTTTGGATTGTTGCTTACAATATTAGCTATACCTGATACAATGTTATCGCCTGCAATTTTGGCTCCTTTCCCAATTGTATGATAGGCTAGGTCCGTTCCTTTAACAATAAAATCTGCCAACGGACTCACTCTTGCTTGCTTGTCCAAGTATTGTCTAACTGGAGTTTTGAGCCACGGATTATAGGCAACTAAGACCACAGCTGCAGTTATAACTCCAGAAAAGATTTTTGATTTCTTTGTAGGTTTAAGTACGAATTCAGGTGGTTTAATTTTTTTGAGCCTTGGTTCAATGGTAATTTTTTCTTCAGCTATTTTTTGGAGCGGTCTGTCGCTTGTAATTCTTTTTTGGAGTTTGGCTAGTAGGTCATAATTTCCACTTCTCGTAGCGTTGTGAATAGCTTGAATCAAATCAATATCGAGTCTGTCAAGATCTTTTTTGGGAAGTGTTTTGATTAATTTTGCGAGCCCTTGGTGAGCTTTTTGTAACTTAGTTCTTTTTTGCCATAGTTTGGCACTGTCAAGTGAGTATTGATCTTCTGCGTTTTGCAATTTAATCATATATTTTTGTCTAGTACTATTTCCATAATCTCTATTATGCTTACCAGATCTTGCATTACCGTAGTCTATCATAGATGAATCACTATTACCACTAGCAGTAATTGTGGCATTAATAGCGTTAACTAATTGATTAATTGTTCTTAATAATACAGGATTATTTATTGCATCTAGATCGATTTTAGCATTTGGTTCAATTTCTCTTTTGATTAACTCAGCACTATAATTAGAACCAGCAACAAAAGCTCCCAAACCATTAGTAACGCCAAGCATCAAAAAGTAGTTAAGATAGCTCCATCCAGCGGGTTTTATCATTTCTGCTTTTTGCCAAGTCGAATTTATTCCACCTACAACACCATTATGAGTATGTACATAAGCATCTTCCGCTTTTCCTTTTATAACACCTAAAAGGGTTGAATTTATTTCATTTTTTTCAACAGGATTTTGAGGTTTCAAGTCGTTTTGTTCGATTGTTTGGCCAGTAGAAGTTTTATTAAGCACAGAATTAGTTTTTTCGTTCATACTTTTATTTTATCACAGTTTTTGGGTAATGTCAAATATTTGATTAGGTCTTAAGTTTTGGATAAAAATAACATTGTTAAAACCTAGTATTATCTTGTTTTTTAGAACACTTTAATAAGCATTTTTGAGTAATCAAAATTATAAAATAGATTGGATACAATCAGCTTTTTGACTATACATATTAATTAGAGTATAATAAAAAGTATATATCAATTTTATAGCCCAAAATATGAACTACTTCAATCAATTATTATATTATATTAACAAGATTCCAAAATTCACAAAGCAAATTCTAGTAGGAACTTTAGCTTTTGGTTTGGCTACGATGATGTTCTTGGGGATGAGTGATTACTCTAGTAATATGCGAATGATAAAGGCTGGATATGGTCAATTAACAATGAGTTACAGCAAAACCAAGATTGAAAGAGTTCACGCAATGGTCAAAAAAATTGCTCTTGGAGAAATCAAAGTAAATGCTGGTGTTCCAGGTGTTCCAGGTGTTCCACAGCCAGTTTTTGAGCTTGGAAAGGAATTGGCAGCAATTTTTATTGGAATTTCTAATAAGCTATATACCGAAGTTCTTTTGAATTTTCTTGTCGCCCAGGTTATTAACCAGCTTTTTTCGGCGATTAATTCTTTGTTTAGCTCTATTCTTAATACACTTGACCAGATTATATCCACAGTCCAAAAACTAGCAACGGCTGTAAGCGGAACTAGAATAGCTATTGGATTCAAAGTATTTGGATCTCTTCATGGCAAAGAAGGTCAAGGTAATTCTAATTTTAAAGGTGCCAAAGACCTTGCAATTGAACTAGTTACTGGCAAAAATAGTCTAGAAGCTGTAACAGATAGAAGCTGGCTTGCAGATAATTATGAGATTATTAATCTTGTTCAAGATACGATTAGCTGGATGGATTTTATGAATATTCAGCGGTATTCACAGTATGATATCATTGGAGACGCACTGGCAACTGATGGCGGATTATCTCAGATATTCAACGCAGCATCAGCTATAACTCCAGAACTTGGGGTTATAGGAAGGTCATTTTTGATTGATAATCTGGAAGAGGCGAAGCTACAGATAGACGATCTTGTTAGCGCCAAAAAATGTGCCCAACCAAACAACGCCTTTGGCAAAATTCCAATTGTCGGACTTCTTAGTCCATATCGTCCATGTAGTATATCGACTAGAGGTAATGCATACTCTGTATTAAGTGAGCGGTATAGTAGAATAGAAACTGCAACAAAAGAACAAATTGCGTTCTTCAATTTTGGTCAAACCCAAGACTGTAAAAACCAATTATTTTACGATGTTGATCCTAGTTTTGATGTAGCGTATGATGTTAGTAAGCCTGGTGATCTTGGTGTTAATATTGCTAAGGCTGCGAATCTAATCACTCTCAATGGAACCACTCCAGAACAATGTACATATATTAATAATTATCGCTTCCAACAAGGGCTTAACGCTCAGGCTATAACTGCCAATATTAGTCCAGACTTTGGTGTTGCTATTGATCAATTCGTTAATAATCTGGGCAAAGAAATGGATAGATTTTTTACTAATATATTCGAGGGTATGAAAGCTAGGTTCGATCGCATGTTGAATATTATCAACAACATTAATCTTGGTAATGGATTCCTACTGTACACAACATTATTCAAGATTGCTTACACAATTCGCAAGGACATTAGAGATACAATGATCCAAAAATCTAAAGATTACAATGTTCCACTAGAGCAAATTACAGATTATTCTGGTATTTCATTAGACCCTGAATCCACTGTTATGTAGATATATTTTGGTCCAACGATTATAATTTTATGATATCAAAAAATGATCTCCAAAACTCAACAACGACGAGAACTAATCAAGATTAGAAATTCAATTACTGAGTTAGATAGAATGACTTGGAATGATTTGATAGTCAAGAATTTGATGGGACAGGAGTTTTGGCAAAAAAAAATAAACTTAAATCAAACTTCACTTAATTTTTCGAATAATTTAACCAAAACTAACCTTATAATTCATACTTATTGGAGTGCTAATTCTGAGGTTGATACGCACTGGCTTTTGGATTCGGATAAAATTTTGGCAAGTAGTTTGGATAATTTTAGACTGGCTAATGCTAATTTTGAGGTTGTAATTCCTAAGGTTATTTCACTAACAACGATGGAGCATTGTCTAGTTAATTCTCAGACTATTTTTGGGAATAATGGAAAGTTCATTGAACCAGTTGAGAGCCACCAAAAATTTGGGGACTTAGAATCGATTGATATTGTGATTGTACCCTTGGTAGGTTTTAATTTTGTTGATAATACAATTCATAGAATTGGTTACGGCGGCGGGTATTACGATAGATTTTTGAGCCAACTAAAAGAAGTTAATTCAGATGTAATTCTGGTTGGATTGGCCTATGATTGCCAAAAAATTCAAGAGTTGTCAGTTGAGCTTCACGATATACCGCTAGATTATGTGATTACTCAGAGCCGGGTATTTTCTAGTTAATCAGGAAGTTGTTTTTGTAGACATGGAGCTTGCCTTCTTTGATGCAGAATTGAGTTCCATTTTCGATTAGTTTTTGGCAAGATTGTCCTTCGGTCCACACAATTGGAGCGGTAGCTATAAGATTAGGATTAATATTCTCATTGTCGCTCCAGACTGAGATGGTTTTTGAAGGGTTGTATATCATAATTCGTCTCCAGTCCTTGGAATAAAACAGTTCAAAGTCAACCTTTTTTTGGATAATATTTTTGGGCTTTAGTTCCAGGATTTGAATATTATCAATAGACGAATTACTTGCCGAAGATTCAGCTTTGGTTTCAGTGTTAGCTGGTTCCTGAGTTGTTTCATTTTGCAGATTCAAATTTTGTTGGTTAGAATTTTGAGAATCTTGTGAATTACTGGAATTGCTTATTTGACTAGATCCTTGAATGGTTTGGCTTATTTTATTGGTTGACAAATTCTGGAATGTTAGATCAATTCCACTAGCTAATTTTCTTTCATTTTTATAAAAAAAGTTATGCTCCATAAGATCTCCGTTAGAATCTATCCAGAAGGCAGAGTCTTTTTGTGTTGTGGTTTTGAGAACATTTTTGGCGATTAGCTCACTATTTTTTTTGTCATTAGGATTTGTATCGTCCATGAACCATAGTTTGCCGTTGTTTTGGATTATATATCCTTGGAAGATACTTTCGGTAATTAATTCGTTTTTGATGTCGTTAGAAGAATCAATACTTTTGAGAAATTGCTTATTTTCACGGAAGAGGAATAGATCGATTTGGGTTTCTTTAGAGATTTGGGTGGCTGGAATTTTGAAGATTTTGTCTTTTTTAGTCAAAAAAATTGAATTGGTGGCAACCGCAAGCGAAGCTTCATCGAAGCCTTTGTCCACAAAGCTAGTTTTGTCAGTGTTAATATCGTACAACCACAGACTGGAATTATTGTCTAGAATTATGTATTCACTACTGGATTTTTTGGCGACGAACTTGGCATTGAGATTGTAATTATCCAGATTAATCAAAAAGTATTGATTGGATTTTTTGGTCAAAATAAGATTATTACTATAATAACTATTCTCATCTAATTTGTCAAAATTATTCTTGATTGCTTGTTCTAATTTGGGAATATTACTGGGTTCTAGTAGCTTAGTATTAAGATTTTTGGCAGAAAATAGCTTGTCGCTAATTACGATTGGCTCACCAACCATGCTTTTGAAATTGAATTTTTGGACATAGTAATCATTGTCGAATTTGACTATACTTTGCCCATTATCTAGAAAGTTAAGCTGTTCGATTTTGGAAGTAATACTAGAACTAAGACTGGAAGATTGAGTTGATTCTGATTGGCTATTTTGAGTGGACTTAGTAGATTGTGATAACTTGAGCTGAGAATTAGTTGCGTAGTAATTATCTGGAGCTAGAACTTCTAAGGGATTGGATGGCAAAAGCCAGAGATTTTTGAGATTAATATAATTAGTTTCGTTTTCTTTTTTGAACAAATTAAAACTTTCATTCTTGAACCCTTCTTTACCAACGCTAATGTTGTAATTACCGTTTTGATTTAATCTAAGTTCGGTTGGCGTTATTAGCTTTTGGTCTCCGATTGCGACACTAGCACCGATTGGATAAGTCTGAATATCTACGCTAAGTTCGCTTTGAAATTCGATTTTTTCGAGGTTAATATTGTATCCAAAAGACAAAAATACCAAAAAAGGCACAGTCAAAATAAAAAAACTGGTAAAAATATAGTAGAAGAATTTGGAACGTTGCATTGGAATTTGGTTTGGTATAGGGTGGAATTATTTGGTAGACTTGGTTAGATAATCTTATCAAAGATACTTATGAACTGACTACTTTGGTCAAGGAATGAATAATGCCCTGCCTCTTCTATAATATCAATCGTAACTATAGGTGATTGCTCTGCCAAAGCCTTAATTCTGTCTGTAAATTCTACTGGAGTTGCCTCATCGCTTCCGCCCCAGATCATATTAATTGGAACGGTAATTGTCTTGATATTCTCACTAAGATCTTGATTGATTACGTTAACGAAGGTTTTTTGGAGTTTTGGAGTTGCTAGATAATCCTGCGAACCCATAGAAGTATAGATTATTTTTTTGAGCGGTTGGAATAATTCCAAATTAAATATTGGCTTGACTATTTTGGCGATGGTTTGCTTAATATTTTTGGCTTTAGAATTGTCAGCGAATCCATGAGAACCAACTAGAATTATCTTTCCTAGAGTATCTTGCATTTTGTAAGCGTATTTACTGCTAGCCAGCAACATACTTATTCGACCGCCAAAGGAATGTCCAACCAGAATTACTTTATTAAATTTTTGAGATCGGATGAATTCGTAGATTGTATCAGCGTACTGCTGTAGAGTCCAAGGTTGTTGCTCGATGTTGCTTGGGATTGGAGATTGCCCGAATCCAGGGAAGTCAATGGCGATGTTTTGATAACTTTGTAGGTTTTGATTACTTGTTTGGTTTAGGATTCTTTGAATAATAGCCGTCCAGTTATTACTATTAGATCTCCAGCCGTGAAGCCAGATTATTGCGTTTTTGGGATCGATTAACTCAGAGTTATTCTTATCTGAAGTTATTGAATAGTAGGATAGTAATTGACTGTTAAGGATTATTTGCTTTGTTTGGATCATAGTGGAATCAGGTTTTGGTTACTAGAATTATGCCAGTATTGCCAAGGAATGTCAAGAATTAGGTATATTTACAAACCATTCCTACGATTGATTATCAAATAAATTTCTTTGTCGAAGCTAAGTAAGGATAAAAACCTTTTTAATTCTTTATTAAATTGATCAGCTTTGGCGTGGAATTCTTCCCAAAAACTATTAGCTTGATGAGACTCCGAATCAAACAAATAATCATATTGAGGGTTGTTAAATTGTTCGTTAATTTTGGCATTATTATCTAAATAATTTTGAATATCTGGGTCTTTGTAGATACTTTCCCAGTTGTAATCCTCGTATTCTAACATTTTGGGCAAAGCTATCGCCATTATATTCATCATTTGATCTTGAATTCTAAAAAATAAATATTGTTGTCTGCCAATTTGCTTTAGCCAATCTTTGTTCAATGTCGAATTTTCATTTTTCATTTCGGATACAAAAGAAAGATATTCATTATGTTTTTGTTCATTAAACAAATTAAACAAATCGTAAGCATTTTTTAAAGTGCTCTCATCAAATCTTAGCTTAATTGTATTGTCTAATTCTTTGTAAAATTCTTGAAAATTAAAGCCTTTGTTTCCTTTGTTTATACTGTAAAAATTTTCAGTTAGGTCGATATTTTCAAATTCAATGTTCGTGTATTCGTGTAATTTTTGATTAAATAAACTTGCAAAGTAACTAAAATTAAGCTCACCATATAATGATTTAGAATAAATACTTTGGGACAATAGTTTATAAGATTTGTTATGAAAATATACGGAGTCAGAAACTTGATCAGTGTTCAAACCTGACAAAATATGGAACAACATATCGTGAACAAACAAAATATTTTCTTGTTTTAACCAACCATCTTCGCTGTATATTATATTTAATTTCTTTTTTGTATTAAGAAAAGTTTCTCGCAATAATTTTGTGTCTTTGTCATATATCTTTTGAAGGAATATAAGGTATAAACGAACAATCTTATAAACATTTTTTTTAGAATATTCTCTTGGGTGTTTTAGTCTTAATTCTGGTGTTTGAGCTAGTTTTTTATTTTCCATGTATGAATTATACAACACAATTCCACTAATGTCAAACTATACTTTGTCGGCCGTTAGTCCTACATAGATTACCTGATTATTGGTTGCCGGATCTACAATAATATTGATTTTGCTGACATTGCCAATCGGGAATTCGATATTGAGTTTTTTCCAGCTTTGACCGCCGTTTTCACTTACCCATATTGTATTTTTGATCGCTCCGTAGATTTTGTTGTCTTTGTCGATTGCAAAGTCATTAAGTTCAATTGCGTTGGATTGAATTGGAATTTTGGACATTTTTTTGAAGCCATCTTGGAGATTAGTCGATATCCACAAGCCTTGATCGGCGATTAGAAGCGTAGCGAAGTTTCCACTATTTTTGGAGGGAATGAACTTGATTTTTTTGTACTCACCGAAGGATTCCTTGTTGCCAACTGCGTCCAGAACACTTTTTTTAGTTTTGTCAACAATATTATCACCAACAACGGGTAGGTTGGATTCTTCGGGAAGCTTGGTTAGAGGTTGCGTAGTCCAGAGTTTGCCATCGTTAGTATACGCGAATCCAGCTCGTTGAAAAAGTATATAAAAAGCTTCCGAATCGCTTCCTGGCAAAGTTCCAACTTCTACGATTTTGTCAGATTTGTCCTTGGTATAGTTGTCTAGTTTTTGCCAAGTTTTACCGGCGTCGAACGTCTGAATCAAAGCATTTTCATTAAGAAGTGCGTACACATGATCAGCATTTTTTTGGTCTACGACAACTTTTTGGACTGAGGTGGACGAGTCAACTTCGCTATACACTTCTTCGAATGTAACTCCACCATCTTTAGTTTTGTATATTTTAGCGAGATTGTCTTTTTTGGCAGCGATATAAATAATATTTTTATTTTTTTGGGCAATCCATAGATCTTGAACCGTAATCGAAGCGTTGGCGTCAATTTCTTGCTGGCGGATATTAGAATCGTTAGAAGTAATTGGGACAATATAGATTTGGTTCCAGCTGGCGCCACCATCTCCAGTTCGCAGAATTCCTTTGTCTTTGGTGAGAATATACACTCTCGAACTATCAACTGAATATATCTTGACGATAGAGCTCATACTAAGCCCGCTAAGATTCTTGCCTGCAACATCTATAGTTGTATTGATTTCACCAAAATTCGGGCTAACTTTAGAATCGTACTTGATCATTCCCAGAGTTCCGTTGACACTACTACCAAAAGGATTTAGGCTACAGGAGGCCGCAGTTGTGAGAATGCAGACAATTGTAACTAGAATTACTTTAAGTTTAGACCAGATATTCGACCAGATATTAGTTGTCAAATTATTGGTAGAATTAGAATTAGTTTTGGTAGGTTGTGGATTCATAGATTGCTAAAAAAATAACATTTTGGAATATATTATATTGTGGATTATAAATCAAAAATTGTAAAGGTTGTAAGTTAACTTATTTTAACAAAAAATATCTCAATAACATTTTGATACAAGATTTATTCTACGAACTATTCAATTTTCATATCCCTATTTTTTTGGTTGATAATATTCGTCATAAAATATTCTAAAATACTCTCAATATCTTTACTATTTTCAAAACTATCTAAATAACTATAAAAATCAACACTTCTAAGGTATTCTTGCATCATATCAAAATCAGAATTAGCATTCTCAAAGTCTACCGATGGATAATTAGGTCCAAAATCTGTTCGGTTTTGATTAATAAATGTACTCTTAAATTCTTCAAAGCATTTTTTAATATCCTTCATTTCAATTTTTGGAAATGATATATTTTCAGATAAGTATTTTTTTGTTTGGAGCTCGCAGTGGTTTATTATCTGAATTTCAGGAAGTAATTTTTTGAGTAAAGGAAAAAGTATCATTACATTAATTATATTTGTTTTAGTACTTTCATCATTTCTTTTATAAAAATTAGTTGGATAGACAATATAAAATTCTAATTCACCTAATAGTTTGGTTATATCTAGCCGGAGTTCTTCATTCATTATCTTACTAAAATCTCTACCAGATTGTTTTAGACCTGAAGTTAATAAAGTTAAATCATGTATATATTCACTTAGCTGATATGGACTTTCAAGCATATTTAAATGTCCGTTCCTATGTTCACCAAAATTACTCAAAAAATTTTCAAAACTTTCATCATCTAAATGTTCGGATAATTTTGCAAAACTTACAACCCTACCTTCGCTATCTCTAGATTGGAAATATTGTCGATATTCTTCAGTTCCAGTAATTGTTTCATACTTTGGTTCCCAAAACCTTAATCCACGCTTGTTCCAAGGGATTACACTTCCTTGCCTTTGTATTTGTACACTTTGAGATTCGTTTATAAAGTGATTACTAGGTAATTCATTTCCTTTAGAATTAGGTGAATTAAACTGTCTTTGCTTAGGATAAAGTTCAATTGGAGTTAGTTTATTAATGATTGGTGTAGCTTCTCGTGACATAGTTTTTAGTTGATTTTTTATAGTTTATAAAATATATTTTACCTTATTTTTGCAGTATGGTCAAAATCTCTTATTTGAATTCATTAAAATTTATATTCCTTGCCAATTATTCATTTATATTCCTTGCCAATTATTCCTAACTTATGGCATACTTATAATAATATGAAAGTTCTAATTATCGACACCAGCTATCTATTGTACAAATCCTACTTTGCTTATCCTAATCTAACATTCGACGGTCGCCCAGTCGGGGCTTTTTTTGGCTTTGTCAAAAGCTTTTTGGGAATGATCAAAGAACATAATCCTGACCAAGTTATTTTCGCAGGTGATACTCCCAAGGCAACATGGCGACACAAAGTCCAAGTCGATTATAAGGCGGGTAGGGCAGAAATTGAGCAGGCTCTAATTGACCAGATTCCGGTGATTAATGAGTGGTGTAGGCTGGTTAGTCCTAATTCTTTTTGGGTCGAAGGATGGGAAGCCGATGATATAATATTCAGCACCACAGTTGAGATTCTTACAGACTTCAAGGGTTTACTGCGAAATTCCCAAAAACCAAGCCATAAGTTAATTAATGTTCTAGATTCTACTGATTCTTTGTTTGATAAAGCGTCTAAGACTAATTCTTTTGAATTTCCGATTTTTGACTTCAATCATCTCGAGGTTATGGAGGGAACTAAGGCGAATAACAATCAGATTTTAATTTTTTCGGCGGACAAGGATCTATACCAGATTCTTACGATGCCACGAGTTGCATTCCTACAGACCCAAAAGCAAATTGGCAGTAACTTCACGAGAGAAACTAGCTATAGCGCTAGAGAACTTTCACTTTTTGATGCCAAAGACTTCGAACTAAAGTACGATCTCAAACCTTGCCAGTGGTTAGATTATAAAGCCTTAGTTGGCGATAATGGTGATAATCTCAAAGGCTTAGAAGGAGTAGGTCCCAAAACAGCTACAGATATTCTGCATTCCATCGGTTCGCTTTATCATTTTTATCAGTTTGTCCAAGATAATCTTGAATTAATTAATACGTTATACGAAGTCAATGATAATTGTATTTATAATTATTCCAAATTCCTGCGTAGTTGTAACTTCGAAATTAATCTTGATATCAAGGCGTATATAACCAATCCCAAAAAACAAAAATTAATCCAAAAATTAATTACTGGCTACGACCGCGTGCTCGATACTTATCAATTGTCCGCCCTCCATCAAGTTCCATCCACTAAGCTCACTCTAACAGGCTTCAACCTCGATGCAGGGAATCATCTACTGGAACAAAACTCCTTCAAATCGCTACTCACAACCATCAAAAATCTATTTCCAAGCGAGTCGCAGCAGGAAAGTCTATTTTAGAAAGATTTGTATTCCTAAATCCGTTGACAAATAAAACAAAGGCAAGTATATTTTGGAGATATGTTAGAAAATTTTTCACAACTTTCACAAATTCAAGAATCAGTTAATAAAAGCTTAATTAGAGCTTCAATAATTCATAGTTTTGTAGAAGAAAATGAAATTACGACAAAGTTACCTGAGTTTGGGCAACTTCAAAAAATTATTGGTAACTACGCGAATCCACAAATTCCTGAGAGATTTTTGAGCAAAGAAGAAAAAGAAAATTATTCATTGCAACTAAAAATTGCTTTAGAAAGCTCAGGTTCAATCCAGTTATTTTTGTATTATCCTTTTTGCATAAGTAGATGCGAAGGTTGTAGATATTCAATAAAAACCCTTGAAGAAGAAAATCGTAGATTAAGTTTAGAAAATAGAGAACAAGATTCTCACAAATCCCCACAAGATTCAATTCAAGAATATTCGAATGCACAACTTGAACAATTAGTATCTTATGGAATTACAAAACCAATCGATGTAATTTATCACGGTGGGGGAACTGCTAATCTTCAATCTGTTGAATCAATTACTAATTTTTACAACCGAGCTAGAGAAAGAGGGGTTAATTTTGGTGAAGTTAAAGAAGTTACATATGAAGGTAATCCTACTAACTTTACTACTAAATATGTTCAAGCTCTTGTTAATTTTCACACAGAATTTTTTGGACAAAATACCAAAATTAGATTTTCAATTGGAGGTTTTGGGTTTGACATTGACGGGCGAACAGAGTCAGAAAGTGCTGTAAATAAAGCTATAAAAACAATATTGGAGATCAAACCGAATTCAATTATTAATCTTGATAGTGTTATCGGGCACAAAGAAAATGATTTACAATTTCAAAAAACTAGACTAAAAGAAGCCTTTGAGCTTGGTTGTAGGCAATTTACACTTTATGGCTTAGAAAAAAATTTTGACAATCAACCTACATTCTCGCAATATTTGTACGAAAGATTAGAATTGCAAAAATTCATTCAAAAGTTAGTTGAAAGAGAGAATAAAATAAAAAATAGTAATTTAATTTGTAAATTTAGCCCCGACACTCTTGGTGGATCGTGGATAACAATTGAAGACTCAAATGAAAGTAAAAAAGAAATTGATTATCTAAAAGGTCGATGGGATGATTCCAAGCTAACTCCACTTATTGGAATTGGTTCTAATAGTTATGGTCTGATTGATATTGGTGATGGAAAACTAATTAGATTCACAACCCCTACAGATATTGAAGAATACAAAAAGAAAAAGAATAGACTAACTTTGGATCATGATAATTTAGAAAATCTTAAAATTCAAGTTTATAATTACAATCTCAAAGCTCTTAATGAATTACATTTGAGCGGAAGGTTGTATTTGGATCTCATTGTAGGTCAAAATATGAAACTGTATATTCAAGGATTAAAAAAATTATTTCCAAAAAGATACGCGGTTCAAGCTGATAAAAATAGAAGAAAATATATAAACCTTAGCAAAGACTTATTAATATTAGAGCAAACAATGTATATTTTGTCACAAAATTTGGCATATAAAGAATAATTCTATTTTATCACCTCCATTGACATCCACTGTACTTTTGGTGCATAATTAAGTGTAATAGAACACAAAACAAAAATGAAAAATAAATATCTAGCAACTTCTTTCAAGATTATAGCTCAATTAATGTCTGTATTAAGGCGATTGGCTGTCTTTGTATTAACTAATATTCTCAAATATTCTAAGGTATTCCTAAAATTTAGCTTCGAATTCTCCAAAAAATATCTTGGTTTGACCTTTGATATTATTAAGAAGGAGCTTGAAAAGAAAAAAGCTAGCAATAAGAGTAATTCTAGTGTTAATTTTGGCAAATTATTCAATAAAACTTTTAGTAAACCATCGAACAAATCTTCTAATAAATCTTTCAAAATATTCTCGTTCTGGAAAAAGGATTATAACAAGCAAGATTCTCCAACAATGTTTGGCAAAGAGCAAAGCTCCAATTCTTCTTTTAACAATTCTTTTAACACGACTTCAACTTTTGGCAATAGTTCTAACGCTTCTAACACATCATCTAGCTACGGATTTCGGAATTCCACTCCCCAAAAAACTCGCCAAAAAAACTACCGCCAAAAACTTTTTACAACCAATTCTCCGCTGATTCCTGAGATTAACATCATCCCCAAAAAAGACTTTGAAAACAATAATAACGCGACTTTCTTTGGTAGAATTCTGCACTTTCTTAATCCTCATAGAGTTTGGAGCCTGATCGATTGGAGTAAGCTATATAGCTTTTCGTGGATTCGTGGAGTGAATAGACAGCTCGTCAAGTTCGATGTCAACAAGAACTTCGGGAAGATTACTTTTTTTGGAATTCTGACATTTTTGGTTGGGGGATTTTTGTACTTTTCGATTATCGATACCTCTGCGGTCATTAACCGCTACCAAGTCACGTTCTCGGACAATAGCTATCTCAATATTAACCAGCTCAATAAGATTACTGAAGATCTCAAGGATGACAAGGTTTTGGGGTTCGTTCCTAATAACAATTACTTCTTCGTGAATTCTAATAACATTACCAAGATTGCCCAAAAAAACTTCGGATTTGTGTCCAAGGTTGAGGTTGTCAGCAAGGAATATCCTAATCTGGCGAGGTTGTCGATTACCACATATCCTGCGTCACATAGTCTACTGGTGAAGGTTAATAATCAAGAAGAAGTCTGGCTAATTGGAGATTCTGGAGAGATTTTGGGGCAAGATCTCAGTGGCAAAAAAAACAACCTAATTATTGTGAATAAACCTTTTGAAATCAATATTACTAACCCCAAAACTGGGCAGGAATTGGTGTCTTTCGGTGAACTTAATCTTAACCAATACTCGAACTTCCTTAACAAAATCAAACTTGTTAATCAAATCAAAAAAACTGCCCAAGCTCTGAACATTCCAATCCAAAAAATTTTGTTTCTATCGATTTTGGACGGCGAAGTTACGGTTGAAGTTGGAGGTGCAGGAGGCAGTTCGACCGAACTATTTTTTGATACTAGCTTGACCAGTCCCGAAGTAGGAATCGCCAAGTTCGAGAATATTCTTCAGTCGCAGAATTTGGACAATAAAAATGAAACTTATTATAACAAGCTCAAAAAAAACGAATTAAAATACATTGATTTTAGGATTAATCGCAAGGTGTACGTGTGTGATCGCGGGGCGAAGTGTGATATAACCGCCAAGCCTCTTGACCAAAATCTCAAAAAACCTCAGAATTAAGGGGATAACCAAACTTATTTCGGGCTTTAATTTGAAAAAAGCTTTACTTAAAAATTCCCCTTTTGTAAAAGGGGTGTCAACAAAGTTGACGGGGTATTTATTATAGTTTTTGTTTTATGTGAAAACTCCTTGTTTCGTCATGCTGAACTCGTTTCAGGATCTAAGATAGTTTTTATTAAGTTTTAGTATTAAATTTAAGTCTCAAATTATTTAGAGTTAATTATAAAAATTTACCTTAGCTTTCAAAAATAGTAAGAAAAAAATAACTATGTTTATCTTTGTTAGCAGAATTAAAATTAGATAACAACTTTTTAGATCTTGAAACGAGTTCAGAATGACATAATGGAAGTGTATTCTGCACAATAGGGGATTCTTCGCTACACTCAGAATGACAGTTATAAAACAACGCCCAAAACAAATTTTTACCATTAAAATTATAACTTTGTATTAAGTTTGAATAAACAACATACCATCAATATGACTTCCGCCTATTCCCAACAAAATAAAAACTTTACACGAACTTGGATCTTGATTTTCCTATTCGTCAGCATTGTCTCTGGATTTTTTTATGCTTTTGCGATAGCAACTAGAAACCCTGGAATTGCCTATCTCGGACTATTCATCTCACTTGGTCAATCGTTCGTGGCGTATTTTTGGGGTGGGAATATGGCGATTGCTTCGGCTGGTGGGGTTGAGATCGGAGAGAATGAGAATTTTGAACTACGTAATATTGTAGAGAATCTAGCACGAACGGCAGGAATTCCAATGCCTAAGCTGTTTATTTCGCCTGATCCGTCTGCCAATGCCTTTGCCTGTGGAAGAGATCCTAATAATGCCAATGTGTGCGTCAATCAAGGCTTGTTGGATATCCTTAACAAGAACGAATTAGAAGGAGTTCTAGCTCACGAATTATCGCATATCAAAAACCGAGATATCTTGATTATGACTGTTACAATGGTGCTCTCCAGCGTGATTAGCTTTTTGGCTGATTACTCAATGCGGTCTGTAATGTGGGGTGGAATGGGAGATAGCGATGACAACGATTCCAAAAGTCCACTAGTTATAGTATTCTACGTGGCGGCAATTGTTCTAGCGCCGATAATCTCTCTGGTTATTCAGATGGCTGTATCTAGATCCCGCGAATATCTAGCAGACGCGACCGCAGTTACACTCACTCGTTACCCACAAGGACTAATTAACGCTCTCGCCAAGCTCCACAATTCTCCAGTTCCAACCTCTAATCCATCTACGGCAATGAGCCACTTCTATATCGCGCAGCCCAAGACCAACTGGGGCGAAAAAGCTATAAGTCTATTCTCCACTCACCCGAGCATTGAATCGAGAATTGAGGCTTTGCAAGCTATGGAAGGATAATAATATATGGTGTAAATCCTAGAGCATACTTTACATTTTGAGGATAGAAGAATAGACTAAAAAGTGGTAGCATCTTTAGTACTATACAACTTCCTCATATGAACAATAATCACTCATTCAATAAGTTTAGTCAATATACCCACATTAACTGCTGTGAAACTTATCTCACAAAGCTAGACTCAAACGGTAAAAAATATACCAAGGTTATGATCTGTAAAATCTTTGGTATTAGTAGGGTTTGGCTAGATTACATACTCAAAAGATACAATATCAGTGAAGCTAACAAAACCCCTCTTCAAGCCTATTCTAGAATTAATAAACGATATTTGACACAAGAATATTTGGACAAAAGAAAAAACAAACAAATGGAAAAAGATAACAAAATTGCTCTAAAAAAAGCTCATAATGAAGCTATCAAAGCTAGTAGATATGAACACAAGTTACCTAATTCAATGTTTCATATGGATTTGAAACTATTACCGCCAATATTAGGCGATAAGAAGACTCCAGGTCAAAAACAATACTTGCTTAACTTTATTGATGACTGTACTCGTAAAGCATATTTTGAGATTATTGATGGGAAAGTGAGAAGTGGGGACTGGGTTCCCCAGTCCAAAGCCTCGCCACGACAGAATCAGTGGCAAGTAACCGAAGCTTTGAAAAGAATCTTTGCTCGTATTCCATGTACCAATATATATTCAATATTGAGTGATAAAAAGCGGGATGCCAGTCTGGACTTGTTCCAGACGATGCCCACGGCTCCAAATGGTAAAGAGTTCAAAGGTATTAAGACCCAACACGCTGTTGAAAAACTGTTGATTTCAATGGGAATCAAGCACTATTACACAAAGATCAGAAGACCACAAACTAATGGTAAAAGTGAACGACTTAACAGAACTGTAAATCAGGAACTATTGACTCAGATTCAATTCAGTAGTAGACT